>CAJXOS010000007.1 GCA_913057725.1 uncultured Lewinella sp.
CTAACAAGCGTCCCCCGACGCGAAAGAAGAACCCACTCAACCATCAAACCCCCTAACCATCAAACCTCCAAACTACCACCCATCCACCCATTGTTCTTATATTGAGCATCCCTCTTGAATTTGACTAAGCGTTTATCTTTGATGTGTTCTACCAACCTTAATTGAAAGCCCATTTACAAGCAACCTTAAAAACACCACAGTACGACGATGAAAGGAACCTTCTGGTCAGCGGATCAACTACCAGTTAATTATGTAGCTACTGAGGATATGCTGGAGGTAGTAGAGAAAGTAAAGGCCCTACTACTTCAAACAAAATCCAAGCCTGTCTTGATCTCTGGGGAGCGCGGTGTTGGTAAGACGACGCTCATCCACATGATTGCGCACGCCATGCAGATGTCGGGCATCAGTTCCATTACTACTACGGCTACCAACTTGAAAGCGGGCAATCAGTACATTGGCCAGCTGGAGGAAGAGGTGGAAGATATGGTAAGTGGATTGCAGGAAAAGAACATGCTGTGGATCGCTCCAAATTTTCACCAACTCTACTACGCGGGTAAGCATAGCAATAACCCTTCCGGTGTTCTGGATATGATCACCCCAGCTATCAGCAAGGGTGAGATCAAGTTGGTGGGGGAGATTACGGATACCGACCTGGAGAAACTTCTTTCTCTCCAGCCGGAGGTCCAGAATATCTTCGAGATCTTTCGCATCATTCCTTCTACGCAGGAGGAAACCATCGATTTAGCGAAACGCTGGATAGAGCTGGACGCACAGCCAGAAAAGTGGAAGTTGATCAAAGATGATCAACTGGAAGAGTTGTTCTTCATTACCCGGCAATATCTCTCCTATCGGGAGAATCCGGGGGCATTGTTGGACTTCTTCAATTATACCAAGGCCAAATTTAAGGGTGACCCACAGCCTTTTGCGATGGACTCGTTTTACGAGGCCCTGAGTTCTCACACGGGATTACCCATCAGTATTCTCAACGATCACGAGAAGCTGGACCTGGACCAAATCAGAACGCGCTTCAACTCTAAAGTAGTGGGGCAAGAAGAGGCGGTTAATGTCCTGGTGGAAAGGATAGCGATGATTAAGGCTGGCCTCACCGATCCGTCTAAGCCATTCGGTGTCTTTCTGTTTGTAGGACCTACCGGAACGGGTAAGACAGAGATCACTAAGATCCTGGCGGAGTATCTATTCAGTTCGCCCAACCGCATGATCCGGCTGGATATGTCGGAGTTTCAATCGGCGGATTCGTACACGAAGATATTCGGAGATTACGGCACCGTTCATAACTCCACCTCTCTGGTGAATGAGATTCGTAAGAACCCATTCTCAGTCATTTTGCTAGATGAGTTTGAGAAGGCGCACCCCAGAATTTGGGATCTTTTCTTACAGATATTTGATGACGGCCGCTTATCGGATAGTCAGGGTACAAGTGTAGACTTCCGCCAGTCAATTATCATTATGACCTCCAATATCGGTGCGGCGCTACCGGCTTCTAATGCAGGTCGCCGCCTGGTAGGCTTCAACAACGAACTGGTAGAAGAAGATACCGACGAGGTATTCAAGCCGGAGGATAGTGTAACTCAAGCGGTCAACCAGACTTTCCGCCCAGAGTTCGTCAATCGTATTGATAAGATTGTTGTCTTCAATGCCCTGAATCGTGCGGCATTGGGCAAGATTTTGGATATAGAATTACGTAAGGTACTCCTGCGCCGTGGCTTGCGTAACAAGAAGTGGGCCCTTGATATGGAGGATTCAGCCATTGAGTTCCTACTGGAGAAAGGGTATACCAAGAACTTAGGTGCGCGGCCGTTGAAGCGGGCTATTGAGCAATACCTATTGGCTCCATTGGCTACCACCATTGTCAACCACAACTTCCCGAAAGGCGATCAGTTCTTACTGGTAAGTCGCGGTAAAAAGGATAACCTCAAGGTGCGCTTCATTGATCCTGATGAACCACAATTGACTTGGGAAGAGAAGCTCAAGCGGCAACAGTATCAAGAACAGAAGTCGAAGTCCCTTGACTTGAAGACCATTCTCCGAGAAAGCTACGGATCGCTGGCGGAGTTTACTTGCATAAAGTCTGAATTTGAGAAACTGCAGCAGGCTTATGCCGATTCAGATATCGCGGATAGCAAGGAAGATGCGATGGATCAAATGGGCCAGGCTGATTTTTGGCAGAGCCCGGAGCGCCAGGATGTGCTATCGCGAATTGAGTATTACGACCGTTTTGAGGCAGCTTTCGAAACAACAGAAAAACTCTTCGAACGCCTAGAAGACCCCGGTAAGGTGCGCCTTGAATTTGACCCATCCCTACTCAAGAAATTAGCCCAAAAGGTGTACTTGCTCAGTGTATCGTTAGATGCCTATCAGAACCAGGAGCCACAAGATGCCTTAGTGCGAGTAAATTATGAAGAGCAGGATGTCAAGTGGGGCCAGCGTTTGGTTGATATGTATTTTGCTTGGGCCAAACGTCGCAAGATGAATGCCAAGCGAGTAGGGTCCGGCAAGAGTGAAGGCAAGCTCTATACCATCTTTCACTTTAGCGGTTTTGGTTGTTACTCGATCTTGAAGGATGAACACGGTTTTCACCTTCGTGAGAAGAAATCTAATCGTAGCAAACTGATTGAGAAGGCCCGAGTTCGGGTTGATGTCTATCCTTTAGACTCTAGTGAATACTATCTCCTGGATGATCCTAAGGGAGCCTTTAGGGTTATGGATGCGCAGCAACGAGGGCAGGTGGTGCGCCGGTTCAATATGGATAATAAGCAATGTAAGGACGCCCACAATAAGTGGCAGACAGGCAACATGGAAAAGGTCTTTAAAGGTCTCTTTGATGTGATGGGGTAGGGAGCTCATCTTTTCTCATTGACCAAAACAAGCGTGCCATGACCACCGAACAAATCGTCAAAGACTGGTTTACAAAATGGGCGGCAGGAGATTTTCTCGAACTGCCTCTAACAGCCGATTTCGAGCACACCAGTCCCTTTGGCACCATTGCCGGTAAAGAACAGTACCTGGCTACTGTGGAGGCTAATCGCGATAAATTCCTGGGCTACACTTTTACGATCCATGATGCGCTCTACGCAGCGGATAAGGCCTGCATTCGCTATACCGCGAAGCAAGGAGAATTTAGCTTGGATGTAAGTGAATGGCACTATCTCGAAAATGGGTTGATTCGCGAAATCGTGGCCTACTACCACATTGGTGATATCCGCGAGGATCACGAGCTCGATGCAGTGGATTAGTTTGAGCCTGCAAAATCTTCCAGCATATGCGAGAGGTTCTTGATGATCTAAATGAGGCTCCAGTTCGACGAGATGGTTATGCTCGTTTAGCCTTCGGCGTCTCCTTGATCACAATGAGCCTATTGGGGCACTTACTATTCTTTACGCCTGTGGAACAGCAGATAACTACACTAATTCCGCGGCCATCCATGCTATCCGTGGTGTTGACCTTGGTGTTCTGCTTTTTGGGTATCATTCTTTCTGTTGCCAGCATTCAGCGCCGTGAACCATTGACTTGGTACAAAGCGGTGGGAACTATCCTCAACTGCCTGTGGTTGGTCCTGGTAATTGCGCTCGTATTATTCGCGCAAATGATGGATTATATCTGAAGACATGAATAATTGGAAGTGGCTGGGTCTGATTCTAATACTCAGCTTTGGCTCGTTCTGGTATTTCACACAAGCTCCTGAACTGCGTAAGCACAATCACCTTCACCTGGCACTGGATGCTAGCAAGAAAAGCAATAAGCCGCTCTTCATTTACTTCACCGCTTATACCTTGTGCTCAGATGAATTCCGAGTCTATACCAGGAATCGAAAGATTGTACGGAAATTAAACAGAGACTTTGAGACACTGATCGTTTTCGTTGACGACAAAGGCTCGATTTGGCCACCAGATATGCGTGTAGTCGAGCAAGACTTGGGCCTGACACCAGCTGATTGGGCACTAGAAGACAACGGCAAATTTCATACCTGGCTGGAACAGGAGCTGTATAAAGAAGCAAGTCAGCCCCTTTACTTGATTACGGATCAACAATTGAAGCCGCTAGTGGAGCCGTGGTACTATAGCGCGAAAAATGTAGAGAAGTTTTTAGGTCATCTAAGCCAACTGGATTAACCCTAAGTTCACGTTTACTGAAAGATCAGGAAAACGCTCACATAACTTGATCTACCTGATCATTAAATCTAACCTACCGCATATGATGAACTTGTCTTAACTTGTTACAGAAAGGTAACATTTGACGCAACGTCAAGAAAATCATCCAGACACTCTATGAAGAAGGTTTTTCTACTACTAATCCTTAGTTCTATCTCTCTACTATCCTACACCCAAGACATTGACAAGGCTGCGATCGATAAGATCTTTTCCGAATGGGATACGCCCACTTCGCCTGGCTGTGCATTGGGCGTTTTCATGGACGGCGAACTGGTCTACGGGAAAGGCTATGGGCAGGCCAACTTAGAATATGGTATCCCCAACGATGCCAATTCGGTTTTCCGCATTGGTTCTACTTCCAAGCAGTTCACGGCAGCTTGTATTGTGCTTTTGGCAGAACGCGGTGAGCTTTCGCTGGACAATACACTAGACCAGTATTTTCCTGATTTCCCTGACTACGCCAAGCGAATAACCATCCGCCATCTGTTGAATCATACCAGCGGAATCCGTGACTATTTGATGCTGGCGTATCTCAAAGGTCTACGTAATGATGATTACTACGAAGACGCCGACCTAATGCGTTGGGTGGTCAATCAAGAGGACCTCAACTTCGAACCTGGGGCTGAGTTCTTGTATAGCAACTCCGGTTATTGGTTGCTAGGCCAGATCGTCAATGAAGTAGCAGGCATGAACATGGCGGAATTTGCGAAGCAAGAAATTTTCCAACCTTTGGGCATGTCCAGCACCCATTTTCATAATGATCACAATCGGATCGTAAAGAATCGGGCTTCTGGCTACCGCCCTGCCGGCGAAAATGAATATGTAATCAGTATGACCACGCTGAATATGATCGGTGATGGCGGCATCTTCACTAGTATTAATGATATCAAGAAATGGGACGATGCCTACTACGATCGCTCCGTTTTGAGTGACGATTTTTGGGCCATGATGACCAAACAAGGAAAGCTTAATGATGGTGAAGTAATCGAGTATGCAGCCGGACTCTTTATTGATGAGTACAACGACTTACCAACCATCAGCCACGGCGGTGCTTTTGTGGGCTTCCGGGCAGAGTTGCTACGTTTCCCAGAGCAGAAAGTATCCATTGCCATCTTTACTAATCGGGCGGATGCCAACCCTAGCTCAATGGCCGAGCAAGTAGCCGATGTTGTACTCCTAGACCTCTTCGTGGATGTTGATAGTGGTGATGAAGAAGTTCCTAATACTGCACCGAAAATTGACCCTGATCAAGAGGCATATCCGTTGGAACAGCTGACTGGTGAGTACGAAGTGGAGCCTGGGGTAGTTGTAGAGATTTCAATTGAGGAAGACTCAATACATGTACTACAAACCTGGAATAATTCGGCCTACAATCTAGCCCGTATCGGTGGCAATACTTTCCAAATCCCTGGCGAGTCGAGTATCAACTTTTCCTTTCAAGAATTGAAGGATGGACATACCCAACAGCTGCTTGTTGATCAAGGTGGCAATGTCACTACCTGCCAACGTAAAGAGGAGGTTGATGTGTCCGGTATTGACATCAATGAGTTTGCTGGCAATTATTACAGTAAGGAATTGGATGAGACCTACTACATCAGTATGGTGGATGAAGCCTTACAAGTACGTATTCGATATAACGATCCGCTGACGCTAGAGTTAGTGAATATTGATCAGCTAGCCGTGAGTGGTTATCTACTGCGTTTTGAGCGCAAGAATGGCAAAATCTCTGGTTTTGAATTGGATGCCGGCCGGGTGAAAAACCTGCGATTTGAGCGGCGGTAATGAAATCAGATTGATATATTAGTATGATATTCCTATAATCTACCATCACAAAGATCAATTCAGAAAACGTGGAAGCGACAAAAGCTGAACTTAAGAAGCTTGTAGCTGAGGGAAAGGTGGGAGAGGCTATTGAAAAACTCCTAGGAATTCCTATGGTGTTGAATAGTAGTGATTTAGCTGATGTTGTTGATGAAGTCGTTATTCTTTCTTTTAATTGGAATAAAGTGAAGACTGAACGAGATCAAGGAATTATTTCCTATGATCAATATAATGTACAAGTAAATCAAATCACTAGAGGGCTATTAAAGCAAATTAACCACTTACCACATCAACTGCCGACAGCTCTAGAGCAATTCGATACAGATGGGAGTATTGTAGAGTTAATGCTAGATCGTCCAATAGAGGAATTTACTACATCAAAGAGAAACGGACTAAAGTCACAATTGGCGCAGTTTCTTGGAATAGACAAAGAAGCCCTGATAATTATAAAGATTATCAATGGTAGCACTATTGTTAGATTGTCTCTTCCTTCGGTCAAAGCATATTTATTGGTCGACAGATTCAATCAAGGAAAAACTCAATATTCTACGTTTTTTCGAAGCCTGAAAATATCTAATGCCAGGATAATCATCCGCTCTTTTTCCGATTTTGCCATTAACAGCAAGTTAAAGCTTGCAGCGTTGTTTAACATAAAGTCTTTTCGACAACTTTTCATCCTCGTCTTTGCACTCACAGCAATTATTGGAATTGGCTATTATAACTATACCAATTCAATCCCTTATTTAGTCGAAAGCTTAGATGTCCACAAAGAGAAGTTTAATCAGGCAGGAGAGCTTTTCGACCAAAAGATTACTGAAAACCGAGCTTCCGCGATAGAACTAAAGGAATTACTTCTTGCGGCCAAACAAGCCATGGAAGGAGATAGCCTTTCCATTATAGACATAGAAGAGACATTAGATCCTGTTCGTAAAAAAATAGGACAGATAAATGCTGATTTCGTCTCGATAGATAGGTTAGTTGAGGATTTAGAATACCATCTAGGTGATTTTCTGAGTACAGGCACTAGAATTTTGAATAAGGTGCCAAGGAATGAATCAAACGAACAACAATATCAGAACCTCAGATCGAAGGTAGAACAGGCTAGGCTTATGTTCCAAGACTTGAACTCTAAATACGATTCAATGAAAAGTACTATGATGGTGTTCTCCGGCATCTTTGAATTAATTGACAGAAATTTGCGAAATCGCGAAGTCAAATTAGATAATGGAGAGATAGAAGACTTAATCATAGCTAATAATACATTGACTACAAACCTAGAGTATTTTGATCAGCAGTCAACAACTATTCCATAGTAATTAATAATGGACTCTACGTGATTGGAATTATCAAAACAACAAATATTCTCGCATTAGTTAGACCAGTTTTTGAAATGGACAGCTGAGAAGTATGATGAAATATACTTTAGGCTTTTAATACCTGTCTCCCGGTTCTAATCCATTAACTCTCATCCAAATGCGACACCTGCTAAAAGTCTTATTACTATTATTATTGAGGTCTTTCACCGCATGTACCAACTCTCCCCCTTCCTGGCTACTAGAGAAGCACCATGCTGTTTCGCCAGATGGCAAGGCTTACGTATACCAGAGTGTCCTAGAAGCGGGAGACAGTGTGCAGATTTCTATCGCTACGCACATAATGGGGCCGATGGTCGGCGGCGGCGGCGTATTTGATGTTATGATGCCAGGAAATACTTTGCTTGATCTCCATTGGTTGTCTGATTCCACGGTAGTAATTGGATATCCTGCAGCAGCTCGTATTCTCCGTCAAGAGACGTCTACGCAGTTTTTCAAGCGGCACACTTACTTTGAATACACAGTGATCGACGAGTGATTGTGCGTCGCTATCGGAACAATAAAGGTCTATTGTTTAGAAACCACAAGCCATGATCGTAGAAGTAGTACCCTACAACCCGAATTGGCCCGCTCAATTTGAGGCGGAGGCAGCCATACTCCGTGAAATCTTGGGAGATATTGTTATTACTATTCATCACATCGGCAGTACCTCCGTACCTGGTTTGCAAGCCAAACCTATTATTGATATGATACCAGAGGTGACGGACATAGAAGCGCTTGATGCAATGGCCAGTCAGTTTGAGGCACATGGTTACGAAGTAATGGGCGCTTACGGAATACCCGGCAGGCGCTATTTCCGCAAGGGAGGAGATCATCGAACCCATCATATTCATGCTTTCGCCTCAGGAGATCCAAATATAGACCGACACTTGGCATTTCGAGATTATCTCCGTGCTCATCCAGTGGTAGCTCAGGAGTATGGCCGGGTTAAAGAAGAATCCGCTAGGCGAAGCAACAATAACATTGAGGATTATTGCGATGCTAAGGATCCGTTTATCAAGCTACACGAACCAAAGGCACTGGCTTGGTATACATCCTGATTAACGTGATTCCTTGGAGTTGAAACGACTAGCACTTATCTTGGAGCTAAGAACATTGCTCTATTGACTTGTAGACCAATGGTTTCAAATGCTTGTCCCTATGATTAGTTTTTTCCGAAGAGTCAAAAAAAGACTGCTGGAGGAAAGCAAGGTAGGTAGCTACCTTGCTTATGCCATCGGCGAAATTATCCTGGTGGTCCTTGGTATTCTCATCGCCATCCAAATCAATAAGATCAATACCAACCGTGTTGACCGTCAATATGAATACAATTATCTGGAGGCAGTCAGTGCTAACTTAAAGGAGGATATTAAGGAAATACAGCTTCGCCTCAAGAAGGATTCAGTTCATCTAACCGCACAGACAGATCTGGTTCGGGCCTTTACTAATGATAGTATTCGCTCTGATGAGGAAAAGATGAAGTATATCATGCACAATAGTGCAGTCATAAGCTATTTCAATCCTCAGAATACTGCTTTTGAAGACATGAAGTCTTCCGGGAACCTAGATCTTATTCGTGATGATAGCTTGCGATATCAAATTCTAGAGTACTACAATTTCAGTCAGCGAGTAGTATCCAGTCAAGAGATTAATAATGAGCTCTTCCTAAAGTACAAGGATCGGGCCTTGGACCAAAGCTTGGATATGAATTCTCTTATTGAACCTCAATTGCCCGAAGAATGGCAAGCCGAGGTAAGTCCCTTCGATAATAGCTACTTCGGAAGTAATCAATCTGCTGCTATGCAAGAAGACTTCGCTCGAAATATCAGCCTAATGAAGGCCAGTGTGTGGATTAATCACAACTGGAAAAAGGCGCTACTCCAAGAAGCACAAGAAGTACATAATTCGATCGAGACTTACCTCGAAGAACAGGATTAGTTCTTGATTAGCCTCAAGCTGTACTCCTGCTTAGGCGTACGGAAGTTAAGGATGTAGATGCCCTCTGGTAGATCGCCCAAGCCATTGATGGTTATCTGATCGGTCAGGCCATCCTTTTGGATCGTCTTGAGCAGCTTTCCATCCAATTGATACACATTAAATGTGATGGTGTCGGCAGCTTGCTCAGGTAGTACTACCGTGACCTCGTCATCAACTGGATTCGGGAAATAGGTCGGATCGATGGCTGCCGCTACTTCCTCGGTAGACACGGGATCTCCTTCCTGATAGACACGTACATAATCTATTTCCATGGCATCCTCCGTGAAGCTAGCTGCAATAGAAGGCTGGATAGCAATGTTTAATAGCAAGTATTGGTCTTCTGTAAACGGCCACGTAGCAGCATTCTGATCTGCTGGCTCGTACACATAATGGAGGGTGCCATCTACACTAAAGCGAAGCTGTTCTGGCGACCAAATCAATTCATATTCATGGAATTCTGTAGAAGCGGTGGGTATCACTTGGCCACCATGATTAATCGTAGCACCAAAGCTTGACGGAGTGTGCGTCGCACTCTGCACATAGTTCTGGTTGTTTCCCCAGTGTTCCATAATGTCGATTTCGCCACAAGCAGGCCAACCCGTTGTACCATAGCCTTGCGTTTGCCAATAAGCACCAGCTTCAGTGATATTCTTGCCCAACATCCAAATGGCCGGCCAGGTACCTACACCTGTAGGTAGTTTAGCGCGAACTACCACCCGACCATAAGTGAAAGCAAATTTGGAGTTTAGTCGTGCGGAAGTAAACTGCTTAGTGTATCCCTGATCGGTGAAGGTCTCTCTCTTAGCTGTCAAGTACATAATACCATCTTCAACGTATGCATTTTCAACGCGATCTGTGTAGTGCTGAATTTCACCGTTGAACCAGCTGCCGCCAGCGGGTAGTTGTGTTTGTGCAAACCACTTCTCAGAATCGATGGCACCCGGAGCATCAAATTCATCTGCCCAGACCAATCGATTGTAGTTATGCTCATCCATGGCTTCGTCACTATCGTGATAGAAGTCATCGATGTAGGCAACCACTTGATCATTGTTGTCTTCACCGTTCACCTGAATCAGAACCCGGTTAAAGTCCGTTCTCTGAATCGGTGGCAAGGAAGTTGGATCCAAATTGATATAGCTATCAGCCGCGAAATTAAAGGTCACGGTCTGCCACTCATCAAGCACGATGGGCTTGATGATTTCGGTCTGCGTCATCCAGGGTGATTCCTGTGTGCCATCCTGTAGCTTTAGCGATACCTGGTTAGGGGCTTCACCAGTAAGGCTGCTAGAAGACACGTATATCTTTAAAGAGAAGGTGCTATTCGTAGAGAAATCAAAGGTGTTTGGGATGTCAAAACGGATATTAGCGTATTGCCCGCCCTCATCACTGTATTGCAGAACTCGTTCGGAGGTATTCTCTCCTCCTTGAAAAGGGTTTGCGAAACTGGCATCTACGCCGCAGTTATCCCCAACCCAGGCAGAGATGGTCCCGTCTCCCTCGAAATTGTCTTTGAAGACCTGAGCATGAGAAGGATCTGAGAATAATAACAAAATAAGAAAAGACAGAACGGAAGCAACGGTCTTAGACACGCTGCCAACTAGTACTAATGCTTGCTTCATGAGAACTATTTATTTGCTGTTGACGGGCAACAGCATTGAAAGTAAATCTTGGCTCATATCTGGTAGGGCCCCGAAAATACGGAGAAGTCTGAAATGGCCCAAAATAGCAGAGGATATTGAGGGGAAGCTTGCCGACTTTTTTGGAAAAGCCTATCAGTCATAACTAATCTCTAATTGGTTTAACAAGTCCTTGACGCCACCAACCAGGCAAAGCACTTAAATTACCGCGAACCAGATATAAAACCCATGAGATTCCTGATCCTCCTTCTGTTAGTGTCGCTTTTTTCCTGCCAACGACAGGTCACCTTAAATCTACCGGCTTCAGATAGACCTGTTTATCTGTGGGAGGCAGCTTGGAGCCCCGACGGGAAATACATCGCGATTGGAGGGAACATCGATACGCTCCGAATACTTTCAGCAAAGGACTTTACAGTAGTTAAGACTTATGCTATACACGAAACCATTACCAAAGTGCGCTGGCATCCTACCAAGCCACTTTTAGCAGTAGCTACCCAAACCTCCAAAGACGGCTTGGTTCTGGTCGACTATGAGGCAGATAATTTACAGTATATCCCTGGGGCACCACCTTCTGGAGGAAGAGGCCTCGGATGGAATTCGACGGGAGAAGTTCTAGCTTTTGGCGACAACGAGGGTGATATTCATTTCTTTAGTGCGACGGGCAAACTTCTCCGTAAGGTTTCTACTGGTCAGAAAACCGTTATCGATTTGAGCTGGCACCCGAAGCGCAATGAGTTGGCTACGGTAAGTGAAGATATTTCCCGCTATAACTACGATCAGGATTCGTTTCTACCTATCATTAAAGATCGACCGGAAGAGACTTTAATGCTTTGCGTGGCCTGGCACCCGAGTGGGGAGTTCTTCGTCAGTGGAGATTATGGTGACTTTGAAAAGGATTATCCTCCACTGTTGCGATACTGGACTGCTGATGGCACGCTTCTTCATTCCATCGAGAGAAGTAAGGCCGAATACCGCAACTTGCGCTGGAGCCCTGATGGGAGCACGCTTGCTTCTAGCAGCGAGGCCGTACGACTATGGTCATCTAAGGGCGAACTTTTGGCAGAACAAGTGACCCCTGATCTCCTCTGGGGTGTAGATTGGAGCCCTGATGGAAAACGCTTAGTCACGAGTGGTGATGTTGGGGCGGTATCAATTTGGACGCAGCAACTGCGGTTGATCGCAACAACGGAGGAATAATAACTATCTTACATTTTCATTCGGCGGATCACTCTAGCCGTCGCCCACTTTTACAATTGCACATTGTTCCCGTATGATCACAAACTAGCTATCGCACTGTGATGGCCTGAACTTGATTAATCCATCTCTAACCTATATCGATCATGAAAGGAACAAGAAGAATTCAACTATCCGAATCATTTTTAGCTACTCACCAGCTCAATAGTGATAAACCTGCAGCTGATAGCCTGTTTTGGAAAATGTGGGAAGCCGGCAAGGACATTGCCAACAAGACTCTGTCTACGAAATTTATCGAAGGAATCAAGAACGGCACACTCGATCCCGGCACCTACGGTGCTTTCAACATCAGTGATGCCTACTACTGTTTTCATGGTGCCGAAGATTATAAGACCGCAGTGGGTCGGGCGTCAGATCTGACCTTGAAGGCTTTTCTGGAAAAGAAACAAAAGAGCTACGAGAGCTTCAATGCGACTTTCCCGAAAACGTGGCGCGTGAAGGATACCAGTAGTATTGTACCTACCGACGCCTGCAAGCAGTACGCTAACTATGAATCCTCTATTGTTACCAATGAGGAGCCGATTTATTGCCTAGTGGTCATGTTACCCTGCGAATACCTTTGGGCATGGTTAGGGGCTACTTTGAGTCCAGCTAAACCGGATAACTTGTATGCCTCTTGGATCAGCGGTAATAACGACCCATCAGGAGCTTACACGATGGGGAACTTCATAGAGATTTACCGTCAGTATCATTCGCTTGACGAGGACAAAGCCATTGAGATCTATAAAACTGCAATGGAGCATGAGCTGTTAAATTTTCAATCTGCTACAGACTAGCTATTTTTGATTCAGCGTCTGATTGGAGCTGAATTGGACTGCACGTGAAATGTAAAGGCTTGAATGAATCAGCGATACTTCACCTTATTGGATAAAATAGTTTTGGGGCGAGCCAAGTTTCAGGCGCCCTTCAAGGCTAGTTCTGCTCTGCAGGATGAGGCGCGTTTTGTACATATTGTAAGTGGCAATTCTAGGCTTTGCTCCCCAAAGCATCAATTTGACCTCAAGACGGGTGACAGCTTGCTGATGAAATGCGAGCAGTTTGTCAATCATTGGACCAATGAGGAAGCGGATCGTATGAATGAGGTTATTATCTGGCACTTTTATCCGGATATACTGCATCACATTTACGATAATCAAATACCGGCAGTATTTACAGCTGGGGTGGCGGCTAATCCTGAGCCCATTGAATCGATCAATGAAACGGGAGTGGTGGCACACTTTGTAGAAGGCCTCCGGTATTACTTTGACCATCCATCCTTGATGACGGATGATCTGCTCAAAATCAAGTTCAAAGAATTGGTGCTGATCCTACTCAACTCGGATCCTTCCGGACGCGTAAAAACGATGCTGGCCAATCTCTTTCGAGAAGATGAATACGAATTTAAGGAAGTCATCTACGCCAATATTTTCGAAGACCATAGCCTGCAGGACCTGGCTTTCTTTACCGGTCTAAGTCTATCTTCTTTTAAGCGAAAATTCCAGACTGTTTTCGGAATGAGCCCTGGCGTGTTTATCAAGTCTAAACGACTGGAAAAAGCCAGAGATTTACTGGAAAACTCTAATCAAAGAATCACGGAGATTGCCTTTGAATGTGGCTTTAATGACGTAGGGTATTTTTCCAAGACCTTCGCGGCGGCTTTCCAATCTTCCCCTTCTGAGTATCGAAAAAACGTTTTGAACTGATTCTCCTAGTAATTGGACTTTTCGTCCAAGCATGAGGGCCTTTATTCGGTGTTCTTTGTCTCAGATAATAATTGAGAATAAAAAGAACACGAATGACTTCTCTAGTGAAAGTAAGCTTGGCACTGGCCGTATTGTTGGTAGCTACAAGCACCCAGGCGCAAAAGGTCAGATCCTTTACGGTAGAACGGACTATCGCGGCTCCCGCCTCAGATGTTTGGCAGGTAGTGGGTGAAGACTTTGGTGCCATTGCCAACTCCCATTCAGTCATCGTCAACTCTGATTATATCGATGGTAGTTTAGGTGGTGGTGAAGGTGCCGAACGCGTTTGCAACATGAATGAAAGCGGAACAAAGTACGTTCATGAACGCCAGGTCAATTATGATCCCGTCAATTACTCTTTTACAGCTCAAATCTTCCATGTAGGTAAACTCCCCTTGGATCCCGCCCACAACCAGGCTGTTTATCAGGTGATTCCCCTAGATCATCAAACTAGTAAACTGGTGTTTACGATGAACTATCGTACCAAGCCAGCGCTATTTGGTGCATTGTTCAAGGGACGATTCCAAAAAACGATCGAGGATTACTTGCTTGCAGTGGACCACCATGTTCGCACTGGAGAGGTTGTCAATCGTGATAATTTCAAAACCATCAAGCAGCAGTACGAGGGTTAGCAACCCACTGTGATCTTCCATTTTTTTTCCAACACGTTAAATCCGAATCTTATGAAATCCTTGGTCCTGTTTTTCACGCTCTTCTTCATGACAATCACTGGTTCTGCACAACAATTGGTCACGTGGGTCGGTGGTACACCTGGCAAAACCACCAACTGGCACGAGGCCCGAAATTGGAGCAATAACAAAGTGCCGGATCAGTTTACGCATGTCCTGATTCCCGATGTGTCTTTTTCCTCCTTTGCTGAACCCGTAATTAATAGCGGCATAGCAGAGGTAGCTTCTATCACGCTGGTGTCAAATGCTCAACTTTAGCTTACTGCTGATGCGAAACTGCTTGTCTATGAGTGGATCGAAGGAGCAGACAAAATCGAAGAAACTGCTCCAGCAGCAGTAGTACTGATGGAGGACCTAGAGAACAGCAGATGTATTGGAATTCTAATGGATTCCAACGATAAATAATGCACACAATTTCCTGAACTAAGCTTGAAATCATTCTTATGAAGAAATCGAAAATCGTCACTACAGTTCTTATTCTTAGTGGAGTACTAATGATCATTCCCGGCTTAATGTCTCTTTTTGCACCGGAAGCGTTCACCTCGCGGAACGGTATCGATATCGGAGGAAACTTAGGTTTATATAATGATTACCGAGGCTTAGGAGGTATCCTCTTAGGGTGTGGCCTGAGCATATTACTGGGTGCCTTTCGGCCAAATATGGCATTTACTTCTACGGTGGTTGCTGCTGTTGTTTATTCATCCTTTGGCTTAGGGCGTTTGGTTTCCATCGCGATGGATGGCATACCGGTAAAGGGGATGGTAGCCGCTACGGTGGTCGAATGCTTGATTGGAGTATTGGCTATTTGGTTGTTGAGCAGATATCGTCAACCCATTCAAGCAGCCTAAATGAGTATCTTGACTACTATGATACAGCCAATATCAGCCGAATTTCCGTTTACGTCTCGCTACATGAAAGTGAACGGTAACAATATACATTACATTGATGAAGGAGTGGGGGAGCCCGTGGTGTTCCTGCATGGTAACCCCACCTCATCTTATCTATGGCGTAATATCATTCCATACCTCAGCGGAAGTGCCCGTTGCATTGCCCCTGATCTCATTGGTATGGGTAAGTCTGACCAGCCTGATGTCGACTATGGATTTGCTACCACCTACGATCATCTTGAGCAGTTCCTGGAGCAGTTGAATTTGGACCGGATCACACTGGTCTTGCATGACTGGGGTTCTGCCCTGGGTTTTCACTATGCCCGCCTGCATTCTGAGAAGATAAAAGGCATTGTGTTTATGGAAGCAGTATACCGCTTGGTAGACTGGGAGAACTTACCTACTCGGGTAAAAGTTGGTATAAGCTTGATGCGTAATCCACTTGCCAATTGGTTGATGCTAGGCTTGGGTAATTTTTTTATCAAAAAGGCATTACCAAACGGTATTCAGCGAAAACTCACTACGGAAGAAATGGCCGAGTATGCCCGACCATATCCTACACTTAAAAGTAGAAGACCAATTCGCATTTGGCCTAGAGAGATTCCGATCCACGGAGTTCCACGGCATACCTATGCTGTTGTAAGTGCTTACCACCACTGGTTGCTAGGTACCCCTATACCAAAGCTCTGTCTATATGCTGATCCCGGCTTGTTGATTCCCAAACGGGAGATACCATGGATTGAGCAGAACTTCTTAAATATTAAGACGGTGGAAATTGGGAAAGGCCTTCACTTTATTCAGGAGGATAGACCTCATGAAATTGGGAGTGCGCTGGCTGATTGGTATCAACAACTTGACTGATACCCTGGCACCTAAAAAAGTAGCGGGGGCTCGATTACTCAAGCCCCCACATGCGGTTTAAGGCACGGCTACTGTAAACAATATCGATTTTCGCTGGGTCGGTGTCTGTAGGATGCATACGTATATGCCAGACGTAAGTCCCAGAGAATAGTTCTCTTCGTAGAGCGCTTGACCACTCAGTATTCTACGGTCTTGCTCTACCCCGGCCGCGTTGAAGATCGATAAGACGATCGGTTTCGCTTCCGTGAGTTCTACTACGACTTCAAAAACGCCATTATTAGGATTCGGGCTCATGCTGAACTGCAGCAGTTCTTGCGTAGGCTGGAACGGTGATGGAATCGTGGTGGAGTCAGCATGTACCACGATCGACTTCGTCAACCAGTCTTCACATCCATCCGCTACTGCTCTCATCGTCAGGTCAAAGGTGCCAACGTAAGGGAAGTTGAACAGATATTGGTTCTGGATGGTGTTCACCAGGTTCACACTGTCTTGATCATAGAACCATTCTACTTCTTGTGGCGCTGGCCAAGATACTTCGACAGCCGCCACATCTGAATTCACTACCACATCGGTCGGCAACAAGAACAATGCCTGGAAGGCTTCTGAGCCAAGGTTCAATGTGATTTGGTCGCTGGCCGCACAGCCTGCCTCGTTTATTACATCCAAGGTATAAGTACCTGCATCTTCTAGCAAGACTACCTCATCCGTGCTGTTAAAGCCCTGATCACTAGTCCAGGTCAAACTATATCCCTGATCGGAGAAGTCGTAGTACAGTACTTCACCGCTACAAATTGTAGTGTCAGGTTCACCAAGGTCAATGACGAATGGGCTTCCCTCAACCAACTCGTAGGTGCCTTCCTGTGTACAGCCAGCACCATCGGTAATGGTGAGGATGTAATCACCGGCGAGGAGGCCGCTTAACGTACTCTCGGCCGAGCCGGTATTCCACTCGTAGGTAAGTGCTCCCGCACCTCCTCCAGCAACGACACTGATACTACCGTCGTTACCACCTTCACACGAAGGATCAACAATGGTCTCAGCCAAGGTGATTTCGGCTGCGGTTGTAGTTAGTTCGAAGGTCTCGCTGATAGTACAGCCATTAGCGTCGGTTGCCGTCACACTGTAGGTGCCGGTTGTGAGACCGGTAGCTGTCGCTTCCGTTTGTGCTCCTGCATCATCCCATTCATAGGTATATGGTCCGGTGCCTCCGTTCACGTTTGCGGTAAGCTCACCATCAGCACTGTTGAAACAAGTTGGGTCTACAGCATCACCACTAATCGCAAGTGCTACAGCATCCTCCAAAGTATAGCTCTGGACGGTCTGGCATCCATTTTCATCAATGACAGTGACGGTATAGTCTCCGCTAGCAAGACCGGTAGCGATAGCGGTACTTTGTGCTGCTGGGTCATCCCAAAGGATACTAACCGCACCTGTTCCACCAGTAATGGATACCTCCAACTGTCCATCGGTGAATCCACTACAAGATGGGCTGGTGGCCATCTCCAAGTTAACGATCAATTCAGGTGTAGCTGGAACCTCTACGGTAGCAAAGGCTTCACAGCCGCCATCATCCGTTACAGTTACATTATAAGTGCCTGGGTTCAAGCCAGTAGCCTGCTGCGTTTGCTGGAAGGCCGGATCATCCCATTGGTAAGTGAGATTGCCCGAACTACCATCTACCATTACGGTTGCCGTACCGTCGGCAATACCAAAGCAAGATGGTGAGCTAAAGTCATCAATAGCTGCTTCCAGGTCAGTGCCCTCTGGTATGGTTACCATTAGGCTTGCCGTACAGCCATTCTCATCCATCACGGTTACATTGTAATCGCCAGGCATAAGGTCTTGTACGAAGGCGGTGCTTTGCATAGCCGGATCATCCCAATTGTAGGTATAGACGCCAGTACCACCATCAGGTACTACTAGGGCATTACCATCGTCGTTGTTACCACAGGATGGTCCGTTCACTTCGCTAAGTGTTATGGTCACTGGGCTCGGATCATTAATCTCTACGACCTCGGTAATGAAACATCCATCCGCTTGATCGGTGATCGTTACCGTGTAAATTCCGGCAGGTACATCACTTAGCGTGTTGGTATTCTGGCCATTGGCATCATCCCACAGATAGGTGTAGGTTCCAGAACCATTGGCCACTTGCACAGTCGCTGAGCCATCGGTATCTCCAACACAGGTAGGAGGTACTACACTAGTCGTGAGTAGCTCAAGCTGGCCTGCGGCTTCAATGGTTACGCTAGCGCTGGTGAAACATCCGTTCAGATCTGTTACCGTAACATTATATGTGCCTGGGTTCAGGCCAGTTGCTGTAGGGGAGGTCTGTGCTGCTGGATCATCCCAAAGGAACTCGTAGCTGCCACTTCCCGCAAGTACATTTACTGTCGCCGATCCACTAGGATTGGAGATACAATCTGGTTGAACTACAGAACTGATTTCAATCTCTACGGCTGCTGCCCCATCCACTAATGCAGTGGCGGTTGCCATACATCCATTAGCGTCCGTTACAGTTACTACATAAACACCCGGAGCAAGATCCACTGCTGTTGCTGTGGTTTGATCATCAATATCGTTCCACGCGTAGGTGAATGGCCCTTGCCCGTTCTCTGGGCTAGCCGTAGCTGTACCGTTGAGTAGGTTCAGACAAGAGACTGTACTATTTGTACTTACGGTTAGCTCTGGCGTTTCCGGCACGGTGGCGGTACCTACTTCGAAACAGCCATTTTCATCCGTCACAGTTACATTGTAGTCGCCGGCTGCAAGTCCAGTGACGCCAGCAGTCTCAGGGTTGCCAGGAGTATCCCATAGGTAAGTATAGGTGCCACTACCATTCGCAACTGAAACCATTGCCGTTCCGTTCGCTTCACTGTTACACAATGGTGATTCGATATCGAAGACAAGGTCTAATGCCTCCAGGTTGAAGATCTCTACGCTGGCTGAAGCCTGACATCCTTGCGTGTCCGTTACCGTCACGAAGTAAGTGCCGGCAGCTAGATCGGAGATGGTTTCTCCGGTTTGTCCAGTAGACCAAACAAAGTTGTATGGGCCTATTCCACCAGATACCTCTGCGGTTACGCTACCATCGTCAATGCCGTTACAAGTAGGCTGTACTTGTACTGGGAAGATGATCAGCAGGTCTGCCGCAGATACGGTGTTGCTAAGTTCAACGGTACAGCCATTGGCATCCGTTACAGAAACCGTGTAATCGCCGGCTGCCAGATTAGTGGCCGTTGGTGAGTCTAGTCCGATATTATGACTCCAGCTATAGCTGTACGGAGGTAGACCATCACTCGCCATTACTGTTAAAGCGCCATTATCTTCTGCGCAGGAAGCATCCATCACACTCTCCCAACTTAGGCTAGGCCCTGCGGTAAATGTCAGCTCAACAGAGATGGAAGAATAACAACCATTGGCGTCAGTTACGGTCAAACCGTATGTGCCTGCGCTCAGTCCGGTTGCGGTAGCGGCGTTTAAACCACCATCATGCGACCAGCTGTAAGTATAAGGTTCAACGCCATCACTTACTTGTACGCTGATGCTTCCATTGTCATCAGTGCACAAGCTGTTCTGCTGATTCGTGATGCTAATCATTGGACCACCAGAGTACGTAAGGCTGGTAGTAAGTGTACTACTACAGCCATTCACATCCGTTACGGTTATGGTATAGTCGCCAGGTAGTAGTCCGGTAAGGGTACTACCAGAGGCCGTATCATCGTGGCTCCAGGCATAGGTAAATGGCTCCGCACCGGTGGCTACTATTTCAATACTACCACTATCTTCTGCACAGAACGGATCGGTAGTGTTGGCCGTCAGTTCAGGTACTGATGTACCTCCTAAGCTGACGTCTAGCGTAGCCTCACAACCATTGGCGTCGGTTACTGTAACGGTGTAATCACTCACGGCCAAATCATCAGCCGTAGGGCTATCTAATCCAGCATCATGACTCCAAGAGTAAGAGTATGGGGCGGTTCCATTCGCAGCTGAGACAGTAATGCTTCCGGCCTCATCACAAATGGCATCGGTGGTGCTTACTAGCGTTAGGCTAGGGCTTCCTTCTAATTCAATCGTAATATCAACGCTTGCCGTACAACTGCTTTGGTCCGTAACGATTATGGTGTAATCACCTGCATTGAGACCGGTCTGACTAGAACCACTAGCCATGGCGTCATGCGACCAATCGTAGGTATACGGTGCAGTACCTCCTGTTGTCTCAAGACTAATCGCACCATTACCGTCTGTACAAAGGCTATTCTGCTGTACCAGGATATTGATAATGATTGGGTCATCAATGGTCAAGGTATACGTATTGATGCTTGCACAACCATTCACATCCGTCACCGTCAGCGTGTAGTCGCCAGCAGCCAACCCGGTAGCGTCAGGACCATCCAGATCCATATCATGCGACCAGTCGTAGGTATACGGTGCTACACCACCACTTACGGTTACGCTGATGGAGCCATTGTCATTCTCACAACTTGGATTGGTAAGGGTAGCATCAGTCATCGGGGCATCGCGATCGGATACCGTAGCAGAAGCTTCGGCTGTACAACCGTTGGCATCCGTTACCGTCAAAGTATAGACACCTGCTGGTATTCCAGTGGCGTCTGGGCTATCCAGTCCCGCATTATGCGACCAACTGTAAGTGTATGGAGGTGTACCACCAGAGGCCACAAAGCTCACCGATCCGTTAGATGCATTACAATCACTATCAATCACTGTTGGGTCGCTTAGTGAAGGGCCTTCCACCTCATTCAATGTGGTATTTAGCACGATATCACAGAGGCCGTCTGCACTAATAGTGACACTGTAGTCATCAGTGGGCAGACCAGTCGCTGTTGGTTCATTCAAAGTATTGTCATGACTCCAACTGTAGGTGAAAGGCCCAGACGTTGTAATCACATTGATGCTTATGGTTCCGTCTGCCTGGCCGCAAAGCTCAGGCGTAACGTTTGATATTTCAGCCTCCACTCCTGGAGGTGCAGTAAGTACAATTGTTTCTGAAGCGGTACATCCATTGGCGTCCGTTACGTTGATGGTATAATCACCTGCGCCAAGGTTGATTTGTAGGGTGCTGGCATCGCCATTGTGCTCCCATTCTACAGTGTAAGGTTCAGTGCCTCCGCTAATGAAGGCATCAATAAAGCCATCGTCCACACCACAACTTGGGGCCATTTGATCGATGATCGTAATCTGCGGTCCAGGAACGAATAAGATCTCTTGGGTAACCATTGCAGTACATCCATTGGCATCGGTAACAGTAGCTGTGTAGGTTCCGGCTACCAGGTCAGTTAAGCTAAGTTCGGTAGCTGTAGCGTCGTGATCCCAGGCCACATCGTACGGTGGTAGTCCACCATCAATCGCTATCGTAATACTTCCGGTGCCGTCTACACAGGTAGCATTGGCGAAGTCCACTACAGATACGGTTGGTGCACTATTATCAACCACATCAAAACTGACGGTATTGGTACATCCGTTATCATCGGTGACGGTTACGGTATAAGAATCTGTGCCAAGGCCAACTGCAACTGGGCTATCCAAGCCTAGATCATGGCTCCAAGAGTAGCTGTAAGGAGGAGTACCTTCTGTAGAAACAACGACCGCCGTAACGTCATTGGCAACACAAGGATCTTCTGTACTACTGTCGAATACGATGGTCGGCCCAGCAATCTCACCTACCGTAATATCCAGACTCGCCGAGCAACCATTCACATCCGTGACAGTAACGGTGTAGGTGCCGGCAAGGAGGTCAGTAGCTGTATTGCCGTCTACTGCTGGAAGTCCATCCCATTCGTAAGTGAACGGACCAGAACCGCCATCAACCAATACTACGGCAGAACCCACGCCTTGTCCGCAAATGTCAGATTCAACTGGGCCTTCTTGTAGGGTAATCCCAGGTTCGTTAGTCAGTGTTTGACTAAGCTCATCCGTACATCCGTTGGCATCCGTTACCGTTACAGAATAGGTGCCAGCCGTTAGTCCAGTAGCGAGTGGGCCGTCCAAGGTTGGATCATGGTCCCAGTCGTAGTCAAATGGTGGTGTACCGGTAGTGTTTAGAAGTGCTACTTCAATGACACCGTCTGCTTGGTCGCAGTTTTCGTTGAGTGCTTGATCGATGAAGAGTACCGGCCCCGCTTCTAGAATTACATTAGCGGAAGCCGTAGCTGTACATCCATCAACATCAGTGACGGTGACGTTGTAAGTACCTACGCTTAAGTTTTCAATAGTAGCACCGGCTACACCAATACCATTATCCCAGGTAAAGGTAAATGGCGCGGTACCGTCCAAAACATTGATGGTAATAGAACCATTGCCGTCCACACAGATGCTGTTCGAAACTACAGGTGCATCCAGTAGTGGACCAGGAATAAAGTCAACCAGCTCAGAGCCAATGATGGTACATCCGTTAGCGTCAGTAACCGTCACCGTGTAGGTTCCAAAGAAGAGGTCGGTAACGATTGGGCCATCTGCATCCTGATCATGATCCCATGCATAGGTATAAGGCTCGGTGCCACCTGTTACCGTAACTTCGATTGAGCCGTTTCCATCTTCACAGAAGCTGGCTTCGGCGAAGAGGTTAATAGCTGTAGGTCCACCTTCATCGCCAATGTTGACAAAGCGGATTACCTCACAACCTCGTGCATCCGTAACAATGACAGAGTGTGTGCCCGTGGGTAAGTTGGAAACGGAAGGAACACTTGGGTTAGCGATGCTCCAATCGTATGTATACGGAGCTGTTCCGCCAGTGACGGCAACGGTTGCTGTACCATTGGCATCGCCACAGGTCGCATCCGTTGTACTTTCTACCGTGACGACTGGTGCTGCTATTTCTCCAACGGTAGCCGTTTCTACTGCTTCACAACCGTTGGCATCTATCACCGTTACGGTGTAGTCTCCAGGAGCCAGGTCAGACAAGGAACTGGTAGTTGCACCGCCAGGTGACCAGAGGTAGGTATATGGTCCAGTATCACCTATCACACCAACTAAGATCTCACCATCATCCTGATCACAGGCAGCATCGGTGATGATCAAGTTAAGGGTAGGAGGTGGGATGAATTCTACCGTAGCAGTAGTACTACCAGTACAACCATTGGCATCCTCTACCAAAATCGTGTAAGTGCCAGCTGCTAGGCCATCAAACAGCGGATCACCTTGTGGTATGCCACCATTCAGGCTGTAGGTGAATGGTGCTGTACCGTCTATTACGCCAACAGTGATGCTACCATTATCATCCGTACAGAAGCTGTTGACTACTGTTGGATCAGGGGTAGGACCAGCAATATTGGCGATGTCTACTGTAATCTCAGCAGTACAAGTATTAGCATCCGTGACCGTAATGGTATAGCTACCAGCCGTGAGGTCTGTGGCCGTCGGACTATCAGGGTTGCCATTGCTCCAGGCGAAGGAGTACGGTGGTAATCCGCCAGTTGCCTCAACGGTAATCGTACCGTTAGCCATATCACATATTTCATCAGTTGAACTCACCAGGTTGATGAATACTGGTGTGATCGTTGAGATTGTACCCATTGCGGAGATCGTACATCCATTCGCATCGGTAACTACCACAGTATGATCACCAGAAGTTGCAGGATCAAGGGTACTTTGATCTAAGGCTGGATCGCCATCCCATTCATAGGAGTACGGTTCCGTACCGCCGGTGACAACTACTTCCAGGATGCCGAAGGCTTCTGTGCAGGACGCATCTTGCACTACATTTACGGTAGCCATTAGTGGGCTCGCTTCGCCAACAGTAATATCTGATAGGACGAAGGTACAGCCGTTGGCATCGCGTACGGTCACTTCATAGGTTCCGGCGGTAAGGCCAGTGATTGGGTTGTCTGAGCTAAACGTCATACCGTCAAGCGCATACTCATATGGCGCAGTGCCATCAGCAGGGAAGAGCGTTATGCTACCATCCGAGAAGCCACCACAAGTAGCATCACTCACCGAGGCTGTTGCAGAAATACTGCTTCCAGCATTTACGGTGTACATAAACTCAAATGAACAGCCGTTATCATCAGAGACGGTAATGGTATAGTCACCCGCTTCCAGGTTCGGGAAGTCGCCAGTATTTTGTGGAATCCCGCCATTTAGGCTGTAAGCTAAGGTGCCACTACCACCGGTTACGGCTAAGGAAATTGATCCATCAGCCAGTCCAAGGCAAGAGGCATCTTGCACCAGAACGATATCCTCTTTAATACTATCGGGTTCGAACAAGTATACGGCCAGTTCGGCTGTACACCCGTTAGCATCTAGGATTGAGAATTCGTATTCGCCGGCAGGCAGGTTGGTTTTAGTTGTTGTTTCGCCAGCACCGAGAACGACGGTTTCCCCATCATAATTCCAGGTGACTGTATAGGGAGCTGTACCGTTGATAGGTTGAGCAGTTACTGTTCCGTTTTCATCACCGGCAAAGGTAGATACGTCTACTGTTGTAGCGCTAATATCCAGTACCGTGACTACATCTACTGATCCAGAGAAAAGTACTTCGCAGCCTTTGTTATCTGTTACTCGGAAAGTGTATGGGGTGTTGGCAGTAAGGCCACTAAAGGTCGGGGTACTACCCGTTTGCGGATCACTGAAGTTGATGTCGGTAGTATACGGTGCTTCGCCGCCAGTGATAGAGATAGAAATGGAACCATCACTTCCGGGATCGCAACTCTCTTCCGTTGTGCCAGTAATCTGAGCGGTTAACGGAGATAGTAGTGGTACGGTGATACTGCCATTAGAGCAATATCCACAGGCTGTACCTAAATCATAAATCGCCAATTCATAAGTGTCTCCCTCAAGTTCATCAATCGTAAAGGTAGTATTGCTAGTCTCAAATGAAGTGTATGGATCACCATCACTAAAGAACAAGAATGGTCCTTCGCAACCTAATCCAGAAGGAGTAGTGAAGACCTCAATAAGGTACGGCCCTACGCCATTGGTCAGGCTAACGGAAATACTACCTTTGGTACAAGTGGTTGCGGATTCTAGTAGGGTGAGTGAAGTAGTAATTTCATCACGATACTGAAGACCAAAGAAGTCAGCTGATACCACACATCCATTGGCGTCTCGTACCCAAATCTCTGGGTTCACCGAAAGGTCCGTAAGGGTGTTGTCACTTTGATAAGCAATGCCGTCGCTTGAGTACTCGTAAGGTGGGTAGCCACCCGTTACGGTCGTTACCTCTACAATACCGTTATCACCACTGCCATTTACACAGTTTAATAATGGGCCAACATCCGTCATAGTTATGATCTGCAGCTCGGGTGCAGGTACGATACCAATCATCGTTTCACTAGCACTTCCCAGAGTGAAGGAAAGGGTGTCGTAAGATGGTGGATAAACGACCGAACAACTTCCTACAGCGCCGTAGAGTTCGCTGCCGTCTGTAATTCCTACTGCGTAACCTGTATTGCCGTTTCCTTGAACAGCTGCTTCCGGAGCAAGGCCCGAAAAAGTATAAGTAGCAACGCCGTTCGCTGAGACTACCGGTCCACTGGTAGCAACTACTCCGTTATTGTACAGGGAGAAGTAGTAAGGTGAACGTCCGCCACTAACCGTAGCTGTGATTGTACCATTATTGTCCTCAAAACAGATTTCGTCCGTTGAAGTAGGTGTTTCGGTGAAGGCCATCACCCCTGGATCTTCAATGGTAATGCTGAAAGTATTGGTAGCAAAACAGCCGTCGGCACCTTGTAGGGTAATATCGTAAGAGCCACCACTAAGGAAATCTTCGACGATAAACCAGGCTGCTTCATCAAGAAACACCGCATCAAGGGTGTTGTAGGTAGCACCGCCATCAATAGAGATCTGTCCTTGCGGGCCTCCTCCAAAGCCAAGTTGGTAAACCGCATCGAATTCGGTCATGTCAATTCTGATATCTGCGAGGTCTCCACTACAAGTAATGGGAGTGAAGGTTATATCTGCAATAGCGATCTCAGCCGGCTGCGAAACGGTAACGATTCGACCCAATTCACAAATTCCGCTAGGCTCACTATCTCTTACGATTACATCATACGGACCAGCGGTTAGGTTGTCATAAGTAACACTGATGCCGGCCGGAGTATCACCGGTAAAGGTCGTCCCGCCATCAATAGAATACTGGTACGGAGGTACACCACCACTTGCTTGAAGTGTGAATTCGCCATCGGAAAATCCGAAACATGTAGTCGAGGTGTTATTGGTAACGGACAAGGATAACGCGCTGGATTCTGGAATGGTAAAGGCTTGTGTTCTTATACAGCCATTATCATCTAACACAAATACAGTATGATCACCTCCGGTAAGCATGTTGAAGTCACCATCGCTGTTACTGGTCGTCAAGTCATTGTCTACGTAATAGGTGTACGGAGACACGCCGCCAGTAGCAGTAAATTGCGCCGTACCGTCAGCTGCACAGTCACCGGTGCTGGTTACGCCATCTTCCGTGATTTCAATTGCGGAAGGCGGTTGGGTTATTGCCCCTAGCTCGATTTCAAAAGTACAGCCCAATTGATCCGAGACCGTCATGGTGGTGTTTCCACCGTCGTTGTTGGGTACGCTTACAGTAATTGGTGATACACTACGTCTAAAGACATCTGGTGTAGTGACGGTATACAAAGTACCATTACCACCAGTTACATTTACGATCATCTCAATTTCGTCTCCAAAACAGGCCACATCGAATGTGCTGCCTGTAGGGTTTCGGTTGACGATGGCCTCCAAGACTTCGGGTTCGTTGACGGTAACCTGTGGATACGGTGGAGCATTTTCGCAGCCGTTGCCATTACGGACGACAACATCGTATGTTCCAGGCGCAACATTGGATATCGCGACACTACTAGAAGCGGTAACTCTAGTGTAAATTACAGAGCCGCTTTGCTGTAGCTCATAGGTGTTGGTACCAGAAGGGTTACTCATACTAACAGTGACCCTACCTAACTCTCCATTACAACGGGCATCGGAAGGCACTGTGTTTGTTACAGTGGGTAAGGCTCTTATCCACAACTGCTGCACAGCGGGAGTCAATTCCTGACTCCACAATGGTAAGCGAATAATTACCGTCATTCAGGTCGTCGAATTCGATGGGTAAGCCACTCACTGGTGTGACTATATTGAGTGGGACACCAAGATCACCTCCCGTGAGGGTAAACGAATAGTTAGCGCTGGCATCCACTCCTCCTCCAACATCTGTGACTCGAATTATTCCAGTCTCTCCTGCACAATAGACAGGCGTAACGATGTCTATATTGTTGACATTTGGTGGCGGGGCTCCTACCGTAATGTTTAAGGCGGATGTATAGCGCCAGCCGTCAGTTTCATCGGGCTCATCCATGCCAGTTGTATTTCTCATCCTATATACAGGGAAGGGGTCCTCCGCGCTTACTTGGATATAGTCTCTATTGGTAAACGTACCAACGTCTTGCCAGGAGTTAGAACCAGTTTGTTTTTGCCACTGTAAGGCATAAGAGCTGTAATTGCCGGCATTAAGGTCAGCATCCAGCGTGACGGTTTCCCCGGCGCAAAAGATATTCTGGTTAGGGCCATTTACTCCAGCTGAGGCACTGATGGATCCGTCGTATACGTCCAAGGCGATTAGTGATAGACGTAGGTCAACACGATAACGGGAACCAACGGAGAACTCGTAGGTGTCACCCGGCTTTTGCACCACGTTGCCGATAATAACAGATCCGCTACTTTGGTTTCGAGCATCATCATCATTGGTAAAGGTGCCACAGCAATCATAGCTACAGTTGCTGCCTCGATCATTTTCCCAGCCATCAACTGAAACGAGTAGTGGGACCTGACCGTTCAGTGGCCAATTGCTAGGAGCAGCATTGTACTGGAAGACGAAGTTGTTGTTGCTCTCGCGATTCTTGAATCCTTGCGATGTATTGCTAATGTGTATACATTCCTCTCCAACAATACCCAAGGGGGCAACAATAGCATTTACTTTCCAAGAAGGATCCGGTTTATTAAAGGGGTCGTTTCCACGGTCAAAATAGACGCCGGTGATTTTTAATTCCAATCGCATATTCTGTCCTACCAGTGCTGGAGCTACTGCCAGGAAGGAAAAGAAAAATAGGATGAGCAAACGATATGGTCGCATGACAAAGGATATTTCTGATGGTTTTGGGTGGGGGGCAACCCCAGCAATGCTTCTGTTCATTGGTGCTTAGTAGTTCACTTCTAGGCTTTCACTAAGCGGGCTTTGCCCGCCATCGTGCCATAGCACCTTCACACTGTAGCGATATTGGGTGTTCATCTTCAAGGAAGTATCGATGAAGTTGAATCTTCTAACTCTACGTTTCTTTCGGCCTGTTGTAGTGCCACTTTCTTCCGGGGTTACACTAGTGTAAGAGCGGAAAGGCTCATCACCTCTAGCGCGGTAAATCACGAACCGGCGTACGGCATCTTCCTCTGAATAAGTCCATGACAGATTCACTTGCTTGACTCTACGGTCAACCGCTGCACTGAGGTCTTGCACACTTGCACGGACAAAATCATCAATGACTTGCGCTTGGATGAGCTTTGAGGAGGCCATAAGGTCAGCATTGTCCGTAGCTACTACTTTGTATTGGTAGCGTTTGCCGGCTTCAGCCGTGGAGTCGCGGTAAGAGGCAATCATGGTATAATCAACCAAGTCGATGGTCTGCAAGAGTTCCCAGGCTTCTTCGCCCATTGGTGAGCGATAGAGCTCGTGCTTGACCACATCGGTACTGCTGCTGTTCGCCCATTCCAGATAAGTGCTATGCGTATCAGATTCTACGTCTCTGAATACGGGTGCAGTTGGTGCAATAGTATCAGGGCGTTCCAAGGCCAGAATCTCAGAAAACTCCGACGGGTTCTGGCGATAATCCAACGCAAAAACTTTTACGAATACCTCCTCAGTCAAGGTGTTGAGGGTAACCGTATCGTAGTGGTAGTTTTCCAGCGTCGGCTTAGAAGTTAGCTGTGTGAATTCTACATCTGGGTGGTTAGAGAAGTATACCCGATAACCAAGCAGATCTGGCTCGGTATTGTCATCCCAGGTAACGATCATTAGACCATTCTTGAGGATGGTTCCACGCAAACCTACTGGTGCTGCTGGAGGTGTCACATCATCAATCTGGGCTAGGGCCGCAAAGGAAGTCATCTCCCGACCGTATTGGTCGACAGCCACTATGAGGTAATAGTTGGACGGTAGTGGATCGGGATCAATAAAGCCTCGTAGTTCCGGCGCGATCAGCTCCTCACCACTCAAGTTGTCAAAAGGCCCCTGGTCGTTCGAGCTACGCAGAATTTTGAAGCCGATGATCTTGTCATTGTCTGATTCATTGAACTGCCAGCTGATATTAAAGCCTTTTTGCTCGTTGGGGAGAACCGAAACAATACTTGGGTAGTAATAGGGCAGGGCATCGATGCCGGTTCCCTGTACCGGATCGGAAGGAGGACCGTATTCATCAAATGCCGTGCGCCCTTTTACACGATAGAAATAGGGTTGATTATTGCGCTCCAGGGAGTCCGTAATAAAGGCTTTTTCCGGAGCACGCTCGGTGCGGTCCATGGGAATATAAGGCAGGTCGCGTATTGGTGCCCAATTGACACCATCTTCAGAACGTTCCACTTCATAACTCACGTAGAAGAAGTTGAACTTCTCTTTGTTCCAGCTAACGATTGCCTGACGATCGCCAAAAGTAGCATCGACATCAATAACTTTAGGTAGAACGTAGGTGTCTGAAAGACCAATTGAAACATAGCCTGTATCAATCAGGTTGATGTATTCGATAGGAATACTATTATCTCCTTCTTGCAGCGTGTCTACCACGAAACTAGGTTGCTCAGTTGGAAATACCCGGTAGAGGTAAGTCTCATTCGGAGATACATTCCGATCTACAAAAGCCAAGCCCATTGCAGTAGCTGCTTCAAAAGAATGGTCGGCTGCGAATAGGCCAAAACCGAAGCGGTTTTCCTGTTCGTTAGCACGGTTGATGAGGCTTACTACTTCCCCTTCTGTACCGGTTTCCGGATCAAAGGAGTTGCCGAAGATGGCTTGTGCACCAATGGCGGCGTAGTTGTTGCGCTCCATTAGAGGACGCCACTCGGCCTCTGTTTGCCAGGGGAAGATGGGTTCAGCGGTCAGTGGTGTTGGTACCGAACGCTCTTCGAAAGGCAATAGCTGCCCATTGCGCTTGTAGGTGTAGCGAACCAGGGTATACCCCACTTCATTGCAGTGAAACCAGGTGCGAGGTGAGGTGGCCGCCCAACGCAGCATGATCTCCTGACCGGTCGAACGTGCTAGCATTTTCAGCGCACGCTCCTCGTTCTGAGGTGGATTGATCTGTGCTTCCATGAAGATGGGAGCCAAGAGTAATACCAGCAGAAAAAGGCTTTTATGTAGCATGTTTTGTTCTTTGCTTTTGAAATCCATTAGGGCTGTTACAGGATGCATTAGTTATTTGATCCGTAAGGGATCGTCAATTGTCGCTCGGTATTCGGTGTATCAGTACCTGGTAATACATAGCGCACTTTAACACCATAATCACCATAGTATGGGTAGATGAAGGACCACCCGTTGAAGTCCAGCATGTACTGCGGTACGTTGTTGTTATCCACGATGTAGTCGGCTACATCCTGAGAGTACTCGAAGTAGTCGCGGATCATGTTGTACGGTAGGTCATAGATGACACCGGTAACCGGTAGCGGTACACTGGCCGAACCGTTCAACTTATCATCTTCCGTCAGACGGTGTGGGGTGGCATTCTGATTCAAGAACACCGCAAAGCTTGGCACTTCGCCATACTCTTCCGTATCACGCCAAGACAATTCTACCTGCGATTGCGGGAAGTGATCATACATCATCGGGGCAATGGTCGTATTGAACCAGTTGTTTGGTGTAGCCGTAAGATCCGCCTCCAACTGAATGAGTGGTGCTACATCATCGTGTCCGTTGAAGTAACCTTCTTGATCAAATTCATCGAAGAATTCATTACCCTCTACATAAATACCGAATTGGTCAACAGTCAAGGACGAACTGTCTGCGATGAAGAGCGGCAAGAACCAATAGTTGGAGAAGTCCAAAGCGTTCATCTTCTCATCGAAAGTATTGTACAGACTCGTGCGGAAATGCGCAGTGTAGAAGTCTTTCTCCTTCAGCTCGCTTAAGCTCGTCTCTGCCACTTTCGACTGTACAACAAGTGTTGTGTATTCGCCATCAGATTCATCGTTCTGGTAGTTGATGAGCTCCTGCTCAATTTCAGCAACGTTGGAGTCTACCTCGTCGCTACTTGGAGCAACAGGCTTGTTCATGAGTGAAACTTGAGTCACGGTATTGCTGGTCAAATTGCTAGCAGGAATGCTGAAGCTCACCCGGCGATTCGCATAGGAGAAGCCAGAAGCAGCTGTTTCATTACTGTTTTGGTAGAAGACTAATTCCTGGTTCCAATCGTCAGGATCTAGCGCAAAGCTTGGCTCCGACTTGAATAGGTATGGCTGACCTTGCTTCAACTGAATGTAGCCATTGCCACTTTCACCCGGGAGGAAGTTAAACTGATCAATCAGTGGGTAACTGTAGGCAATATTGTGGTGAGGGATATAATCCGGTGCACCACCCGTAGTGAAGTTGTAGTCTGCCGTTTGCTCGAACGGTGTATTGTTATCATCCAATAGTACCGACCAGCTTGACGATCCTTCTGGGCGCTTTTCGAAACGAACGCGTACCAAGAAGTTATACTCTGTGTAACCCGCCAAGATATCAGATGGCGTGAATACGACTACATCATTGTTATCATTCCAGTTGTACTCACCAGGTACGACTTCACCGGTGCCAACATTAGTAATGTCGAAAGCATACATCATCGGACGATACTGAGTAAGATTACCCTCATCATCACGCAACTCGAAGATGTTGCCAATTGGTAGGTTGAAGGTTACCTGTGGGCGGATGAATACATCTACCTCGTCGGTATCATTTTCATTCGGTTGGGTACTTCCAATTAGTTCGATACCTGCTAGTGGGCTAGCACCGACGATTTCACATTTCTCTCCAAGTTCAAATTCGAAGCGGCAACGTCCAGAAACAAGACCGCCTAAGATGCTGTAACGACCACCCACGATACCTTTCATCCACATCGGATTAGGTAACTGAGCGGCAAGAACGGCTGCTGCTGCAAGCGAGAGGATTTCGAAATCACCGCTCACACCAAATACATCTACATGCAAACCGATCGCTCCTTCAATGTAACCCCAAACCTGACCAGTAGCGTACCAGCCGTTGATACCGATGGGCTCGGAGCTGTTCTCATTACCGGCACAACGTGCTGCTTCACCGAGGTTAAGCATCATTACGTCGAAGCCTGCTCCTGCACTAAACTCGGCGTAGAAGGCCAAGAAAGAAATATCAGGTACGGACAGCTGCATGGAAGCACCGAACATCAGGCCGTTACCGCCTTGGAAGCGTGGGTCGTCGGGGTTGATAACCGTTATTTCACCCAAGATGTCCTGGACCTCAGGTGGTAGGGCAGGGAATGGTGGTAGGTTCATACCGGCATCCAGGTAGGCCGTGAGCAGGAGTCCCATATTCCCCCAGTCAATGCCACCCTCGGCACCGTCAACTTCATCATCAGGCGTTGTGCCAGCAAGATCAGCCAAAGGACCAAGATCGTAGCTCAACATAATGCGATTGTCTGGCGTACCTAAGTGGATATACCAGGTGCTTGGGTCTGCATGAATAACACCTGTACCCGCGAGATTTTCATCGTAGGCTCCGGAGACAACACCTCCAGCAATGTTCACATACATATCCAGCTGGGCATGGAAGGCTTCGTTGTCGAAGTCGAATTCCATAGCCAGGATTGCTCGTACTGCCGGATCCTCTTCAGCCGGTGGTGTCAAGAACTTGGCATCTCCTTCGAAGGCGATTTGGGATAAACCGCCATTAGCATTGAAGATGATCTCGAACATCACATCCGCATTAAAGGTCTCTCTACTCGCCAGACCAATTCCTAGGCGGGCTCGAATACCAATGCCAGCGCTCTCGTCCGGAATATATTGGACACCTGAAAGCGACATGCCAATATTACTTTCAGCATCTTCCGGATCTCCTTCTTCTTCCTCACCATCAATTTCTACATCCTCTTCTCCGGCCCTACTCATGTGATAGGAGGCACCACCACCAAAGCCGTAAAGTGCCAGACCGGTGGTTCCAATCATGATTCCCGGATTAAAGGACGCCATTGCATCAGCAAACCAGTAGCGATAGCCATCAACTTTACCGAACTGTACAATAGCTTCGACCTCTAGGCTGGGGTCAAAACTGGCTTCGATGGCCGCCCGGAATCCGGATCCATATTGCGGCGTGTCCTCGTAGAAGAGTATTGAACCAAAGAGTGAGTAGCCAGGGCCACTGACATCCAGCGACAACTCATCGACTACCACTCCTTCAAAGGTCCAATTCTGTCTTCCAGAATCATCGATTTCTATACCAGATAATAGCCGGACTTGCCCTCCGGCAGAAAACCCGCCATCGTCAGCACTCATTAGGTTGACTTCGGCATTGATCAAAAGTGTAACTACGTCTTCCTCCTGGTAGAGCCCAAGTTCATTAATCGTCACCGGGAAACCAGCCATAGATATGGGTTCTCCTTCTTCCCCGACCAATTGCCAACTACCAATATTGATGAGATAAGGCGCGGCTGTACTTAGTTCAAAGTCCTGGAAGGCGACGGATGGTATCACCAGTTTGTCGGGGGCATCCGCGGATTTATTACTACCCACAGAGGAGTTCATGCTCGCCATACCATGGAGTATAGCCGAAGCGCTGAAGGTACGCTCCTCGGTGTCGTATTCTACAGAGATTTCGGTATCAGCGTAGAGCTCTAGCTGTGCTTGCCAGGCACTCATACTCACGTCTTCGGTTAGAGCTAAACTGAAGAAATAACCTTGTGCGGGTTGGATCAAACAGCCGTAAGCCAGTGGATCATCAAGTGCCGGTACTTCTAATAAACCAGCCATGGCAGCATGATTAAACTGATTGGATATCACACCGATCTCCAAGGAGTCTACAGCAAAGGCCCAGGACCCAATTCGACCCTGTTCGAGGGAAAGGATGTTTGTAGCAAATACATTACCACTGAATCCGGTATAATCAATAATAATATTGGTGGCACCTACTTCAATAGGATCATCACCATCACTGAAGCTCTCCGGTAGCTTGATGTTCAAGGCCGACATAAAGAAGCCTGTCCACAGTGGGCTATCAGCTCCAGCTTCTCCTTCTACGTCAGGGTGGGAATACTCTTCGGGGAATACCACTGACTCTGGAGTTACTGAATCACTAAAGTCAAATACCGCACTTTCTACCGACCAGGCCCAGTCCTGCAGGTCAGGAAGCTCGAATGGCGTCATGCTGATTTCTGCAACGAATTCTCCCCAGCCTGGCATGTTGGTCAGGAAGGAGGCCGTTACGAAGCCCTCGTCCAGGCGCTCCCAAGTAGTATCATCTACTGGAACGATGAGGTCACGGCAGAAGGCAATTTCACCAGCCATACCGATGGCAGAAACGCCCTCACAGTTCCATGCTACGTAGGTGTCGTCTCCACCAGCGATGGTCATCAAAATTTTATCACTGAGTTCGATTTCCACATCGGAGGCCAGCGTTAAGTTGGATTCACCAATCAAACCACCAGGGTGGAAGTTGGCGGTACTCTGGAATGCAACGTAGCGATCTGCTACTGGAATTTCGGCCGACATAAATGCACTCAAGCTTGCACCAGTAGTGGTGAAGGTCATAGATTCGATCACAATCATATTGGGGTCTTCACCTAAGGTAATCGGCAAGAAGACACCACCTAAGTGCTCCAATAAAGCTTGGGTATCCAATTCGCCAGCTTCTTCCTCTTCCTCCTCCTCTTCTTCGGCTTCTTCTTCCTCGCCATCACCTTCTTCTCCATCTTCTTCCTCATCTCCCTCTGGTGGATATACCTCACCACACAGGGTAGTGGGCGGAGCAGCAGCTTCTTCCTCCTCAATTTCTTCTGGTGTCATTACGTCGGAGAGCATTCCCCAACCATTTTCCAAAGCATTGACCTCGCCGTCATATACTTCATTAAGTTCATTGACATAGAGCCCTTCGAAGGTGCTAATTACGCGCAAGCCTAACCAAGGAACCGTCACTAAACCAGTACCGTCCCAACTGTCAGGGTCTTCAGCATTGGGCTCAGCTTGGGTGATCTTAAGATCAAAACCACCCAGGTTAACCACAGTGCCAAACTCCAATTCAGTAGCAGGATTGGTATTGGAAGGTTGCGGTAGGGTAAACTCATCTGTGCAATCAAACTCCGCTGGATCGAACTCGATGAGTGGAGTTGAGAAGGTATCTACTGGCGAGAATGGCCCAGCAGAAGTACCATTACAGAGCGTCTGAATCTGATACTCATAGGTAGTACCGTCGGTGAGCTCTGATAGGGTGTGGGATATATTCAGTGTCTCATCCTCATACCAATTAGCATCTGTTCGTCCGTATTCCCGATAGCGAATCAAATACGTATTGTAGCCAGGATTTGGCTGCCAGTTGAGAGCTGCTTGGGTTTCATTCACTACCGTTGCGGAAATACCTTGTGGATAAGTACAGGTTTCTCCGTAGGTGAAGAACTGTGGTGCACTCCAACCCTCATTGTAAAAGGCGTTCTGCATCGTCAGATCCGAGGCACGAACCCGCATCAAATACTGGCCGCCTTGATAAAGCTGTGGGTCGGCAGGACTAATCAGTGCGGAGGTCGTCATATTCACCACCTGTTCGATATACGGCTGCTCAAACTCGAAGATGAGATCTGGCGTGAGGCCATCTTCGGGATTGTATTCGAAAATCTGTAGGGTGTACTCTACTGGGAATCCTCCTACGTGGCGCTCTTGCCACTGTACACCCAGGTTTTGTGGACTGGTAGCAATCTGCTGGCCAATTGGAGACAGGATAACTGGTGGGTCATGAAGAATGACATTCATGCTCGTACAACCAACCAAGGATACGGGAGATTCATTGCTACGGTCGTAATCATAAACCGTGAAACAAACCGAATAGAAGCCTTCCGGTAAGCGACCTTCAGACAGGTATTGCTCACGGGTATAACCAGAGAAGTCCAGGTTGTTGATATCTAGGTATTCGCCCAGTTCTACGCCAGAGAGTTGGGTGGGAACACCAAAAGAAAGTGTAATCGGATTGGGTACCAAGTTCTCCTTGGTGGTAAGAGTGATGCCCTGGCCAGAGATTTCCACTTTCAAGCGTACCTGATAGGAGAGCTCGTTGCGGTCGTTTAAGACCAAGGTTGTACCAAGGCGTTCCAAACCTGGGGCCACCATGTCAGCGAGGTTGCCGGTATGTGGTGGAACCGACTGTGTGGCGATGGTTACGGGAAAAACCTGGGCAAGGCCAGGTAGTGCACCAAATACCAAAAGAGTTAGACTAAGAACGGTAGCTAAACAATGCTTATTCATAGAGCAAAAGGCTAAATGAGTTTTGGATGTGGTTCAAGGGATTAATAGAGGCGCAAATCGGCGCCAAAGCGGTAACCATAACTGATCCGGCCATACCATTCGGAGAAATCCATGACATCGTCGGAAGAGCTGTTGCGGTTAATGAAGCTATTGGTGAAGGAGATGTTATGATCTTCCAGGAAATTATAGGAGGCACCAACAGTTAGGTTCAGAACATTGGAGTTCGGGCCATTCTCCTGCGACACCCAATTGTAGGTTGCCCTGAATTGAGTTTGTAGTTGCCGCTCGAGGAAACCCTTCGAAACGGCTAGGGTAGGGGAGACGGTATTGTTATCGAAGTCCGAGAGTTCGGTCTGATTATAGTTAAGGGCTGCGGTAAAGCGCATATCACGATCCGTATTATTGATCGTGTACATTAAGCTTCCGTTGAAGAAGCGAGAATCTGCATCAGGCTGTACCACCTCATCAATGATACTTTTCGCTTGCTGGTAAGAAACCATCATAGTGATGGAGGAAGGCCGGGTCCGATCGGAAGAGAGATTGTAGGTACCCACCACATTTGCAGTGTTAGTGGTCTGTGCCAGTAAAATGGAATCTACAATAGCAGCTGGATCGGCGAGAGCCCGTAAGCGAGTGGTGTTTTCGAAGTTGGAGTAAGACGAAGAAAACGCCCATTTTTCGTTTGGAACGTAACTAGCATTCACCGAACCCACCGCACGACGGGTTCCATTTTGCTCGAAGTCGTCGAGGTTGGTGTTTTCTAAACCACCGTTAGCGAATAGGGTCAATTTGTTTTCCAGGAAGGAGGTGGAGAAACCAGCGGTGTAGTACTCCGCATCACTCAAAAAGAAAAGTGCACCTAAAGTGCGAAAGCCACGATCGATACGTTCGTAGCCAATGTTGGTGCTAAAGCGTTTGGGACTATAAACCAAGCGAGTGCGGATGGCATCGCCATCGGTGATGGTTTCATTGGGATTAAATAGGCCCAAGAGCGAGTTGCTGTTATTGACATCGTCATCTAGTAATTCGGTTAGGCGGCGGTCTTCGTTGGTCACACTATGTGCGTACTCTAATTCCACCGATACATTCTTGACTACTTTCTGCTTAGCAGTAGCACTAGCTACCATATTTTCAGCAGGTGCTAGGGAGGTGCCCGTCGGCTGAATAATTGAGTTTTCATCATCAGAAGCAGCGAAAAAGATCAGATTATACTCACTGCCTTTATTCTTATAGCCGGTTTTGAAACCGTAACCTGTTCTTTCGTAAGAAGGATCAAGGGCCTGTTGGCTGTTCAGGTCTTCTGCTCTGGCGCGGCGCAGGCGGCCGTACATGCCGGAAACGTAAAAATTTCCGGGTTCGAGCTCGAAGCCTGCCCCCCGGAAATTAATGCTGTTCAAAGTGTATTTAGAATAGTTGAGACTACGATCGCCTAAATGCAGGGTAGCCCACTTGTAGGTAGGGCTAATGCCAGCGAAGGTGTAGCTCGGAAGATTAAACTCCTGATTGCCATCGGAAAATGCCAGCGAAAAAGGCGCTGATATTCCCAAGTATCGTAGGTTGAGACTGGCCAGTGCTCGCCACTGTAGGGCATCACGTCGAGGGTCAATCCCATTGCTGAAATAAAAGTTGTTCGACAAGCGTAAGCCACCGCTGATCTGGAGATCACGGTTTTCGCTTGTATTAATGCTCTCTAAATTCTGAGCCGATAGCGGCAGGGTCAATACCGCTAGCACAAACAATAACCAATAGGGAATGAATGTACCTTTTACGGGAGTAGCTAGGGCCATTACTTATATGAGTTTAAGGTCTATGCAAGCCAGTTGCATAGCGCCTAAGGATTTAGTCAGTTAGTGAACTACCGAGTAGTGGTTTGAATCTATAGTGTTCTTTGAAAATGGCGTTGAAAAACCTAAATCAGATAAAAAAGTAGTTATACTAGGCTTTCAAGGGGAAAGGACGGGTTAGAGGCCGTCAGTGTGTATACTTTCGTGTGAAGTTGCTCGCAATATAGAGCTATGTGCCAAGAATAGTGGTGGACATTTTGATCAAATTGGTGGACATTTTTGTCAATTGGAGCTAAGTGTTTGATTGTCAGAGGGGGACTTAAGCACTTACGTCGCCCTCTTTTCTGTACTCAGATGGTGATCGCCCAACGGCGCGTGAGAATACCCGCGAGAAGTATTTGGGATCACTAAAGCCCGTTTCATAGGCAATTTCCGCAACGTTCATCTCTGTGCTTACCAATAACTCTTGAGCACGCTGGATCCGAAGTGAGCGCATGAATCGAACGGGCGACATTCCCGTCAATGCAGATAACTTTCTACGAAGTTGAGACTCACTTAATCCCAGCTCCCGGGCAAGTTGCTCGATTTCGAAATCGGGATTCTGGAGGTGGTGCATGATGATATCCTGCGTGCGATTTACGAACTGGTCTTCGATCGAATTATCCTCTGGGGCAAGCTCGCTAGATAATTCGTTTTTCTGCCATCTGGTCCGCAGTTTTTCACGCAGTGCAAGCAACTGTTCTACTCTTACTTGGAGCTCTTCTTCATTGAAAGGCTTAGACAGATAAGCGTCGACTCCAACTCGCAGTCCTTCTAATTTAGTTTCCACTCCGGCTCTAGCGGTGAGCATAATGACCGGGATGTGACTCGTACGCTCATCCGCTTTCAAGTGTTTACACACCTCTACGCCATCCATCTCCGGCATCATAACATCGGTGATAATTAAATCCGGAATAGCTTCCAGGGCCCTCTCCAACCCTTCTCGGCCATTAAGCGCAAACTCTATGTTGAACTTGGGGTCAAGGCAAGAGGCGATATAGTCTGCCATGTCCGTATTATCCTCAATGATAAGGATCTGTAATTCATCTTCTGGCGCCAATGGACTGAACGCTGGTGCCGGAGTATTTGCAGTTTGTTCTAAAGTAGTAGAGGGCTCAATCGTTTCTGCTGGTAGCGGTTGTTGAGGTGCATGGTGTGCGATCGGCAAAGAAACGGTAAAGGTGGTGCCTCTATTCACCTGACTCTCAACGGTAATCTTTCCTCCTAACAATTCTACCAACTCCTTGGACAAGGAAAGGCCAATTCCAGTCCCGGATGGACTCGTTTTACCAGGGCGTTTCACTTGGTAAAATCGATCAAAGATATGCGGGAGTTGATCAGCCGGAATTCCTGCGCCGGAGTCTTTGACGGTAATTTCTAAGTGCTCTTCACCTTGCCTTAGACCAATGTGGATGATCCCTTTTGGAGGTGTGTACTTGATGGCATTGGACAATAGATTCGAGAGGATTTTCTCGAGCATTTCTACATCCGTATCCATTAGGAGTTCAGTAGCCTCCGCCTCAAAATTTAGGCTTATACCTTCTGCCTCAGCGAAAGAATCAAAAGATCTTACCTGGCGCTTAGTGAGCTCTACCACTGGAATTTGCACGTACCTGGGGGTCAGCTTCCCAGCCTCCAGCTTATTGATATCTAGAATCTCGTTGATTAGTTTGAGAAGGCGTTTCCCATTCTGCAAGATCAGTTGATGATCTCCTATCGCTTCAGCAACCCGGTTTTTTGATAAGGATTTTAGCGAACGCTGAGCAGGCCCCAAAATCATCGTCAGCGGGGTGCGGAACTCATGAGAGATATTGGTGAAAAAGTTCGTCTTCAGTTCGTCCAGCTTACGAAGCTCTTGTGCTTCACGTTCCGCAAGTTGTTTGTTGAGCTGATAGCGATAGACAGTTATAATGATGGCTACAGCCAGTAGGAAGTAGATCACCTTCGCCAGGTGTGACTTCCACCATGGCGGACGAATCTGAATCGCGTACTCTGTCGGTGCTTCCTGCCAAATGCCATGATGATTGGCTCCACGAAGTTGTAAGCTATAACGACCGGCAGGGAGGTTGGTGAAGGTTATTTTACCGTCATCTTCTAAGGGGAACCAACTATTCTGAAAACCTTGCAAGCGATATTCAAACTTGTTTTTATAGGTCTGCTGATAATTCAGCATTGCTACTTCAAAACTGATGATGTTATCGCGATGCGTAAACGTAAACTGTCGATCGGAAGGCAGGAAATACTGGACGATTCGCTCATTTTGTTGCTCGGCTTCTTGGTATCGCGTCAAAGTGGTGATAATGGTCCGGGGGGCAAAGATGTCCAGTTGGAAGGCAAGCGGGTTAAAAGTGTTTAGTCCATTCGGGCCTCCAAAATACATCTGGCCAGTACGAGGGCTTCTGGCCGCTGCATTAGGATTAAATTCATCTGCCTGCAGCCCATCACGTTGATCATACGTAAAGCACCTGCCGGTTTTAGGATCGAAACAGGCTAAGCCTTTGTTGGTACTCAGCCACAGCCGTCCTTGACGATCTCGTTGGATTCCGTAAATGACATTGTTAGGGAGTCCGTCTTGCTCCTGATAATGCTCAAATTCATTGGGTCTATCGTTTCGTATTACGTTCAGGCCACCTTGTGTGCCGATCCAAAGGTCACCTTCCGCATCTTCATGGATCGACCAAACAAAGTCATCAGAAAGGGAGGTCGGATTTCCACTTTCATGACGGTAACGGGTTATAACTCCCGTCTTCGGATCCAATCGATTTAGACCTCCGCCAAAGGTGCCAATCCAGAGCTGTCCGGACTGATCTTCGTGCAGGGTGAGTATTTCGTCGCTCGATAAGGAGTTGGCGTCATCCGGATTATGGATATAGGAAGTGAATGCAGCACTGGCCTTGTCCCAATAGTGCACTCCGCTTTGGAACCCACCAATCCAAATATTGCCGTTGTTTGCTTCTGCAAGCGCGCGGACGGGCCCCACCTTCAAGGACGGATATCCAGTCCCCGCGTTTTCAAAGTTGACCCATTTAGTTGTATTCAACTGACTAGCCGTGTTAGCCCTGCCACTAGCAGGTAGAACACTTAGGCCATTGAAGGATCCAATCCAGAGGTTTCTTTCTCGGTCTTCCAACATGGCTCTCAGGCGATCAGAAGGGATACTTTGGGAATTGGAAGGCTGGTGCCGATGTACAGTAGCTTCACCAGTCGATTGATCAATACAACTCAATCCACCACCATCTGTTCCAACCCATAAGAAACCTAACTTATCTTCCAATACGGCCCGGATCGCACCTCCGGTACGACTATCAATCTTTTCGAATCCAGTGCGTCGGTTACCACTGTCTGGGCGATCAAAACCACCATTAAGTCTGTTTAGACCATTGTTTGTGCCAACCCAAAGGTTGCCTTGAAAGTCTTGGCAAAGGCTCCAAATGATATTATTGGACAGACTCTGGTCGTCACCTGCCTGATGTCGATAATGTTGAAACAGCCCCGTCTCCAGATTCAGGCGATTGAGCCCGTGAGAGAAGGAGCCAAACCACATATGCCCAGCCTTGTCTTCGAGGATCATTGGGAGGTCATGGTCGGATACAGAGAACGGATCAGCAGGATCATGGGTATACTGTTGCTCTACTTCTAGTTCCTGATTAAGCTGGAAAATATGCTCCACAGAAGTCGCCCAGATACGATCTTGACGATCTACATAGACAGATATTACTCTGGGGTTTTGAGCCCCAGTGCGGTTAGGTAGGGATATTTGATTGAAGGTGTGTTCTTTCTTGTGGAAGACGAAAAGTCCTTGAGAACCGGCTATGAGAATTCGATCCTGATCGAGATTAGTGATCTGTTCAATCTCATCTCCTTCGACCGGGCGGTTGTCTACATTTAGTGACCAAGAAATGAACTGTCGGCTTTCTGGATCCAGGCGAGCCAAATGAATTCCCCCTATCCAGAGATAACCATCCTCGTCAGGTAGTGAAGTGAGGACTTGTGGGAAGGGGAGTGTACTTGGATCTGCTGGATCATGCTCAAAACGCTCAAAGAGACCAGTTGTAGGATCAAGTCTATTTAGGCCTTGAACGGTGCCAACCCACAGGTTACCTTTATTATCAATGGAAATGTGCTCAATGAAGTTTGAACTCAAGGAGCTGGGATCGTCTGTGTTTTGTTTAAACACCACCATCTTATTACCGTCAAAACGGTTGAGTCCATCTTCGGTACCAATCCACAGGAATCCAGTCTGATCTTGGACAATATGACGGATACTATTATGAGACAGGCCAGTCTCCTTTCCAATATGGATAAACGAAAGGTCTGTATCCTGCTGCCCCCAAAGCGACACGATAACACAACTAAGGATAGCAACTAACCAAGCATGAGAGGTAGCTCTCAAGTTTCTTATGATTTGTATCAAGATAATTCGGATGTCCAGCCCATCACTAACGAGGATTGATGGATCTTCATATAAAGTAGAAAATTACGGCGATAATTAGAAACGCAGGGAGGATATAATTGGAAAATATCGGCATATGTAAGCCGATGGATAAATTCGGGCTTTGTTATTCAAACTTTGGCTATATAGATGAACTGTTTTCGCCACTATCACTTCATTTCAGGAACAATTCCTAATTTAGGGGGACACGTGGATTAGAATCAGAATAATCCACCAGGGATAAAACTACTTTACTGATTCTCCATTCCACTTTTAACAACCACCTAACCACCCAACCATCCAACTAACTAACCTAACCTTCCTCACTCATGCTCAACCTTTCTGTAGTTCTTGAAGACAGCGCCCGCCGCTATCCAAACAAAGACGCCTTTATTTTCATGGATACTCGCCTGACGTATGCTCAGGTTAATGGTGCTGCCAATCAAGTGGCCAATGGTCTACGTGCTGCCGGGATACAGCCTGGTGATAAGGTGGCACTGAGTTGTCTGAATCTGCCGTATTTCCCGATTATTTATTTTGGGATATTGAAGGCTGGTGGCGTTATCGTCCCCTTGAGTGTCCTGCTTAAGCGCGACGAGATTGAGTATCATTTGAAAGACTCTGACGCAAAAGCCTACTTCTGTTTTGTTGGTACACCAGAATTACCCATGGCGCAGGAAGGTCATGCGGGCTTTAGCAAAGTGGATGCGTGTGAGCATTTCTTTGTTGTTACAGCAAAGCCAACCGATCCTTCTCCAATCGAGGGAACGAGCACTATGGGCATGCTCATGAACGGCCAATCTCCTGCAGGGGTAACGGAACCTACTTCAGCTGAGGATACTGCCGTGATTATTTACACCTCCGGTACTACTGGGCGCCCTAAGGGAGCAGAGTTAACGCATTCTAGCCTTCTACAGAATGCCATATTGTCGACGGGAGTAATTACCACTAGGACAGAAGACACGCAGCTTATTGTATTGCCTTTGTTCCACATTTTTGCGATGACTTGCTTGATGAATGCAGGTCTCTACAAGGGCGTGACCAGCGTCCTGCTGCCTCGCTTTGATGCCGAAGCAGTACTGGGATTAATGCAGAAACATGAAGTGACGGTTTTTGCTGGAGTTCCCACCATGTATTGGGGCTTGCTGAATTACGAGAATACCAAGTTTGACTTGGAAGGAATCTCCGCAAAACTGCGGATGGCAGTATCAGGTGGAGCGTCTTTGCCGGTACAAGTGCTAGAAGATTTTGAGGCTAAGTTTAAGGTGCCGATTCTGGAAGGTTATGGTATGTCAGAAGGATCGCCCGTTGTTACGTTCAACCATATTGATGTGGGTCGTAAACCTGGTAGTGTAGGAACACCAGTTTGGGGTGTGGAAGTGAAATTGGTAGATGATAATGATAATGAAGTGCCATTGGGCGAAAAGGGTGAACTCGTCTACCGCGGGCACAATGTCATGAAGGGGTATTACAAGCGCCCCGACGTTAATGCGGAAGTACTCCGAGGAGGCTGGATGCACTCTGGTGATGTAGCGATAAAGGATGAGGATGGCTTCTTCTACATTGTTGATCGTACCAAGGATATGATTATACGCGGTGGTTTGAACGTCTACCCTCGTGAGGTGGAGGAAGTTATTATCCAGCACGAAGCGGTATCCTTAGTTGCTGTTATCGGCGTACCAGATGATGAGATGGGAGAAGAAATTATGGCTTGCGTTGTCCTCAAAGAAGGCGCTAGCCTGGAAGCACAAGATCTCATGCTCTGGACGCGGGATCGCATTGCCGCCTACAAGTATCCGCGCCATATCGAATTCCTGGATGCCTTGCCAATGAGTGCGACGGGTAAGATACTGAAGAAGGAGCTGCGTAAGCGTTAGGTGTTAGGCGTCCTGTTCGTTAGGCGTCCCCCGACGCCTAACGAACAGGACGCCTAACGAACATAAGGGCGAACGCCTAACAAACATGAGGTTCAGCGTCCCCCGACGCTGAACCTCATGCATAAACTGTTCATTTGCGAACACTAATGTGCGCGCCTGTACACTTTTTAGAAGTTGATTTTACTTCTAATTATCTGATTTTGAATGGGTTGGTCTCAATGGCATGCTGCTTGCATTATGATGTGTAGCGGGCTGTCCGCATTGTATTATGACTGTTGAAATCACCCGACTGAAATCATGTTTAGGAATTATCTGAAAACCGCCTTTCGCAATCTTTGGAAGTACCGTTTCTATAGCGGTATTAATCTATTGGGCCTGGCCAGTGGAATGCTCTGCTTTCTTTATATTGCGGCATTTATCCAGGATGAACTCAGTTACGATACCTTCCACGCTAACTCGGATCGTATTTACCGGATGAATTTTGAGGGGAAGATGGGAGAGAACGAACTCTCCGTGCCTCAAATTGGTGCGCCGGTTGGTGCTGTGGTTTTGGAGGAATTTCCAGAGGTGGAAAACTTCGTACGTTTCCGGGAAGCCGGTGACTTTCTGGTACGCTACGAAGATCAAAGCTATCAGGAAAGCCAGATCGTATTCACGGATAGCACTTTTCTGGAGATCTTCGACTTTGAGCTCCTTAGCGGAAACCCTGACCAGATTCTCCGACAGCCGCAAACGGCTATTCTCACCGCTTCGATGGCACGGAAGTACTTTGGCTCCGCCGATCCAGTAGGCAAAACCCTTCGCCTCGACAACGAGGTGGACTATGTAATCGAAGGCGTATTGGCAGACCTCCCTACCAATTCCTTGATTCAGCGTCAAATGTTCCTGTCGATGTCTGGCTTGGAAGAAAGCCGGAATCCGTTCTGGACAAACATGAATTTTGAGACTTACTTCCTCTTACAGAAAGACGCTTCAATTGCGGCTGTAGAGGCTAAGCTTCCCGACTTTCTGTACCGACACCTGGGGGCAGAAATGGAGAAGTTTCTGCAGATATCATTTGATGATTTCATTGCTGCAGGCAACTCTGGTGCCTACACGATGATTGCTTTCCCGGACATCTATCTTCACTCCAACTATATCGAAAGCCTGGGGCCAAGTAGTGATATCAGTTATCTGTACATTTTTGGTGCGGTGGGGCTCTTTATTTTGCTTTTGGCGGCGATCAATTTTGTCAACTTAGCCACGGCTCGTGCTACTACTCGCTCACGTGAAGTGGGTGTACGTAAGGTGGTAGGAGCTGGGCGACAACACCTGATGGGTCAATTCCTTTCAGAGAGTACCCTTTTGGCCTTTTTGGCATTAATGGTAGCCCTGGCGGGAATGAGATTTGCGATGCCGGCTTTCAATGAATTGGCAGATAAGTCTCTATCCATGCAAGCACTGTTTTCTCGTCCTGCAATGATTCTGACCGGCTTCCTGTTAGTTGTGGTTATTGGCTTATTGGCAGGGGCATACCCCTCTTTCGTACTATCGCGTTTCCGCCCCATTCAAGCTATTCAGCAGCGGTTGGGGGGCAATGGCGCTAGTCGGCAAGCAGGTCTACGATCTACCTTGGTTGTAGTGCAGTTTGGCATCACCGCTTTGCTTCTGGTAGGCACCTTGACGGTATATCGTCAGATGCAGTTCATCCAGGAGAAGAAATTGGGTTATAACAAGGAGCAAATGTTGCTCATTGATGGCGCTTATGGTCTGGAAGACAAATTAGATGCCTATAAGTCGCAATTGGCAATGGACGCCCGTGTACAAGCGGTCACTACTAGCAGTTACTTGCCAACACCTTCTTCTCGTAATACAAGCGGCTATTTCTTGGGCAACAACCCGGAGAGCAGTGCGCTGTATATGCTTCAGGTTTGGTACGTAGACGATTCTTATCTGCCTACCTTAGGAATCGATATTAGGACTGGCCGCAACTTCACGCCACAGCCCGTTGATGCGGAGCCGAGTAATAAAGTGATCGTTAATGAGGCGGCTATTCGCCGCTTCGGTATTCAGGGAGATCCCATCGGACAACAGATTAGTCGCAATTTTGGAAACGATGCGGAGACTGGCCCACAGCTAACCGTATACGAGATTATCGGTATCGTTGAGGACTTCCACTATGAGACTTTCCACAAACAAATTGGACCACTGGTACTGCACCAAGGAAGCAGTAATCGCTTTGTGATTGCAAAGGTTGCCCCTACGGATTTACCTGGGTTAATTGCCAAAGCGGAGCGGGATTGGAATAGTATGGAAACAGGATTACCGTTCCAGTATTCCTTCATGGATGAAAGTTTTGCGCAGATGTATGCGGCCGAGATTCGTGTCGGTAAGATTGCCCGACTCTTTGCTGGCCTATCTATCTTAATCGCGAGTATTGGTTTACTCGGTCTTGCCACCTTTACGGCTTTGCAACGCCGCAAAGAGGTAAGTATCCGCAAGGTCTTAGGAGCATCAGTTGGTGGTTTGTTTTTACTACTAACCCGCGATTTCGGTAAGCTTATCGTAATTGCGTTGGTATTGAGCCTTCCACTGGCGTGGTATCTGATGCAGCAATGGCTACAAGGCTTTGCTTACGCTGCGGGTATTGGCCTGACTAACTTCTTACTAACTGCAGGTCTACTGCTATTTGTAGCACTACTAGCCGTGGGTTATCAAGCATTAAGAGCTGCCCTGGGCAATCCTGTGGAAGCTTTGCGCGGAGAATAGCTTCGTATATAGTACTGCCGTAGTAGGCAGTCGTGCAGCAAGCCGGATGGAACCAACTCCATCCGGCTTGTTTCTTTTACAGAGGTAGTGATATTTAGCTTTCAGTGGTGATCCTTGTCAATGGAATAGGTGAAGCAGTCCTGTAAATTGAGGCCCTCTTATTCATGTTTCCATTAACCGCTGCTAATCTATTGGCTATGCTACATACTTCCCTGCTCAAGGATATTCAATTTCACGATGATAATCCCGCTGTACAGTTGCTACTAGATACCGACTTCACCAAAGAGATTCGGATTGCATTTCGCCCAGATCAGTTGATGAAGGAACATCAGACTCCCTTCCCAATTGTGGTTGAGGTTGTGAGGGGGAGTATTCAATTCGGGGTGAATGGTCAGCACTACGATCTTGAGGCTGGTGCCTTGCTGAGTTTGGCGGGCGGTGTGCCGCACGACCTTCGCGCTAAAGAGGAAAGCATAGTGCGATTGACATTGTCGAAAAGTGATCGAGCGAATCGAGTAGCGGGGGTGGCAGAACAGTAATTCAACTTGACCATACCTGATTTCAACGATTGATAGTACTTTTAGCGCCTCAACTAAAATCACAGCCGATGTACACTGCCATTAGGAGAACTAGGGGATTCCTTTTACTGCTTACTTTATGCTTGGCCTTTTCTGCTTTTGGACAAGAAAAAGCAGCCTACGTTATTTACAACAAGAAAGGCAAAAAAGTATCGTACAGTAAGCTATTGCGCGAGGCACAGCAAATGGATATTATTCTATTTGGCGAGCTGCACAATAACCCCATATCACATTGGTTGGAATTAGAATTAGCCCAGGACCTTAATGACGGTAGAAATTTGGTGCTAGGAGCAGAGATGATTGAGGCAGATAATCAAAAGGCCCTGAATAATTACTTCACGGGAATCATTGATAGAGAAGGCTTGGATACCTTGGCCCGTCTTTGGCCTAATTATGATACGGATTATGAACCCCTGGTAGAGCTTGCTAGAGAAGCAAAGCTGCCGTTTATTGCCACGAATATTCCTCGTCGCTATGCTTCAATGGTGTACAAAGACGGTGGCTTTGAAGCGCTGGAAAAGCTTGCCGATTATGAAAAAAGGTGGATCGCACCACTACCAATTACGTTTGACCCGGAACTGCCGCAGTATCAGAATATCTTGAGTATGATGGAAGGGCACGGTACACCGGAATTGGTGATGGCGCAAGCGATGAAGGACGCTACTATGGCGCATTTTATCCTCCAAAATTACTATCCAGAAAACACCTTCTTACATTTTAATGGAGCCTACCATTCGGACTTTCACGAGGGCATTTTGTGGTATTTGCAACTTCAGCAACCCGATCTAAACTACCTGACAATAACGACGGTCGAACAAGGCAATACCGCCGAGCTGGAATCTGAGCATATCGGACGCGCAGACTTCATCATTTGCGTAGATGAGGATATGACAAAAACGTATTAAGGTATCGTTGCACTTTCTTGAATTACAATGTAGTGCTAAGACGACGGTCTTGGGCCTGCCATCTACTTTGATCGAGCTTGGTCTTAGTGGGAGGGCAGCGACTATTCCACACCGTCAATGATCAACTATACAACCATCCTAACGTTGTAGATATCAATTACATATTACTTGTAAATTACTCAGCTTATCTATGAAAGAGGGATTGCTTGCGCTCAGTTTATGCTTAGGTGCCTTAACAATGTATGCCCAATCTAGCCCCCATGTGATTTTTGGAGAATGGCCTCGTTATTTCCAGCAGGAAGAAAAGGTAGTACGCGTTTTCCTGGATAAGAACGGAGACTATTATCCTAACAGCATTATTCCTGCCGCCGATCTGCGAGAAAGTGGGGCTTCTATAAGGGAACATTTCAGCACGAATGCAGACGCTTTTTTAGCCGTTTTACAGTCGTACGGTGTTGCTTCTACAGGGAGTTTTGAAGACGACTATGCAGCACTACAAGGCGAGATTGTTGATGATTTGCTGCGTTTGGTCAATGCACTGGATCAGGAGCATGATCTGTACATCCTGATTCATGGTTTTCGTAAGCCAATGCTACCACAACGGGGTGGTTCTCCTTCCAGTCGTGGTTATGCTTCTGTTCGCAGCAGTATCCAAGGGCAGTACAGTGCGCAATCTGAGGAAGCCGTCTTTTTGGAGGTCTATTGGGATGGCACCTACGATTGCTGTATTGGCCGCAAAACAAAAGTGAATAAACGCATCTTTAAACTCTTTGAAGATGTGGCTCAAATAAATGCCAGCGAAGTAGGCTATGGATTGAGAAGACTGGTACCAGCCATTGATCGAGACGAGCTTACCATCGTTACCCACAGCTTAGGCGCCCAGGTTGGATTGTCCTTGCTTACCAATACCTATGATGAGCGTATCGATGCAAAGGAGCAAGAATTACCCACGCCAGCTCAAGCTCGAGTAAACATAGGCTTAATTGCACCGGCGATCTCTAGAGATCCTTTTGAGGATTACGACGAACGAACATTATCGACAGTAGCGGACAACGACAATTATCATCTCAATATCCTTTACAACGAAAAGGATTTTGTGCTGAAGAAACGTTGGAAAATATTTGGCCCTGGGCCCAAAAAATATGGCGATACCTCCTTGGGGTGTAATTGCCGCAATGAAGCCGAAAAGCTTGCGGAGGATTTTGCGGAGAACTTTCCTAGTTCTGCCATAACGCTCTATAAATCGGCTATCGGTGGAACCCATCGCTTCACGCGTTATGCGAATTCCAGGGCTTTTACCGCTTTCTTAGCGGTAGTCATGGAGTGATCGCCCTGAACAAGTACGCCCTGCTCCACGATCACCGGCTAATCGTATTTTGATAGTCTGTGGCAGATGCCTTACCTTGCTTCCTAGGCCGACAGTTGACGGTCCGGCATTTTGAGCTACAAGTAAAATAGGATACGGATATGTTTAATCTAGCACAGGCTAGTAGCAGTAGAAAACGCCTGCTACCATACCTCTTTAATTTAGGACTTTTAGGGTTAGTTTTTACACCAACTTGGTCCCAAACGGCACAGCAATCCTACATCGTCCAGGAGGGAGATTGGCTCAGTAGTATTTCCGAACGCGCTTACGGAAATCCACATTTATACCATCGCATCATTGACGGTACAAATGCCAAAGCCAAAGCGGATGAAAGCTACGCGATACTCCATCGCCCTAATCAATTGCGAGTGGGTCAGAAAGTCTGGATTCCCTCTGCACCAGCAACCACAAACTTAGCCTCAGCTCCGAAAACGGATTGTGAAATCCGGCTGTGGTATAACTATCAGGTAGTAGCGATTGGCGCGATTAACCAAAGGTGGATAAATGATGGATTGGATTTGGAGACACGCGCTCGGCAAGCTTATAAACTACGTCATGACGCCCGGGTCAATGCTCGTTTCATGATGCAGGATCAAACGGCCGTCAAAGGGCTCCAAGCTAGAGATATGGCCAAGTATGGTAATCCTGATGGTCCTACCTTTGAATACCTCATTCAAAAGAATACCGATCAAGGCCTGAGTATGGAAGAAGCCTACCAATCGATCATTGATAGCAGTAGTCGTACGGATCAACGATTCAACGCAGATTGTCAATAGCAGAACTATGGCAAATACGCTGCAGGTCATTATTCTTGATGATGAAACCCCAGCCGTTCGGGTAATCCGAAATTACTTCGAGAAGGGACCTTCAAAGTCGAATTGGCTTTGACAAAGGGAGGTACCTAAGATCAACTGCAGATTTACTTGTCTTCCTGTACAAACTCAATGGCCCGTTCCAGTACTTCGTCTCTTCCTTCGCGGATTCCAGCAATTGTGGGCTTACACGGAATGTCTGGCTGAATGCCTAGTCGTTGTAGCTGCCTCCCATCGGCGTGGCGCACACCCTGACCACTAAAGCTGAGCCGTATGCCGCCGGGAATCGCAAAGTTGGTCACATCTCCATTCGCTCCCATCGTTGGGCTACCAATGAAGGTGACATCTGCCACTTGTTCCAAAAACAAGCAGGTATGCTCGGCTTGGCTCACGGCATCCTCATTGATGAGTACCACGATTTTGCCCTGGTATTTTGGCTCATCACGATAAGGTACCGTCTGCATGAATTGATAACCTGCTCTTGACCAGGCCATATCCCCAGTTTTTAGGTTAGGTCCAAAGACCAATGGACAATTGAAGACCGCCAACTCCGGGCTTACGATCTCGCTTAGGCGTGGTGCAATAGCCCAGGCAGTACCATTGGGATAACCACGCATGTCAAAAACCAGAGCGTCTGCTTTGCCATACGTCTCAAAGAAATCATCCACTTGACTGGAGGCGAGGATGTTGAGGTCGGCGTAAGCGATGCGCTCGGAGAGCCAACGCATGGTATCCGTGCGTGGAGCCTTGTAGTTTTTGTAATGGTCTCTTGAGGTGAAATAGGTCACATCCTCTACTGAACCATCAGCGTGTTGGATGGTGTATACAGTGGTCGTAGGTTCAGGCGTGCACACTGATCTTTGCGTGGCTCTTTTCCGAAAAGCTTGTTCTGTAGAGTAGGCTAGATAAGTGCGCATGTCTTCCATAATATCCTTCACCGGTACACCGTCTTTGGCCAGTACTACATCTCCGATCTGAGTTTTACCAACGCTATCTTGAAGTACCTGCTTTATCACTACCGATTCTTCTATCCAGCCCGTGTAAAAAGGTGGGGGCGTGAAACCGAAGAGCTCTTTGAATAGCGTATTAGCGTTGGTGCCTCGCGCACCTCCGTGCGAATCCTGAATGTAGTGATAGAAGCCAAACACTGCTTTTTGATAATCAAGAGCGTTCTCGGCCTGAACGAAAGCCGGCAGGAACTCACGTGTTACCACCTCCCAATTTCGATCCATGAGATCACGATAGGGGAAGAAGAGGTCGATAATATTGAAGATACGAGCTGCTGCCAGTAAGCGATCACCAAGTTCCGGATAGGCCTCCTCCGTGAATACCGGAGTGTAAGGAATACCAGTAAACGGAGATACGGTTGTTGGAGCAGCACTAGCCGTAGCTGTGGAGGCCGACGTTTGCAGTTCGCGTATAATGGTTGGATAGTCTGCCTCTTCTGCGGCTTTTACGAGTGCATCAGTTAAATCGCTTTGTATTGGAGTGGTGGCTTCTGCAGCTCTAATCTGTACGCTCAGTTGAGGTGTGAGCGGCAGACTGTACACTTCTCCTGCTGGTGCTGCACCTAATTGGTCAAGATTGATAATCGCAGCTTCTCCTTGTGCTTGTAAAGCGAAAGCAATACCTGGAAGCTGTCCCGCTGAATGGTCGTTCACAATGAAAGCGACAGGGATGTTCTCGGTCCGTTCCCCAGTATATACTTTACCAAGCTCCACCGTGTAGCCTGAAAAGTAGCCACCGCTAGTAGTCCCTTGTTCTGGCTGGAAGCCACGATGATAGGCTTTCATCTTGGCTGGTCCTCTGAAGGTGCCGGAGCAGAGTGCCCCTTCCCATTCGTACCAGCTGAATAGAATATCCAGATAAGCCCAACCGGGATTAAATTCCTCCGTAAATCGCCAATCGAAAATCACGGTACTGGCGTTCATTAATTCATCCTTAAGCGCAGTCAATTCATTGTCGTGCATCGCGTAATCGGGAAGCTGATAACCACTCTTTGCCGATACGATGAGCGTGCCGTCTTCCTGTTTTGTTAGGTCGAAAGGTTGTGGGGCTTCAGCTGGTTCTTCCGTTGATTCACTTGTGTATATAACCTTTGTGGTAGGGTCGCCCAGTTCAGTGAATAGCGCCTCTAGAGTTTGTGCGTATGCTTCATCCGTTTCAGCATTAAGAACTGCAGTCGCATGTTCTGACCAGGCCTCATCCCACTTGATGGGACGATAAGCGAGGTAAGGGTGGAAATATTTAACGGTACCGTAGATCTGACTATAGTGAAATAAGCGATCCTTTTGTTCGGTAGTTAAATCCTGAGCAGAAGTAGAAAGGCAGATAGATACCAGGAGAAGCGGTGTAAGAAAGCGAAGCATGATACGGGTGGTTAGTCGGTAAGAGAAAACATAGTTGCTATTGGTTTAATGATATACCTGAAACCAATATAGTTGCCACCAAATTTAAAATTTCGATATACAGTAGCAAAATCCTTTAACGTTCACTACGGTATCAAAGGTGTATGCTAATCCGGTGCATTGTACCTTAGCATGGTACTAGAATAGCTCCCTATGAAATTTATCAAACGCCTCTTTTTGCTCGTCCTTTTTATTGCTGGTGCTCTGGTTGGTTATGCTCAATACAAGAACCTGGCCTTTACAGATTATGAGGGTATACTAGCAAGTCTGCAACAAGATGTCTCTGATTGGGTGGCGGCAAGTCAGCAAGCCGAAGCAGAATCCAGCGAAGAAGTCGAAATCACAGAACAGCAGAACCTGTCCAGTGAACCTGCGCCCAAGAAAAGAGAACGCTTGCGGGTGCCTGCTAACCCGTATTCGCAACTGGATCGGTATGTACGTGCTTGTCCCACGGAAGCGGAGGTAGATGTGGCCACGCTAGCTGCCTATTTGGGAGAACGGGCTTCTTCTGACATTGAAAAAGCCCGTGCTATTTACATCTGGTTGACGGATAATATCTACTACGATGATGAAGGCTTCAACACCGGGAACTACAGCGACACCTCTCCCAGCGGTGTCCTTGCCAACCGTACTTCTGTTTGTGATGGTTACAGCTCCTTGTTTTTTGCGCTGGGGTATGAAATGGATTTGGATGTACTAAAAATAACGGGCTACGCCAAAGGCTATGGATACCAACCAGGCAAGCGTTTTAGCCGAAGTGATCATGCCTGGAACGCGGTGCGCATCGATAACGAATGGCGTATCTTTGATGCCACCTGGGGGGCTGGTAATGGTAAGAGTGTGAATGGCAATTTGGTCTCTACCCAGGTCTTTGAGGAATATTGGTTTGACGTGGATCCGTACGAAGCGATATTTAATCATTATCCAGAAGATCCTGCCTATACTTTTGTGGAGCCTAGTCTCAGCCTACGGCAATATGAGCAGTTTCCTTACGTACGAAAAGGCTACCATCAACTGATGCAAAATGGCAAGCAGATCTATAACTCCAGTTTGGCGGGAGAACTAACTCGTTTTCCGGATGCTTATTCGGTCAAAACATACCTTAAGACTGTCACCATGCCACTAGAACGAGAACTGGAGTTAGGCCAGTCCTACTCATTTGTGCTGCAGGCACCAGAAGCCGAAGCTGTTGCTTTAATTGATGCAGAAGGAAATTGGGAACAACTAGAGGATGATTATGGCGAGTTCAGCGTTGATTATCAACCCACTACTACTGGTGAGCTGAAATTGGGGGTAAAAACAAGTGCTAAGCAAGAATATGCTATCGTGCTTGTCTATGAGGTAGTGGGCCAGGTTCAGTAGTGAAATTTTCTTCCTCTGCCAGGTAGGTCTTTGGGGCGTATGCTTGTCTTTAGAGTATACACCAAAAGATATACCAATGAAACACTTATCTAATGTTTTGCTCCTTGCCTTGACCGTATTTGCTTTAGCATCCTGTGATAAAGAGGATGATACCTGTGTGGAATCCGTTTGGTATCAGGATCAGGATGGAGATGGTCTTGGCGATGCTTCGAATACGCTCTCTGCATGTGATCAGCCTGCAGGCTATGTAGCTAATAGCAACGATGACGATGATACCGTGGCACAAGTAGCTGATGTTACTGCCTACGGCGATGCCCTGAGTGATCAGGTTGCCAACGGTGATGGCAACGGAATCGATAACTACTTTCGAAATAGCGGGGTAGTTGTGGACGAGGTCGCCAATACGTACTTCGCTGTGAATGGCGTGCATCCTGTAAACTCTGGCGACTATACTTCTTATTATACCAAATCAATTGTGGAGGCTTCTCTGGATACGGATGAAATTGTCCAGGTCTGGGCCTTTGATTCAAATACCCTTGGGCGTGAGGTAGATATGGAAGGTCTTTGCTTTGCCGAAAGCACTGATGTCCTGTACATAGGTGATGAGTATAACTTCATTTATGAACTAGATCTTAATACTGGGGTAGTAACTCGAGAGTGGGACCTGGCAGACATTGGTATTTCCACGGCTACGGATCGTGGCGTTGAAGCCATCACCTATCTCAACGGACACTTCTTCGTAGGAATCCAAGAAGAGCAACGGATCTATGAATTGGACCTGCACCTGAATGCTACGGATGCCGGGAGCGCCGACTATCAGACCGTTGATGTGATTTCTTCTTTTGATGTGGAGCGCTCTCCAAGTGGTCTATTTGCTACTAGTGATGGTAGCATCTATATGGTCGCTTTCGGTGCTGGTGCCGGGGATATCTATCACTATAGTACAGATGGTACGTTGAGTTGTATAATCACCTTGTCTAGTGATATCGAAATTGTCCGACCAGACGGTATCTATATTGATAGTGCTGGTGAGTATGCCTACCTCGCCGACTCACAGGGAGCCTTAAATGGTCTCCATGGCATGTACCGTGTTGCGTGGAATACGTTGAGCTGTGAATAGTAGAAAGTCGTAGGAAATGAAAACGGGCGCGAAGTGATCCAAGTATAGAACTTGGTACTTCGCGCCCGTTTGTTTTCACTGAAATTGTGGCTGGATATTAACGCCGTTGCTGATCAATGCGATAGCTCATGGTTAGGTTAGCAACTGTCCCTTGCCACTGGAATTGATTTTCGCGGATGAAGTCCACTCCCCGTACGATGCTACGACGGATACGCGTATTAAATACATCCCGTACGCTGAGGGTAAGCGAACCATTGCCATTGAATATCTCGTGGCTCAAGGCCAAGTCCATCCGCCAAATGGAGCGGGTACGACCTTGGGTGGTTTGGCGTGGTGCACGATAGTTGAATCGAATCTGTCCTTCGGTGTTTTCTGCAATATCAAACTGCGCTGTCGCACGCGTAAACCAGGTGAAGGTTTCCGCGCGCAGCTCGGGGAATTCTTCCCCTCCGTCAACGATCTCCTGGAATAAGTTTAGATCTCCGTTGACCTTAAGCCAGGCCGCTAATTTGTAGTTGGCGTTGAGCTCGAAGCCAAAATTATCCTGGGTAGCCAGGTTCTCAGGGCGAGTGATACTGGTACCATCAGGATTAACCCGTTGGATACGCTCCGTCACCCCGGTAGTATGCCGGTAGTAAGCAGTAGTGAAGAGACTTCCTTTTTCGAATATCCGCAGAAAGCCAAGTTCCAGATTGTTGCTGAACTCAGGATCCAAGTCTGGATTACCGCCCCAGAAGTTTCGGTCGTCAGAGAAGGTGAAGAACGGATTCAGGCTCCAGAAGCTTGGTCGGCTAATACGGCGGCTATAGCTGAACTGCAGGCTGTTGGTTTCCGAAAACTCGAAGCCCAGATTAGCACTGGGGAAGAAGTTGAGAAAATCCCGCTCGTTTACTTCTGCCGTTGTTTTAAGCTCCGTCTTGATACCTGTGTATTCCGGGCGCAAGCCAAATTGATAGCTGAACGCACCTTTCTTGTTGCCGTACATGAGGTAGGCAGCGTAGATGTTTTCGTCGTAGAAAAACTCATTGGTGAATTGAGGAAGCGTCTCGAAATCATCATTCACCAATTCTTCTACTGTAAAGTCATTTGAAATCTGGCGGATGCCGATTCTGGCACCGGCCTCAAACTTGCCGTTTTTGCCGAAGGGCAAAGTATAATCCGTCTGGAAGATCAGGTTTGAATTGGCTTCTCGATTGGCACTACGTTGTACTAAATCCAGTAGACCTTCATTGCTTTCCATATCCGAGAAGACGGTATTTCTTAAATCACTGCTCTCCGTTTCTACTTCATCTTGATAGCGGATGTCGGCGGTGAGGACGTGCTTTTTGCTGGAGTACTCCCGACGGAAGCTGAGTGATACTTCAGTCTCTTCTTCTGCCTCCGTTTCCTCATCTGTTCTGATGGTCCGCTCGAGGAAGTCATCATCCAGGAAGTCGAGGTAGGTTGTGGTGTTGAGGTTGTTGTCGTCACCTATGTTGTAGCGTCCGGCTAGTGTCAGTGTCGTTTTATCATCAAAATTGTAATCGACTCCTGCCCGAAAGTTATGGCTTAGGCCTGAGCGATCGCGGTCTCCGATTTGTTCCGTACGGAACACGCCCATATCCGTGAATAGATCTTGCTCAATACTACTGCGACCTACGCGTGTGCGGTAGTTCAAGCCATAGTTTGTAAACCAGTTGAGCCTGCCTGAGCGATAATTCAGATTAGCGGCTCCACCATAAGACTCGGGGATGCCTCCATTGATATCGAAAGAGCCATTGAAGCCTTTGCGACGGTCTTTTTTCAAAACGATATTGATAACACCGGCCGCTCCCTCCGCCTCGTAGCGCGCGGAAGGGTTAGTGATCACCTCTACTTTCTCGATCATGTCGGCAGTAAGGGCACGTAAACCCTGGCCCCCGTCACCAACCAAGCCGTTAGGACGTCCATTGATGAGAATGCGTACTCCGCCGCTTCCGCGCAGACTCACATTGCCTTCTACATCTACTTGTACAGAAGGCACATTCTCCAATACATTTAGTGCATTGCCGCCCCGAGCATTGAGGTCTTTGCCCACATTGAAGACGCGTTTGTCGAGTTGGATTTCAGTGGTAGACCGTTCTCCTACAACGAGTACTTCGTCCAGCACTTCTACATCTTCTTGTAGTTCAATATCACCAAGGTCCAGGACTCGATCAGTGATGGAGAAGTCGCTGATTCGCTTTTCCGCAAAGCCGATGTAGGTAATCTTCACTTCAAAGGCTTCCTCCTCGGTTTGCACCTCAAACTTACCGTCGAGGTCAGTATTAGCAGCCGTGATGATTTCTTCCGTTTCGGGGTCGGTAATCATTACGGTAGCAAACATGGCGGACTCACCATCAGGGGTAAGAACTTTACCTTTTACAATCGATTGGGCAGAGAGCGTAGAAAGGCAAATGAAAAAGAATAAAAATGCTATTGAACGCATGGGGTTATTTCTTGGCTTACTAATCCGTTACACCCCAGTAAACGCGACTCAGGCCATGTTGTTTTCTGTATCCTTCAGTTGCAGCGAGTGGCTTGTCTTTTGCTGTGGATGAGGTTTGGGAGCACTTTGTTGGGAAATGAAAGGGGCAAGAATAAAAACACCCAACGGTTTGTCTATTGCTATCCGTCTTTCTAAGTGCTCATCACCGCTTCCTTGTCATGAAACGATTTCTATTCTTATTTGCAATTGCACTCATTTTTTATGCCTGCTCCGCTGAAGATGAAACTACCCTACATGATTGTGCAACTACTCCAAATTCCTGCATTTGTCCGCGCAATTATGATCCGGTCTGCGGCTGTGATAACATCACTTACAGCAATGCCTGCGAAGCAGAATGCGACAATATCTTCGATTATGTGCCGGGTGAATGTCCGTAGCTGACAACCAGACTCGGCTCGTGAATTCGGGAGGCGAACAATGTGCAGCCAAAAACTGTCTGCATTAAAGCTGGGGCACTGTTGCCCCATCGCTGCATTTTAACTACCTTCGCAGCGTCAAAAAAACAACCTGCCTCAAATATGAATTTGCACGAGTATCAAGGAAAGGAAATTCTGACCAAATACAACGTTCCCATCCAGCGCGGCCACGTAGCTGAAACCGTAGAAGAAGCGGTAGATGCTTACGGAAAACTGCGCGAACTAACAGGTAGCGATATTGCTATCGTAAAAGCACAAATTCACGCTGGTGGCCGCGGTAAAGGCGGTGGTGTGAAGCTAGCCAAGAACATGGATGATTTGAAGGAGCACGCTGGTAACATCCTCGGGATGATGCTAAAGACTCCTCAGACTCCGGGTGGTTTGAACGGACCTGGTAAACTAGTTCGCAAGGTATTGGTAGCGGAGGACGCTTATGCGCCAGACTTCGATGCTTGCCGCGAATTCTACGTTTCTATCCTAATGGATCGTGCTCGTAAGTGCAACGTGATCGTATACAGTACCGAAGGTGGTATGGATATCGAGGAGGTAGCGGAGCACACGCCGGAGAAAGTACACAAAGAGTACGTTGATCCAGAGTTGGGCCTACAAGGTTTCCAGGCGCGCAAAGTAGCCTTTAACCTAGGCTTGAGTGGCCAGGGCTTTAAGAATATGGTGAAGTTCATCAGCAACTTGTACCGCGCCTTCGTTGGTTCGGACTCAAGCCTGGTGGAGATTAACCCATGTATGTACAACCCGGGTGACGATCGCGTGATCGCTGTTGACTGTAAGTTCACCCTTGATGATAACGCATTGTACCGCCACAAAGACTTGGCAGAGTACCGCGACATTCACGAAGAAGATCCAACGGAAGTAGAAGCTAAGAGCTTCGGCTTGAACTACGTTCAGTTGGACGGTAACGTAGGCTGTATGGTAAACGGTGCTGGTCTGGCGATGGCTACTATGGATATCATCAAGTTGAGTGGTGGTGAGCCTGCTAACTTCCTAGACGTAGGTGGTACTGCAGATGCTAAGCGTGTAGAGAATGCTTTCCGTATCATCCTACGTGATGACCGCGTAAAAGCAATCTTGATCAATATCTTCGGTGGTATTGTTCGTTGTGATCGCGTAGCACAAGGCGTTGTGGATGCTTACAAAAACATTGGCGATATCAAAGTGCCAATCATTGTGCGTCTACAAGGTACCAATGCGGAGATCGCTAAGGAGATCATTGATAAGAGTGGCTTGAACGTACGTTCAGCTATCGCCCTTCAGGATGCGGCTGATGCCGTTAAAGAGGTGATGGCGTAAGTCAATCTAAAGAATAGGGGAGTACTTCCCCGCCACTAAGGGCGAATGAGTGACTAAGGTTGCGCATTCGCCCTTTTGTTTTGTCCCTATGACCCCAAAATGCTTAGACTTCTTCTCTCCGGGGCGCGATTCATCGCGTCATCACAAACCGTTAAAACTCTGTTACGAAGCCTCAATCTCTGACTCTTCCCGCCTCCATTTACCTATTTTGTAGGGATAAAGTCCATATGTTATGAGCCGCTCTAATTTTCCCTTCAAGATCTTCCTGTTGGTCCTTCCATTTTTATGGGGCTGTCGTAGTGACGATGATAGTATGATGAATCCCTTATCCGTCTGCTCGGATGGAGGGGTATACGCCCTGGATCTGGCCAGTGACGTTTTTCGTTCAAATCAAATCTGGCTTACCGAAGCAGATGGAGATATTGCGGCTGATCAAGAATGGGATATTGCAACGCTTGGTGTCCAGTTCTTTAATTTTGAAGACGCCTGTGAAGACGCCTATACCATGAGTTTGGCTGGGTACCGGCAACAGGAGCCGGGGACGATCAGCTCAGATGGCGAAAACCTTTGGGTACGAGAAGTGGCGGAGGTGCCCAATGGAAGTAATATCAATACCCGGGTACTGCTACAGGGAACAGCCTCTGCAGTCACCTTCATGCCAGGCTATACTTTCGAGATTCAGAATTGCCCTGCTATCGATTCAGTCCGGTTTTGGCTCGGTGCTGATCGCAACAATGGTTATGGCTTGGAACCCGATATCACCCTTACTTATCAGGATATAGAGAACAAGTGCATCATAGATGTTCAACAGGCTGTTGCCTATGCTGGTACCGCTCTGCTTGCTGTACGCCATGCTGCCTATGGCACTTGGTTTGGTACGACGGTTAACCTATTTGGCCAGGTGTCGGTGGATCTTGATTTTTTCGAAATGCCCGCGCTCGAAACCAAGCCGATCAACATCAGCTGGCAAGATGGATTAGAGGACCTCTTCGTAGAGATTCGCTGGATCAATGAAATCGGGAGTAAGCGCAGTATGGTGCTCGATGTAATCGATAAAGAAGGAGATTTTGTGGTGCCCATGCCCGCGGAAGCGCAAGGGCCTTTTACCATATACGCCAGACAATGGAGTACGGGCACACGCGAAGTGCAGCAAGTCTTTGATACTTGGCCATCAGAAGTGGATATCAATTTTCAGCTCGAGGGAGAAGTCACCAATTTTACCTATCCAGAACTTCAATATGAGGCCTCTGGGGCTAACATTGCGGTAGCTAATGGTATTTATTCCGGTAGCCCTAACAGTGTAGAAAATAGTCAACGCTGGTACGCAGGCCCCGCTGCCGAAGGGCAACAATCCATCACGTTTGCACCACTCAGTTTTGTGTTGCGTGATTCCCGCACTGAATTCCTCTACGATCAGGCCTACAAAGCCAATGCAAGACTCAAGCTGTACAACTATGCCAATATGAATAGCGACTACAGTTGGTACCTACGCAACGTATATTCTGATCTCGGGACCGGTGATCATTGGTTGAAGACGCTGGATTATGAGATGTTGATTGTGGGCTTTTGATTAGCTAATCCTGCTGTTTAAACTATCGTTCATGCGCGCGTTCCTATTCCTAGTAGTGGTGTTGACCACTTTGAGCACTTGCAAAGATGATGAGGTGATAGACTTCCCCTCTTGCTCCAATGGTGATACCTATGCGCTGGATTACCGCACTGCACAATTCAGTGGGAATACGATCTGGCTTAGCAATTCGGCAGCTGAACTGGTGCTGGATGAAGATGTAGAGGGAGGTACCGCCACACGATACTTTGTCAACTTGGAGGATGCCTGTAGTGATGTGTACACCTTCAGTACGGCTGGATACCCTAATATGTCCAATGGTAATCCTCAAATCTTTGCCCACAACTTTCAGATCAATGAATTCGGTGGTGTTCCAGCAGGCAGCGTTGTCGACTACTGGAATGCATTGAATTCGACGATTTTTGGCTCCTTGCCAGAAGGTACGATCTACATTGAAAATTGCCCTCCCATTGATTCTGTGCGTCTGCTCACCTACGCTGATCCACGCGAGGGTTACGGACTAGCACCTAGATTTAGTTTTGAGTATTCAGCAGAGGATAGTTTACTAGCTGTTCATACCCAGCTTTCCTTTCTATGGGTGACCGATCTGCAGTTGGCTGTGCGTACACTAGATGGTGTCTGGGGCGGTATGTCCTTTCCCGCAAACGCGCTTGTCGATTTACCTGCTCCTCGATCCTATGCAGATTTGCAGCCTATGGAGCTATTACAGACAATGATTGAATGGCCGACCAATGCAACTGATGCAGAGCTAGAAATCTTTTGGGTGCAGGATGTCAATAATAGAAGACTGCAATTGATTGGCAGAACGGACAAACCTGGATTGTTGGAGATGCCATCCCTCTCAGGCATAGATGGTCCTTTCCTTTTTCAATTCCATTGGAAAGATGATCATGAGCGGGAAATCCATCGGGTAGAAGAAAGCTGGTTCCCCAAATTGTCGTTCTTCCCAACGATTGAAGGGGAGCTGGTTAATTATCAGTACCCTCAATTGCAATACGAAAGTACTGGCGCTAACGTCATAACTTTGGACGGGATCTACGATGACCCTAATTCGAGTGCGTATTGCCGCCGCCAGTACGCTGGCCCAGTGGCTACTGATGGGAATTTAGTACTAGCGCCCTTTAGCAATAGCTTGGATCAAGCGAGTAACCGCCTCAAAAGTCTCTACGAATCAACCTGGGATCAAGACCTGACGCTGCACTTCTACCATTACCCGGCGATGACCGGTAATTTTGGTTGGTACCTGCGCTATGTTGTGTCTGATCTGGGCACAGGATCAGAATGGCTAGACCGATTGAACTATGAACGTATGACAATACCCGCTCGCTAAAACGTAAGCCTCGTCGGCCAGGAGCAAGTTCTGCTAAAGTCAATTGGCTGACCTTCTTGTTGTTATCCCTTTGTTTAACACTTGAATGTGAACGAGTTCCGGGAAACATCACTTATCTTATGGTTATATTCATCTTATAACCCCTATCTATGCGACGCTTCTCTATACTCCTGCTGGTAGTCCTATGCTACAGCTCCTGTAAAAATGATGATGATATGGTTGTGACCTCCAATTGTGAAGGAGGAATAACCTACTCTCTCGATTTTCAAGCCGAATCCATTCACGAGCGCAATTTATGGTTGACCGAGGCCGATGGTGATCTCGCCTTCGACGAAGAAGTAGATGCCTTAGTAACTGGGCTACAGTTTCTCAACTTCGACAATGCCTGTGAGGATCGCTATACCCTGAGTGTCGGCTATTATGACACAGATGATAATCCTTACCCGGGGGATTATGGCAAAGAGTTGCGCGTTCGGGAGTTCGCCGCTGTACCGAATGGTAGTGTAGTCGATTTGCAGAGTGCCGGCGTTAATGGAAATGTATTCAGAGGGTTGATGCCCAATTGGCTAATTGCTATTCCGAACTGTCCACCGATAGATTCTGCATTATTACAAGTGAAGTTGGATCCGCTTGCTCCGAATGCGCCAACGACACCCTTTTACTTTGATTACTCACTGGTCCTTGTATACAGAAGAAGCCTGGGTCACGGCTCCCCAAGCGCTCATGGCTTTCCGCGATGCCAACACGGGAGAATGGCTGGGGGAAATCCTCGATTTCCGTCAGGAGCTACCTACAACTTTGGCTTATGAAAGCTTAAAGTCGATGAATCTTCAGTCTACGGAGGTGCAATGGCCAACTGGCGCCAGAGATATGGAGCTAGAGCTTCATTGGGTACATGATCTCTCGGGGCGAAAAGTAACCATGGTAGGATTGCAGACAGAGGAAGGAAACCTTGAAATACCAATGCCAGCGGAGGTTGCCGGACCCTACATTATTACCGCCAGATGGGAGGATGAATATGCGCGCGAAGTAAGGTACATGATGGATGAATGGCCTGAGGAACTCAATATTATCTCTTCCCTCCAAGGGGAGGTGCTAAGTTTTGAGTATCCAAACTTGGAGATCAGTACGAGTGGCCTCAATGTCCTAAGGGTTGATGGTGCTTTTGTGAATTCATCCGGTTATTATTCTCAACGACAATACGTAGCAGAAGCCAAGGAAGGGCCACAGCAGATTCAATTTGCCCCACTTAGTCCAGCAATGGATGCTACCGATCCGGATATCAAGCCGCTGTACGAACAAGCGCTGGACGAATCCGGCCGCTTGGATCTGTACTACTACCAAGAGACCGATGGGACCTATTCCTGGTACTTTCGTAATATCCTTTCTGACCCCGTTAGTGGAGAAGCCTGGCTGAAAAGTTTGCGCTACGAGCGCTTGATTGTGCCATTCAACTGATACTGATATCGAGTACCTTGGATTTAGTGTTTATCAAGTATTTTTAGGAATGAACCGCGCCTCACTACTGTCTCTGCTTTTCTTCACTTTCTCCCTGTTTGCGTGTAGCAAGCAGGAAACCGCTCTGGATTGCCCGGGACAAGGCGACCGTGTTGTTGATGTCTTGAGTGGGCCCAGTTCTGCTCTCATGGCTGGAAAAGTCTGGGCATTTCTTAGCAATGAATACGGAGGCCGGGGCGAGACCGTAGAAATTAGCAGGTATCCCTTTTTTCTTAATTGGCCACTTGGGTGTCAGGATGAGTACTCGGTGAGTATTGTTAAGCATTTTGCCAAGTCCGTGCTCGCGAATGCTTATACGTCTTTAGATACTTACGGTAAATTTCCCGTCGGAGGGTCGATCGAATTGGAACCGGCACTATTTGAAGCCTTGATCCCTACTACTCGGATAGAAAGCCAGACCGTCGTAATTAACAATATGCCAGACTATTCTGGCCTAGAGTTCTTTCCTCGAGTGTCCTTTGATCCGCAATACGACGCTTCAACGAAGACGCTTCGTCTGGATATACCCAACTATTCTACTTTCTTGGGTAAACGCCATGCCTACCTTGCTTTTTGGGATAGAGAAGCCAGCGAACGCCGTGCCGTCCTGATTGATTTGAGCCTTGGCGGGAGTGAATACGACTATTTGACCCAGTCTCATCTGATGGAGTGGCAGCGCATAGCCGTTGAAGGGGATATTAAAGATGTGAGAGTTCAAGAAGTGATTGATCAATCCCAAGGAGATATGGTATTTATGGGTTCGGAAACTGTTAGTAATAAGGAAGTACGCTTTTTATTGCGAGCGGATAGCCGCCCCTATTTAATTCATATTGCTACCAGTCTTGTGGGCACCAGTCATATACGCAATCAAGCGTATTATCCGAGCTTGCCCGAGTTGGTGCAGCTTCCTGGCTCTCCATTGTCTAGAATCGATTATGATCGGAAGGGTTTTTCGTTGACCTGTACGGCACCGATTTACTTGTATTTATCATCCAGTAATCAACCGTACACCGATAGAGACCAGCAAACTTTTCAAAGTATGATTGGCCCTGGAGAACAACGGCTCCGGCCACCAGAGCTGCCACCGTTTCTGCAACAGCAAGACCCGGATATATATTTGCCGGCTAATCTATTTGAAGATGGTTTTATGTATGAGTTCTGGCATTATCCAGCGGCAGAAACCGCCAATGATTATTGGAGAATGGATGAATTAGATCAATTTGCGTTGCAGAATTACTATTATGAACGACTTTATCGTAGACCTTAACTGATAAACTGCTTTGGTTGACTAAAAGTGCTCTTATCGATGTACCGCTACTCTCTTTACCTGCTGCTATTATTCTCATTATCCTGTGCGCGTAGTGATGACCAACTAGATTGCCCGGGACAAGGTGACCGCGGCGTTGATGTCCTGAGCGGACCTAGCTCAATTATATTCAATGCAGAAATTTGGGCCTTTCTAAGCAATGAATACGGTGGACGAGGTGAATTGATTCGTGTAACCGGCTACCCTTTCTTTTTGAATTGGGAAGATGGGTGCCAGGATGAATACGCAGTAAATCTGATCAATTTTCAATACGACTTCACCTCTCTAACTACCTATTGGAAATATTCGGCAGGGGAGTCTGCGCGACTTCGTCCAGATCTACCGAGTTTGTTCTATGACTTTTCGCCGATCGCGCCTCCCACCGTTACCATCACCAACTTTCCGGATTTTCGTGATTTAGAGCTTACTGCTCAGCTCCATTTTGAATCACAATTTGATGCGAACTCAAGGACGCTCCAAATTAATATATCATTGGAAGATCGCTGGCGGGGCGGTCGCTATGCATACTTGACCTTATGGGACGAAGTAGCTGGAGAACATCGTGCAATCTTGATTGACTTGCAGGAGGGTGGACAATATGATTACTTGATCCAATCGATTGGCATGAGTTGGCAACAAGTCTCAGTGGCGGAAGAGGTACACTATGTTGGGATTCAAGAGGTAATTGACCCAACCAGCGGTGAGTGGGTTTTCATGGGGGAACAACTCGTGCATAATGGCACAGCTGAATTTCTATTGCTTTCAGAATCGCGCCCCTACTTGGTTAGCATTTATTCTGATGGACAATTGGCCTCTCACCGATGGGCGCAAGACTATTATCCCGAGCTACCCGATCATGTGGATTTTCCCTCGTCTCCCATTCTGGAACATGACTATATCGCCGAAAAATTCACACTCACTACAACTGATCCGATTTACTTGTCAGTGGTGACTAAGGAACTCGATATAACCGGCAATCAGCGGATTCTTCGGGGCGTCATACCAGCAGGGCAATACACCCTACGAACCCCTGACCTTCCGCCAAGTTTTCGTGCAAGCTACCCTCAAGTAGATTTGCCTTTAAACCTCTCCGAGAACGGATACGAAATAGCGTTCTGGCATTTTCCGGCCGCTACATCGGAGGCGGATTACTGGCGACTACTAGAGCTAGAGGGGCTTGATAAAGAGCTATATTATTTTGAAAGAATAGCGGTACGATAGCAGGTATGCTACACTTGCTTTAGGATGATGGGGTGTCAGGCTTGATTTATTAATCGTTGCTATCACGCTGAGTTATGAAACAGACTGCTTTTTACTTATGTGTTTTTCCACTCCTACTCTTGTGGTCATGCAATCGCAGTGACGATCAATTAGACTGTCCTGGTCAAAGTGATCGAGCTGTGGATGTCATTGGCGGCCCCCTTTTTCCATCGTACGGAGGTGAAACCACACGGGCATTCTTAAGTAATGAGTACGGCGGTCGGGGTGAAATACAAGAAGTAGTAGGGTATCCCATGCACCTTAATTGGTTTGATGGTTGCCAGGATGAGTATACGGTAAATATATTAAGTCATTATCCAGCACGTTGGGACGGGCTCGTTTGGCCTTCTCAAATCCCTGAATATGCTGGGATTCACTCGTATTTTGGTGTAAAAAATGGTGATGGTTTCAACCTTGGTGATGGGCCCCCATCTGGTCTGAGCTTTGATCTTTGGGAGGTTCCAAGTCGCTCTTTGGAAATTACTGGAATTCCTGCTTGGGATGAATTGATCGTTTTGCCAAACTCCAGAGATTTTGATCTGGACGAGTTGTATCCGACTGGTCAAGGTACGCTGCACGCAGATCTTCAGTCTACGACGCTTTCTAGTCGGACAGTCTACATCATCTTTAAACTAGCGGGCACACTGGAATATCGAGGCATTCGCTTGAACTATGATGACCCCTCTTGGGATTATGACTTCGCTACTGCAGCAATACCCTTCGCACAGCATCAGATTGAAATTGATGAAGGGATAGATCGTATGACGGTATTTCAATTCTCTGATGACGAACTAAATGAATACTTTTCCCTTGGTGGATCACGGCAAGGAGAGCGTACACTATCGGTCTTGCTACCTCCAGAAGAGGGACCATTCACGATTGGCTGTTCAAGCAGCGAGGCTGGTGTTTCCAGAAGGACGAGTAAGATGCTGCCTGAGCTTCCCCTTAGTGTAGACCTTTCAATCCACGGGGCTGATCCGATTCTTGATATATCCTGGACGGAAGATTTTCTCAACCTGGAGATGGAATTGCCTGGCTATTGCAATTTATGGAGTGGGACATGGCATGGTAATGAACCCTATATCGTCTCTGTTAGACGAATGGAGGGACCGCTGAACAGTGGGCAGAATTCGATAAGAATACCTGATCTTCCTCCACCCTTTAGGCAGCAATTTCCAGCGGTTCAATGGTTGCCAGATATGCTAGATTATGGTTTCAAAATTACCTTCTGGCATTATCCCGCTATTCAGCTTACTGAAGATTACCGCCACCTTGACCAATTTGCCCCATCTGAGCTCATTGAGTTTCATAGCTTTGAGTTCGAGTTTTAGTAGTAGTATTAAGAGATCCTATGGTAGAGGACGATTTGTTAGCTACAAACAAAAACTAAGCTTATGCGCGCATCCTATCTATTGCTGTTGAGTTTTGTACTGATCGTAGGTTGTCGGCAGGAAGATGATCAGCTAGACTGCCCCGAACAGGCCGACCGTACAATAGATGTTTTGGCGGGACCATTGCTGCCTGCCCGAGGACTTGCGGATTGGGCGTACCTGGGTAATAAGTACGGGGGCAGAGGAGATGCCATTGAAATTACCGGCTACCCATTTTTCTTGAACTGGTTAGATGGTTGTGAAGAGGACGTTAGTGTAAATATTGTTGGCCATCGGAAGGAACGAATCCGATTTCCCGATAACCTGGTGTTGGTGCCAGAGCATGCAGTTCTGCAATCTTACTATGGTGTCAAAACCGGACAAACGATCAATCTCGATCCTGGAATAGGAGGGTGGACATTTCCTACCCAAGAGGTTTTGGACTACCGTACTATGGTGATACGAAATGTACCGGAATGGGATCAGATCACATTGCTGCCCAATACATCCGCCGATGCAGATATTGATGGATCTATACCGGGGGAGTTGAGCATCGAACTAAGCCCCTGGTACGCTTCACGGGGCTATTTCTACATTGTAATTAAGGAGCTAGGTACGTCTGATTTTTATGCGATAAAGGTAGATCCCACCGTTGAGCCGTTTACCTATGATTTTGCTACGGACAAAGTGCCAGTGGACGTTCATACCATAGAGCTTGACCCAAGCCTTACTTGGGTAAGTGTTCATGAAGTGATTGATGGAGGAGAAACAAGACCCCTTCAACTATTCTTCCAAGGACTGCCTGATAAATCTGTGACACTATTTGTGCCACAAACAGACAATCCCCATATTGTCGCGATCAGCAGCGAAGAAGGGAATGTGTATCAATTTACTGCCATGCTCCATGAGTCCTTGCCTACCTACTTGGATCAGACTGATCATGGCGAGATTCCAATAACCGATTTTACCTGCGCGGGCGATTTCATAAATCTGGAACTAACTAAGCCCGGCTACTTCGAACTTCGTGGAGGGGACAATAGCCCGCTCCAGTATGATCCAGCGTTTCGAGGGATTAGGCAGTTAGAAGGTCCTTTATCTGCCGGCAAACATCGGCTGCGACTCCAGGATTTGCCCCCGGCCTTTAAAGCGGCCTATCCAGGATTGGAGCTCTCTAAGGATATCTTTGAAGACAGCTACTTGTTGAATTTTTGGCATTATCCAGCCATACCAAGGGCGGAAGATTACTGGCGCTTCAGTGAGTTTCCTAATTTGGATCGGCATCTCTACACTATTTACCAGATTCAAGTGAATTAGGCGGAGCAAGTCTTTCTGCCTACCTTAATGGGCAAACAAGCCCTTCATAATGACCTTTTCCGAATACCGCCAGTACGATGCACTGGGATTAGCTCAATTGGTTCAGTCTGGCGAGCTCACCGCAGTTGAATTATTAGAAGTTGCCATTGCTAGAGCAGAAGTTATCAATCCAACCATCAACGCCATCATTCATCCCTTGTATGAACGGGCGCGTGAGAAGGCTGAGGTCTCAGCGGAAACTGCCAAATCACCTTTCGCGGGTGTACCCTTTCTTATCAAGGACTTGGGACTGGCACTGCAGGGTACGCCGCTTCGGATCGGCTCCCGGTCAACGGCTGGGGATATCTCTGCTGAAAGTAGTTATTTGGTGAGCGCCTTCGAGAAAGCAGGCTTGTTGATTTTTGGGAAAACCAATACGCCAGAATTTGGTCTGACTCCTTTCACGGAACCGGAGCTGTTCGGACCTACTACCAATCCCTGGAAACCTGGCTACACTGCTGGAGGGAGCTCAGGCGGGAGTGCAGCAGCCATAGCGGCAGGCATCGTCCCACTTGCTACCGCAAGCGACGGAGGTGGATCTATTCGTATGCCGGCTTCTTGTTGTGGCTTGTTTGGTTTGAAGCCATCTCGAGGAAGGTTAAGCTTGGGACCTGGTGGTGGAGAGATGTGGGGAGGAGCAGTAGTAGAAGGTTGTAACAGCCGCTCTGTACGTGATTCTGCAGCCTTTTTGGATCAGTTCTCTATACAGGGACCTGGTGAATTGTACGTGGCTCCAGCACCGGAGCGTACCTATCTAGAAGAGCTCAATCAAGCTACTGGTAAGTTGCGAATTGCTTATAGTTACGAACACCCCTTAGGGCTACCGGTTGATCAAGACTGCATTGATGCGATCGAGAGTACGGTGTCGCTTTTGGCGGAACTGGGGCATGAGGTAGAAGCTGTACCACTGCCGTACGAACGCGAAGACTTGACAGAAACCTTTCTGCACCTAATTATGGGGGAAGTAAATGCAGAGCTCCGCCGAATTGGACAAGCTCGCGGGCGGGCTGTGAGTCGAGCTGAAGTGGAAGAGAATACCTTCGCCTTAAGCTTGCTCGGAGATACCATTACTGCCGGTGCCTATGCCTACTATCGCAGTAGATGGAATGATCTGGCTCGCCGACAAGGGCGTTTTCACCAAACGTATGATTGTCTGCTAACACCTACAGTGGCGTTGGCTCCGTTTAAAGTGGGAGGGCTAGCCAGCACACCTGCTGAGCATTTCCTCATTAAGATCCTGAATCGACTCCGTTTGGGTAGCCTACTGAAGGCTAATATCGGTGAACTGGCGAAGAAGGTGTTTAACTACATGCCTTACACGCCTATCGCTAATATGACAGGACAACCAGCGATGTCGGTACCCCTGCACTGGAATGAGCAAGGACTACCAGTAGGCGTTATGTTCACCAGCGCCATCTATCGGGAGGATATTCTTTTCCGGCTAGCAAAACAGTTGGAAGAGGCTCGGCCTTGGATGAACAAAGTACCAGGGTAGGGGGGGATTATTAATCTCAATAGATCGAGTTTACTTGTTTCCCATTCGATCCAGGTAGTCTTTTTCTTCCGGCGTCAGAGAATCGACGCCCTTTCGGTTAATCTTGTCCAGGATCTCATCAACTGAGAGTTGCTTTCTCCTTCGTGGCCTTCGACCAAGATTTTTGACCCCTTCCCCCCAGTAGTTGTCTACCATCAGCACTGCGGGGTTACGGATAATGAGTAGCAAGAAAGCTGCGGTGGGCAAGAGTATCAGAAGTATCAACCACCAACTGGTCTGAAGCACAGAAGGTTTCAACAGAATAGTAAGTAGCACTCCGACGATAGCACCACCCAGGTGGGCATCGTGGCCAATGTTATCACTTTGAGACTTAATTCCCAGCACAGATATCAGAACGAACAAGATTCCAAAAAGCCAGCTGGGCATCTCAATCGGCAAAAGGATTAAGGATATTTTGATGTCTGGGAAAAGAATGATGGCGGCGAATATGACCCCACTAATAGCCCCAGAAGCACCGACCGCTCTATAGTCTCCATGCTGGCGATGTATGTATAAGGCCAGAAGGTTTCCTCCTAAAAGGGAGCCCACGTAAATGAGTAAGTATTTGGGAATGCCCAGAATCAGCTCTAGTGACCAACTAAAGGCCAAGAGTGCCACCATGTTGAAGCCAAAATGAATCCAGCCAACGTGCAGGAAACCCGAAGAAAACAGCCGACTCCATTGTCGGTTAATGAGGATCTCGTCCACATTAAAGACATGGCGTTCGAAATACTGTCGATCAATGAAGCCTTTGTAGGTAGTCAGGCCAATTAGTATTAGCAGTAACGTGCCAATTACACTGGACATAGGGGTTCAGGGCTTTGTTGAACTCCTAATTTAGGGTAAATGCGTTACTGAACCAGGATTTGACCTACATAAGTCTGCTCACCACTCAGAATCCGGTAGCTGTAAACTCCTTTGGGCCACTGGCCAATGAGGAGTTGTTGGGTCCAGGCTTCGCCAGGTGTCGCCTCAAAAGAAATTCGACGCAGCTGCTGGCCAGCGACGTTGAATAGCTCCAACTCAATGATTGAACTACTGGCCTCTTCCACAAAGAAATTCAACTCATTGTCCGTTGGGTTCGGGAAGACCTTCCACGCCTTGGGTGGTGGAAAGCTCATGGGCAACAAATTGGAATAGGTAAATGCACCATCGGCAGTCGTCACCTTAACTCGGTAGATGTTGGCGCCGCGCAGTGGTTCTTGATCCACGTACTGGTAGTTTTGGATCGTATTATTGTTACCGGTGGTATTTATCTCTGCTAGTGGACGGAAGCTGAAGTAATCGCTACCGCGCTGCAATTCCATCTTTACAATATCATTTTCGAAAGCAGTACCCCAGTTCAGTGAGATCGCTTGATCGGATCCCTGCCCCTCCAGTTCTACCCAATCCAAGAATGGGTCACCACAGTAGGGATAGATGCGTTGCGATACCATGGTAGATAAGCCCTCCGGATCAGTTACGGTCAATTCTATGCGGTAGTAGTAGATCTCTTGTTCACAACCCAGCGGACTGATGAGAAAGTAGCTCTCCGGTTCAAAAATTACCGGATCTGGGTGGAAGTGGTCGTTATGGTGCAAGAAAGTCCGCCACTGATACATCAACTCGTCATTGCTGTGTTCTGCATCCGTGACGTTAGCTGCTAGGCGCAGCAAAGAGGTAAAGCCAAGCGGGTATTGATCTCCATCCTTGAAGGAAGAAATCTCCACTTGCGGTGGTGTATTATTAAGGGATACAACGCGCTCACTAGAATTTACAGCACCTTCTGCATCGGTAACTGTCAGGCGCACCAGATAACTTGACGGGCCATTACCCGTACTGGTAAAGGTATGGGTGGGAGCTAACTCCGTGCTGGTATTGCCATCACCAAAGTTCCAGGCGTAAGTCAGAGCTGTTTGATTCGGGTCATATGATCCGGCTGCCGTAAACTGTACTTCAAGTGGGCCTGGACCATAGAAACGGTCGGCTTGAATGACGGCGATAGGGGCCGGGTTGCCACCATAGCTGATCTTACGGAGTTCGCCTGCAAGGTTGGTATAGTACAAGGCGCCGTTATCGGTGTTTTCTGCTAAGTGGATCAAGTCCTTAGTATACTCATGGAAGAGGTCCACCTTACTGAGGACGTTGTTTTCGTCAATTTCCATCGTTCTGATCCAGCCGCTAAAATCAAAATGGATGTATTTGCCGTGGTACTCTTCTGGGAATTGATCTCCTTGATAGAATACACCGGCCAGACTCGAATAACCATCAAAGTTCTCTCCGGCAACAGGTACGGCAGGGTCATCGAGGAAAATATTGATGAGGTCGCCATTGTCATTCCAGCCCGGCACCGCAGCTCGGGTTGGCATATTCCATCGCGAATTGCTCCAGGTGATCAACGGTTGTTCTGCATAAGAAGGGTAGGCCGAATCTGGTATCGGTTGACTGAGGTCGCAGGGGTTGCCAGGAATAAACGGGCCTCCTTCCTTTGGGCGAGCGATAAGATCGCGGAAGTCAAAGAAAGGTTTGTCACAAGTATTGACGGGGTTGGGCGCCATTGGGTTGATCGGAACATCCTGTATCCAGAATTTCCAGGCCAGTTCATTGCCTTCAAGGATCGGCCATCCAAAGTTTTGCCCTGCCGAATGCAGGATGTTGAGCTCTTCCCAGGATCCGTTACCTACATCACCCACCATGAATACACCAGGATCGCCATCCTCAGCGTAGTGACTTCCGGTGTTGGGGCGCAGCACCATTCGGTAGGGGTTGCGAAGCCCGCGAGCCCATACCCTAGATTGAGCAGCACGTGGTGTGGCTGGGTCATAAAAAGGATTGCTGGCTAATCCATCGCCCGTCTCAGGGTCAATACGGAGCACTTTCCCGTTCAATGAACCCAGGTATTGTGATTTGTAAGCACCTACATCCTGGTCCGGCGTGATAATCCCCCAATCAATAGCTTGTGGTACGAATTCGTCACCGGGTTCATTGCCAATGCCGATTTGTAGACCACCGGTAGTTTCACCTGATGTTAGTAGTAAAGTGCCGTCTGTTCCTTGAACAATGCATCCGGCCCCATGGAACTCATAAAGGATAGGTACGCCACTGTCGATCGTTTCCCCCAGTAGTACTTTCCGGGAATCCGGTACTACTGTTTTGAAGCCTGTACTGGCGTCTGCCTGATAACGGGTTACCCGAGCAAAGGTGGGTTTAAAGGTTACTGTGCTGTCTGGAGAGTATTCAGGAGTGCCGTAGTTCCAATGATGGTGAAGGTCCACCACGTAGTACAAATAGAAGTAACCATTCGTTAGGAATTCATTGTCGAGGCAGAAGCCATTTAGGCCATGATCTTTCCAACTACTTACTTCCTCGCTCAGATCGAGTAGTGGTTGTTCCAATAGCTGATCGGCAGTATCCAAAACATACACTTGACCGGCTTTTTCCCATACGTACCCCTGGCCATTATTATCAAAGATGACACCCAGTGGTAGCTCGAATCCATCCGCTACTCTGGTATCGTAGAAGTCGGTTGGGAGTTGGGCAAGTAAAGAGGCCTGACTTACTATCAAACAACAGCAAAGCAAGGAAAAACGAAGAAGGAGAAGCTTAATATGCACTCTATCCATGACATTTTGGGGATTGATCTCAAGGAAGCACAAAAATACAAGAATCACCGTACAGCTACGTCTTGCAACGGTAATATTCCTGCCTTCAACTTGACAGTTCCATCAGCGAGATTTGGAGTAATTCCCTACTCCACCAATATGTCCTTGTTGTTTTGCCTAGCGCCCGAAGTGAGCAGCAGCACTTGCAGTGGATCCGCGTTCTTTCCCATCCTCAATGGCAGTAGGGGAGTAGTGTACGTGGATATTAATGTATAAGGCACGTGCCAAGCGGAAGATGTACACAAAGAATATGCCTAGAACCAGGATGAGCAGACCGAAACTTGCTGCCGTGCTCCAATCCAGTACCCAGTGGAAAAATAGGACAAATCCAATGGAGAAGAAGGCGGTGAAAATATAAGACAAGAACATGGCACCGTAGTAGTAGCCCGGTTCTGGGAAGAAATCTTCGTTGCACTTGTCGCAGCGCTCTTTCATGTCAAAGGGCTTGCTGAAACTATAGCTGCTGGTCTCGAACATATCACTCTCGTGACAGCGTGGACATTTGATATTGAAGATGCTATACGCCTTGGAGCCTTTACGAAACATGTTGAGTCTTTTTTGGTAGTTGCAGTTGGGGATATTCATTAAACACTTAAAGCACCGCAAAGATGCACAAAAAGACTACTGATTTTGGTGATTTGTGTCACAAAAAAAGTATCCCGGATCATTCACTTATTGATGATCCGGGACCAAAGGATTACTGAACAAATAAGCGCTTAATTCTTTTGGACAATGCTTAATCTCGACAGTGATCCTATGTAAGGGGGGGAGGGCGCGTTTCTTGTTGTCTACAGCTTTAGTAAGCGTTCTGATTTTGAGGCTTTACCGTCGAAATACTGGATGATATAGCTTCCGCTTGGTAGAGCACTAATATCAAGCGTTTGCTGCATGCTATCCAATTCGATAGTCATTCGTTGGCGCCCAGTGAGATCCAAGACCTGAATTTGCAGGCCAGCCTGACCACTAATCTGTAACTGGTTAGTAGCGGGATTAGGGTAGAAGCGTGGTGCAATTGTATGCTTGTCACGAGCTTCCATCGCTGTTTCGTTTGGTGTAGGGTCGTTGCCGCTCATTCGACCGAGTGATCCATTTCCGCCGGATGTTTCAGAAGGACGGCGGTTGCCACGTACACAGTTTCGGGTACTAATCATCAAGTTAGAATTGATGCCTACGTTAGCACTGAATTCTATATTTACACTATTTGGTAGGGTAGGCATACTGTTCTGCAAGTCCAGTTCAAAGAAATGATCACCTGCCTGATCGGTATTAACTATATCTGTATTGTTAGGATCTGGAGTCCAGTTGGTGGTGCCCGGTGCATAGCCAGGGGTCACTTGATTCAGTTTGGTAGCACTTACACTTGAAGCACCACCCGGTTGCTGAAGTCGGAATAGTGACACTGGTTGTGGATTAAATTGGGAGAAGCTTGGGCCCTCCACGCTAACAATCACTTCATTCGTATTAATAACCCGACTGCTGCTTCTGGTAAACGGAATATAAGTTATATACATGCTTCGTGAGAAGTCCCAAACAGGATTGACGCCAACAGTACTTCCAGAACAGGTAGAGATTGTTGTGTTATCAGGTGTGTCCAACTGAAGAACCAAGTCATCTATGTGGAGTCCTTCGGGTACCCCAATTCCTGGGTCACCGGGAGTTCCATTCTCGCAAAGAGGAGTGATGACCACCACTGTTTCACTGGTGATAATATGACCAATGATTGTAGTATTGGTACTGAAGTGGGTATTGTTATAGAGTACAGTGTTGGTCAATAGATCAATCATCTGTACATCATAGCCATTAGCGCCAGCAACTGGGGCCCAGGATACGTCCAGGACATCTACTCCCATGATCGTGGCAGTAATAGTTGCAGGGGCTGCTAAATAACAGGGTTCACCCTCTTCCTGAGCCGTAGTTTTTGTGCTAAAGAGCACTAGAAATAGAGAAAGCAATAGTAGCTTGGGGACGCTATTGAGTTTCATTTTGTAGAGTTTTGTTCAGTAATTATAAACTTATGTTTACGAATGTAGGGGCCTTATCAGATAAAAAATAGCTTACTTTTTTACCATTTTCTGTACATTTTGCCTTTCGAACGCTTGCGCGATGAGCCAATTAAAGATAATTGACACACTACTCACCTTCAGTAAAAAGCAAACTGATCGACTCCGTCAGTTTGTAAAATCTCCGTATTTCAACAATGGATATAATGCCGGACAACTGGTTGAGTTACTTGAGTTCTTACTGAAGCATAAAAAGAAGGGGGTAGACAAAGGAGTACTCCAAGCGCAGTTCTATCCGGATAAACCTTTTGTAGAGAAAAGTAAGAATGCCATCGATAATCCGTTGGCCGATCTGAATGCATTAGTTGAAGAGTTTATCGTCCATCAGGAAGTTGATGAGGAGGTGATCCGGCGATCAAGTTTTCTAAAAGCACAATACTTTGGCCGGATTCACCGCGATGATCGTTTCTTGTCACTGATCAGTAGATATCGCAAGCAGTGGAAGAAGCGCCAACGGTTGGGATTTGAAGATTGGCTGGAGCGTTTTCAGATGGAACTCCTTGCCGCGGAGTACCATGATATTTTTAAGACGCAAGACAAGGAGAGCGGTTTGCAGTCGGTGCACCACTACCTCGATCAATTCTTTTTTGCACAAAAGATGATGGTGGGTTTTATGGCCTATTTTCAACAAAAGATACTCGGTAAAACGGACGCTGTTGAAATGGAACAGGACCCTGTGTGGATGTTCCTCTACCAGAACTATCCTCAATTGGAGGTGGCAAACCCTGTTGCGGACTTGTATTACCATGCCAGCCTATTAGTCGATGATCCTGACAATGCTAATTTGTTAGATGAGTTTCAAGCGCTGCTAGAGCGGCATCAATCTGATGTTCCGGAAGAAGAAATTCGTAACCTTTATGCTGTGCTTCGAGCAATGAGAGGCCAGCAGTTTCGTCGTAGTGGAGGAAAGGACTTAATTCCCTTCTTTCTCTCTATGTATAAAGAACATATGGAGGGCGGATTCTTTGCGGTAAAAGGCAAGCTCAAGTCAAGCTCAATGAAGCTCCTGGTTAATATGGGAATTATGGCAAAGGACTACGATTGGGTAAGAGGTGTATTAGCCGATTATCCACCTAGTCGAGTGATCAATACTCGGTATCCAGAAGAATTCCATCGCTTATGCCAAGCCGAACTCCTTTTTGCTGAGAAGAAGTATGAAGAGGCAGAGGCCAAAATTGTGTACCGGCTATTCGAAGACTTTAACTACAGCTTAAGCTGTGATATCTTACTAGTCAAGGCCTACTATGAGACGCAAAATGATCTCCTGGAAAGTCGTATTCGAGCTATGGAACTGAAGGTTCGGCGCGCTAAACTTGGGAGCTTTGATAAACAGGCTTATCTCAACTTTATCAGTATCGTTCGCAAGTTGATGAAATACCACTGGATCAAACATGAGCAAAAGCTTGCTAAAGTTGAAGAAGAAATTAACGCTGATAACCCCCTCATTCAACGAGCGTGGCTGAAGGGTGTTTTACAGTCATAGCGTCTATTTGGAGAGCTGAGCCATTCACCGCAAATAACTAACATTTCGCCGCCATTGTAACTGATCTTACAACCTAATTCCAGTAGTGTTGTTGGGAGACTATAATCAGTTTGACGTATGAAAAAAATGTTACTCCGCTCTTCAATAGTCATGTGTTGCTTGCTTTTACTTTCAACCTTAAGTGCCCAACCACCATGGGGTGGTGGCCGTGGAAAGAAAGGCCCAACTATTAAAGGCCGTATCTCCGGAACTGTAATCGATTCTATTTCTGGACAAGCTGTTGAATTTGCTACGATTGTATTGATCAAGCCAACAGACGGTAAGCAAATTGACGGTGGTATCACCGAAGTTGACGGTTCCTTTAAGATTATCGAAATTGATAACGGGAAGTATAACCTTAATGTGAGTTTCCTCGGATATGAGGATAAAATGGTAACCGGCATCGAAACTACGCTGGAAAAGCCTGACTTGGATTTAGGTACCGTTTATCTTATTCCAACGGGAGTGAACCTGGAGGAAGTGACCGTAACAGGCCAAGCGGCATTGGTGGAAAACCGGATTGATAAATTGGTCTACAATGCAGATAAGGATGCTAGTACAGTAGGTGGTGATGCGGCTGACGTGCTTCGTAATGTTCCCCTGTTGTCTGTTGACCTAGATGGTAATGTGAGCCTTCGTGGTTCGTCTAATATTCAGATCCTCATCAACGGTCGTCCTTCTACTTTGTTTGCTTCCAATCCTGCGGATGCCCTGAAGACCATACCTGCTAACCAAATCAAAACCGTAGAGGTAATCACTACCCCTACCGCTAAGTATGATGGCGAGGGTAGCTCAGGTATTATCAATATCATTACCAAAAAGCGCAATGCCGAAGGCTTTACCGGATCAGTCAATTCATCCATTGGTACTCGTCAGAATAATGGCGGTATTAATCTGAACTGGGTGCGTGGCCGCTTTGGTCTTAATGGCGGCGCCAATAGCTTCTGGTCGTGGCGTCGGGAGGGAGCTTTAGATTTCTTCCGCGAAGAGCAGGACGGTGAAAATGTGCTGAGTACCTTCTCACAAGGAGGGCCAAATAGTAGCCAAGTACTGGGCTTCAATGGCAATTTCGGTGCTTTCTATGATTTCAATGCTTTCAATAGTATCAACTCTAGTATCCGATTCAATGGTTTCAATAACTGGCGTGATGGGACGATCAATGGTGAACTCAATGATTTTAGCCCAGCCGGCATTGTCAACTTTGTCCGGAGTAATGATAACCAGGGAGGCCGCAATGGCTACGATTGGACAACGGATTACAAGCGTACCTTCCCCAATTCAGAACGGGAGTTTTCTGTAGCCTTCCAGGTGAGTACTACGGCTAGTACACAGGAGAACACTACTGATCAGGATGGAAATGCGTTCCGTTACGAAGAAGATATTCGCAACACCAATGATGGTGTCAATAGTGAGTACACCCTTCAGGCTGATTACGTGCATCCGTTTAGTGATGGCATAAAGCTGGAGACGGGTGTGAAATCGGTTATCCGCCGGATTGATAGTGATTACGAAACCAGAACTCGCGAGACCAATAATGATGCGTTTTTGTCTATCCCTCTCTTGACGGATAACTTCCTGTATGACCAGGATGTGTATGCGGGCTACGTGTCCTTTAACTGGGACTTAGGGAAATCGTTCGGGCTGATCACCGGCGCTCGTTATGAGCATACCACAATTGCTGGTGAATACCGCGATCGTGAGGAGGAGCCGTTCACGCAGGAGTATGACAATATTCTGCCTAGTATCATCTTGAGTAAGCAGTTTAAGAACTTCAGCAACCTGAAGGCAAGCTTCTCTAGACGTATCCAACGCCCTAGCTTGTTCTTCATTAATCCGTTCACCCAGGTGAATGATCCTAACAACCTGGTCTTCGGTAATCCGAATCTAGACCCAGAAGTGGTGGATCAGTACGAGTTGAGCTACGGTACTTTTGTAAAAGGTATTTCTGTAAACGCTGCCGTGTACTATCGCCAAACCACAGATGTAATTGAGTCTTTCGTTCAGATTGAGCCTGCTTCGGAGGTGTCTACCACTAGTTACCTGAACATTGGCGTCAATAACAGTATTGGTGTGAATATCTTCACCTCGGTGAACGTCAAGAAGGTGGGGTCATTCCGATTGGGCTTCAACATCTTTACTTACGATGCTGAATCAACGGTAGACTCCATTAACCTTAGCCGGAACACAGTCATCTGGAATGGTAATATCGGTGCGAATCTTAACCTGCCGCGCGATTGGAAATTTGACCTTTTTGGTTTTGCGCGTTCGCCTCGCCAGACCTTACAGGGTGAGAACCCAAGTTTCTGGTTATATGGAATGGGCTTGCGTAAGCAGTTCAATAAGCGCTTCAGCTTAGGTATACGTGCCATTGAGCCATTCAATGAGCGTAAGAACTTCCCATCAGAAATTCAGGGTGAGAACTTCTTCCAACGTTCTGACTTCAGTATCCCATTCCGTTCCATCGGGTTTAGTATCAGCTACAATTTTGGTCAGCTCGACTTCAGCGGAAATCGCCGTGGACGTCGTTCGAAGATTAATAATGATGACCAGAAAGGTGGAGGTAACGATAACTTCTAACCATCAAAAATCTAGTTGCTTACAGGGCCTCATTTCGTCATGGTGCGAAATGAGGCCCTATAATTTTGGAGTAGATCTTTTTATACAAATGCGGCGAATGTTAGATCACCATCATCGCACACCATATTATCCTTACTCCAATAGCGCTAAAACGTGCGATTTAGCTAGCTGCTCGCGCGCTGTTCCTTGTCCACGAATAATATGGTAAGGTTTGTTGTAGCGTTCAAGAAGGTCAACGTACTTTTCAAAAAGCGCTTTTCGACTCTCTTCATTTGGTGCTTCTCGTAAGGGGTCAGGTTCCCAGGCTAAATCCGGATAGCAAAGCAGCCGTAGATCGTACTCGACTTTTTGTACTTGTTTGCTAATGTAAGGATCAACGGCCCCGTATTTCACTTCACTCCACACGTGAATTACCTCCGGGCCAGTGTCACAAAATAATAGCTTCACATTGTCACGTTGGTTTTGCAAGCGCAGTTGTCCGTTGAGTATTACCAGAACGTCCTCTTTGTCATAGGGGCGATCAAGTACCCCCAGATAAGTACGGGCAAACTCTGGCACCCACGGTGACTGAAACTGCCGCGCTAGGAATTGCGCCAGTTTTGTCTTGCCACTAGACTCCGGTCCGGTAATGAGTACCTTCAACATAAATCAAAGATTGATCTTCATTCACAAAAACAAGCTCGCGTCTCATGCGTTTAATGGCTAGCAATTTATAGTGGATTTTTTCCATAAGCTTGACTAATATCGCTAAGACCTTATTTTCCAACTACCCATTCCCAAGCGTCCCCCGACGCGAGGAATCATAATTTCCAACTAACCAACTAACCAACTAAC
>CAJXOS010000008.1 GCA_913057725.1 uncultured Lewinella sp.
GAAGAGTACTTGCTCCCAGTTTTGGCCACCATCAAGGCTACGAAATACTCCGCGCTCATTATTGTTGGCAAAGAGGGTTCCCATTGCTGCCACATAGAGACGGTCAGGGTCGGTAGGGTCAATGAGTACGCGGCCGATGCTGCCGGCATTTTCTAGTCCTCTGCTTTCCCACGTTTGGCCACCATCGGCGGAACGGAATACGCCTAAGCCATCGTAGGCAATAGAACCACCGCCGGCGTTAGCTTCACCGGTGCCGGCGTATACAATATCTGGGTTGCTAGCTGATACTGCCAGGTCACCTATAGCTAGCGTTGGCATATCGTCAAAGGTAGGTTCCCAGTTCAGCCCTTCATCTGTAGAGCGGAAAACGCCACCGGAGGCAGCCCCAACGAGGAGCGTACGTGGTGAACCAGGAATTACTTCTACGTCGGTGATGCGGCCGCCCACATTGAAGGGCCCATCGAATTGCCAAGGAGCATTGCTGAGGTCTTTGGTTGGCCCTTGCTGTGCGGACAAAGTGGTTTGTCGTTGCTGCACCGCACGCTGGTAAGCTTTGTTATCCAGCTCTCCAAACGGGTAGGCCCTTTGGCGGAACAGCCAGTCTGCTGGCCGCTGTTCGGGCTCAGCTTCGGGCAGGCTTTCCGAGGAGGTAGATTCGCAAGAAATTACAGAAAGAGATAATAGCAGAAAGAGGTAGTAGATTGGTTTCATGGATCAAGGATACTAATGGGCATCCAAGATACATATTTCCGACCTGGCCCTCAGGGAATATACCTCCCACGTCAGTAGGAAGACCAGGAGCCATCGCTCCAGTACCCTGAGGGCAGTTTGACTAGGTGTAGAATACGAAACGATCTTTCCAGTACATCGCTGGTCGGACTTGTTGGTTGTCTAGTACTTGCTGTAAATGCTCCACTAAAGTTGCCTTTATGGGACTCAATGGCCGACCGGTATGGGCTGCTGCTACGCAGCTCGTGAGTAAGCCACAGATCTGTAGGGCGTTGCTGGTGCGGGTGTCAGTAGCCTGGTAGTAGACCTTATGACTCGAGAAAAAATGCTGAGCATAGGCAGGGCTAGGTCCTAAGGGAGATTGGTATTTGACATGAACCATGCTGTTTTGGACTTTGGCCTTGGCCAACAGTTGGTCATAGTATGCTTGTTTCTGTTGGAGTAACTGCCAGCGCGATGGTGCGTCGGGAAAATGTGAATTGTTGCTTGTGATAGGTTCCGAAAAGGCCATGACTTGAAAACGAGTATTGCTTTCTTCCAGCAACCAGCTGATTACCTGTTGTGCCAGTGGCACCTGAAAGCGATCATTACTACCAAAAGTCAGGCGAGGGAAATAATTGGATTGACGACGCAGCTGCCAAATACGGTCTTCAAACTCACCCGAGGCGGGTACACTCAAAAGGCCAAGCGTGAAGGTGGAGTCTTTGCCAAGATTACCACTTTCGCAGATGTAGTAGGTGGTGTCACTCCTTGCTAAGGCCAAACGATAATGCGGCAAATTTTGGGGTGGTTGATTCGACCAAGCCAAAGAATAAGCACTAAGGCCCAGGATGCTGCTTCCGATGAATTTTCTACGAGAGGTGGCATTCGTTTTCATAGCTGCTGTCTTTATCTATAAAAGCAGCGAGATCGGTAAATGTGACATTTTTTGTCGTTGAGTTCCCCCACCAGGAATCGAACCTGGTTCTCCGGATTAAGAGTCCGGAGCATCGCCAGCAATGCTTTGAGGGAAGGAATGGTAACCATCAATATGGATCATGAGAACGACCGCTCTCACTTTGATAAAAAACAAAAGCGTCCTTCGACCTAACGAAAGACGCTTTTGCTCATGTTCTGCTTTCACATACGACTTCCCTTAGGACCCATTGGCACCTTTTTTAGAAGTCTGTTTTTGTGAGTATGCAGCGTACATGTTATTTGCGTATTTGCCCCACATAACGCACCCATGGAGGGATCAGTTCCCGAGGGGCTGAATTTTTTTAAGATTTTATGATAATCTGCCTGCTGATCCAGTCTGCACCGCTAAGGGTGATGAAGTAACTACCTGCCGGAAGCTGGTCTAGCTGCAGGTATGAACCCTGTAGTTCTTGCTGAATAACCGTCTGTGCCTGCATGTTCTGTAAACGGACCATAATTGCGGTGTTGGCTTGCAGATGGTCGGCCAGCTCAATTTGAAGACGATCTGTCACTGGGTTCGGAAACAACTTCACCTCGTCTGCTTGGACAGACTGCAGTGTATTGGTCAGAATACAGTCGTATTCGAACATGCCTTGTAATGTAAGGCCGGTGCATTCCTGTTCGGCATCAGTAAGCGTTATGCTGTATTCCTCCAGTGATGCTGCAGATCCCGGTGCAGTGTTGAAGGTATGCGTGATACCGTAAGCTAGCGTTTGTACATCCATAGCGAAAGGCGGAATACTTGCACTAAAGTTATCAGAAGTGTTATTACCATTCACTAGTAAGCTTAGCTCATAAAAGTCATCGGAGGTGTCTTCAGGAGTCTGATTGTTATTGCAGCTGATATTGATCTCCTCTGGCGAAAGACTACAGCTTTCGGAGCAGGTGCCAGGGTTGACGAGTGTTGTTTCGATTCCACAATTTGCTGTGAATATGTCTTCCAGAACGATGTTGTAAGAAGGAGCATCATCGGCATCTCCATTGATGGTAAATGAAGTGATGATGATTGGCGACCCCGTACTTGGCGTGATTTCTATTCCGTCTGGTGAGCTGATGCGATATTCATCGGAAAGATTGTTGCCCATGACTTCCACATCGAAGGTGATGAAGTCATCGCTAGGATCGTCATCGGTGCCATTGTCATTGCATTCCACACTGCTTATGTTGACTGCTGTGAAGTTGCAAATATCCGAACAAGGGCCCTCGAACATACCATTCAATGTTACCCCTCCGCACTGTTGCTCGGTATCAAAAAAGGTGAAGCCCCAGCCTATTAAATCATCTGCTGAACCTGGTTCAGTAGTGAATTGATAAAGGGTGTTGTAATTCAGGATTTGAGCATTCACTTCAAACGGCTGGATAGTGGCGGTGTAAGTATCATTTACGTTAGTACCGGAGATCATAAGATCAAGTTGGTAAAAGTCATCCGAGTTGTCCTCTGGGGTGCCGTTGTCGTTGCAGGTGATGTCTAGGGTGTTAATGTCCAAAATGCAATTATTAGAGCAGCTACCAGGGTCAACTAAGGTTGCTTCTGTTCTGCAACTTGATATAGTAGCGTCCTCCAGTATAATCGTATAGAAATGCTCTTCCTCACCCGCTGAACCTGCATTAGTGCTGAAAGGAGTAATTGTCAATGAGGACCCTGTATTGGGCGTAAACACAATCCCGTCTGGCGAACTAATTTGATATTCGTCGGAAAGATTGTTACCCATGACTTCCACATTGAAGGTGATGAAGTCATCAGAAGGGTCAAGGTCGGTGCCGTTGTTATTGCACTGAACGTTGGTGATGTCTACGCTGGTGAAACCACATTCATCCGAACAACTCCCAGGATCCAGTACAGTGATAGTACGGTTGCAATTCATATTATCAGCATCTTCTATGATGATCGGAAAATCACCCATGCCTGCAGCCCAAAGTCCTTCGGTACTAATTGGATGACTGCTGGTGTAGTTGAAGGGGCCCTGCTCCGTTCCATCAGGGAAAACCAGGAAGTAGCCACTTTCGCTTCCGTTGAATCCCCAGACGGTGATCAAAAACTCTATATAATCATCGGCTGGATCGGTACCTGTGCCGTTGTCGTTGCAGCTTACGTTGAGCACTTGATGGGTGCTGATATTGCAATCGGGCGAACAGCTTTCCGGTGCCGTAAAGCCTTCGATGAAAATGCAATCTCCATCGTTGGCGGTAATGGTCAGGGCATAGTCTGCGCCGTTGGCTGTGCCTATACTATTTTCTACTACGCAGTTATTGCATTCCTGGGGAACAGAAGAAGGAGTAAGTGTTCCTTCGCTAATGGTTAGCTCCACATTGCCATTGATATTCGTACCCTCTACGAATGGGATGAAGGTAAAATAATCGTCCAGTGGATTATCAGTGGTGCCATTGTCTTCGCAAGTAAGTGCACGAATAACGACATCGGTTATCGCACAGGCCACGTTCTCATCACAAATTGAGGGGTTAGCTTGTAGATAACCACTTGGATCCCTACGGTTGTCAGGATCTATTAGTTGAACGGAGTTTCCAGCGTCTATCGACTCAAAAAAGGCAGTAGGGTCATCCCAAACGCCAGAGGAAAAGGCAAAGGTAGCCAAGGTCTGAACGCCACCCCATTGTACAAAGGATACTGGGGTATTGGCGGTATTGTTGAGCATCAGCTGTCCGCTGGCATTATCAATATTCATGTTGAAGGTGAAGACGGTGATTTCGCCGGGCGTAAGTACAAAGTCGCCGCATTCAGTAGGTACACTATTGTCAAAAAAGACATTGCCTTGCATCCCGTCAAAGATTTGACCACCCAGCATATTGATAACATCATTGCCGATATTCATAATCTCGACTTGATTGGTTGCCGGGTAAACTTCGTTGATAACGACTTGGCTATAGCCGAAAAGGCCAGAAAAAAGAGAAAGGAGTAGAAGGTAATATTTCATAATAAATATATTTTTCGTTGGACTGCTGTTAGCACTGTTTGATTCAATAGGTTAGTTCGATTTGGTGGCTTGGATCTAATCGGTTTTACTCGCTTTTTTACTTTAGAAGTTGAACTGAAACCCTAGCCGCGTTTGATTTTCCGCGAAGGCGGTTGCCTCCTGAATTAACTGGGTATAGTGTTGTAGAAAAACACGACTCTTATCGGATGTTTGGTAATTGATATCGCCATGTATCAGGTGAGTCCATTCCGACTGTTCATCAGACATTCTGCGGCTGGGTACGTAGCGCACATTTATGCGCAGTTTGTTCTCAAGGGTAGTACTGCTTAGGCCCACGTTACCTCCTACGGAGGTGATATCAATCTCTGCTACGGAAGTGTAGTAGGTGTGGACGCCTAATTGTACCTGAAGTGATTTCTGTTGGTTGGAGTGTGTGAAATTGAATTGGCCATAGTAGAAGTCGGCTGTGGTGAGTGACGATCCGAACTGGCTGTTACTATTACGCACATAATTCAAACTACTGCTGAAGTGACTCTGGCCCGCGGGTATGAACGTACTCAAGGCCATGTTGAGCGACTGATAGGAGAAGTTGAAGGAATCTCTGCCTACGATAAATTCATTGGCTTTCTCCAGGTTGAAGTTGGATACGTTAAGCTGTACGCCTGCCCCACTTTGAGCCCGATAACTGAGGTTGGCATTAGTGATTAAGCGATCAGACCGACCGGCACGTAGATCTCGAATATTGTTTTGCTCAATGCCTGTACTCACGTTTAGGATGAGCTTGTGCTTGAACATATGTACGCCCATTTTGATGGTGTACGCCCGCAGATCATTGAGTTGAAAGTTGCGCCCAAAAGTCTCGTAACCAGCGTCGACCTGTCGGAAGCCCAGTGCTAGATTGAAGCCTCGGGTATAGTAGCCGGCGTTCGCATCAAGCAGTAATCCAGTCTTGGTCGTCAAGTTGGGCATGCCACCTAGTAGTTCGCCTGTTTGTACGAGCCAATCTTCTTCTTCAAATAAAGGAAAAAGCGGTTCGCGAGAGCTTTCGGTGTAACTACCTGAGGTACTGATTTTAGTCCGAAACTTATCACCAAAACTCTTCCCTGCAACCAGTTCCACCACTCGATTTCGGCGAGCAATGGTATCTATGCTGTTTGCATTCTCTTTTGCCGCTAAGGCAGATAGGGTGAGTTCATTGAACCCTTTCTTGTAGCCAGCCGCTGCTGCCCAGAAGGGGCGCTCACGCAGTGGACTAATCATGGTATTGTAAATGGTCCGCCCTAACCGGTCGCGATTAAGGATGCCTCGTGAGGCTTTAAAGTTGAAGTGCTTCACCTGCCACTCTAGCCCTAGGCCGTACTGTTGGATGTTGTTCAGGGTGTTGGTGGTGAATCGATTGCTGCGGTGACCAATGTGTAGGGTCAATCCCTTGTACTTGGGGCTCAAACCCCAGTAACGAAAAGCAGGAATGTCTGGCAGGTTGAGCTGATCCCCTAAGCGATAGCTAAACGGGAGTATGAATTGACCAATTTTTACATTGATTCTCGCAGCGCCGAGGTAGCCAAAATCACTATTGTTAAAGAGGTTCGGACGATTGGAATTGAAGAATCGAAGCCCTCCCGTGATACTTCCGCTGACCTCTACTGCTGGAGGTTTTACTTCCAGGTTTTCCAGATCTTGTGCATGTAGGCTAAAGCTAATGATCACGAAGATTATTAATAAGATCCTGTTCATGATCTTGTGATTTGATTGGAGAAGAAGGTGGGGCTTTTGCGGCCAGAATGGTGGATCACATAGGCTGCAACACGGAAGCTATTGGGTGTACTTCTCGGCAAGGTGTAATCCGTAGATTGGTGGTCTAATCGATCAAGGAATTGCAAGGGTTGATCGGCCGATTCCAGATAGAGATACAAAGCATCCCCGGCGGACAATTCGTGCTGAAGCAGGAGAATGTAGGCCTGATTTTCTTCAACAAGCGTTAGCGCCAAAGACGATGCTTCCGAACGCTGGTGTGCGAGTTCGACAACATTTCCACCTCGCTGATTTCCGGCTTGGTCTACGGCAAATACCTGGTATTGAATGTTGCCATGAAGATGGCTAAACAAGCTGTCGGTATAGCTTCTACTACCTTGCGTCAGTCTGATCGTATCGGTCTTGTTCAGGCAAGAGCGTAGGAGGTACGTACGCACCACGTCTTCACTACTGCTGGGACTAATTTGTAGCGTGATCTGATTTCCGCTTTTCTGGTACTTGATGATTTTTGGTGCAACCGGTGCGATAGTATCCGGCCGCTCCAGGATGAGCAGTGTCGAATAATCCGAGTGGTTGTTATTGAAGTCTACAGCAGCCACTTTGTAATACACCTCCTTCGTCAAAAACTTTAGGCCAACTGTGTCAACGAACTCGTTGCTGTGATGGAGCAAGTCGTGGGCATGGTAGTAGGTGCCATCCGGTCGATTGGAGGTATACACCCGGTAGCCATCTAGATCGCGCTCCGCATTGGGGCGCCAGATAATTCTAGCAATCCCTGAGCTATCGATGTAGCCGTACAAACCACTCGGTGGAGCAGGGGCTAGAGTGTCAATGTAGTTCGCTAGGATGACGGAGCTAGACTGCTCAAACTCATCCTGATTGTAGGCCACCACTCGGTAGTAATGCATGCGCTCGTCGCGGATCACCGTATCGGTAAACGAAAGCGTATTGGTAGGAAGATAACCAGGATGCAGTGCCTGGTATACACCCGCTTCTGAGTTTGCCTTAAAAACCCGTAGGCCCTTAACTTGATCTACTGTACCCGCCTCCTGCTGTGCCTCCCACCTGATATTGATTTGTTCATGATTGCCTTCGGCTTTGATGTTGATCGCTTCGTATCCAACCACTTGATCCTTGGCATAATGACTGAACTCAGTGGACATGGGGCCTTTAATCCCAAAGGGGGAATAGCCCTGAATGCGATAGTAGTACTGGGTGCTCTTTTGCACCGTGTCCAGGAAGAAATGATGCTCCGCTTCGCCACTAGCTGTATAGATGGGGCTGTTGTTTAGTTTTTGGTAAGGAGCGTCTCTATCTTCCGCACGGAAAATATCGTAGGCAGTGTAGATGGACGAATAATCTGCATAACTCCACTTCAATTGTAGCCTGCTGTGATTTTGCTCGAAGGCCAATTGCTGAACTGGCGGTAAGGAACCCAAAGTGCCATTGAAATAGTAGTAAGCCGTATCAACACCACTCGCCTCCGCATCCAGACCAATAATTCGGTAGATCGCCTTTTCGTTAGCCGGGAAATCACGTACCACATAGCGCAGACCGAGGAGGTCACCGGCAAGAGCGGAAATATCCGCTGATAACATCACGAAGTTGAGTGCTACCATTATGTTGTTGTGGTGATCAAAGGCTTCGGTAAGACCAACGTCTCCCTCGTGTGGGGTCACCAGCTGGTCTTGTAGCACATGCGCTGCAATTTGGGCAGCTTCGTCTTCGGGGTGCTGGAGTAGTTTCTCTTGAATGGAGGCCTCCGAGTACGGCCGGATGGTTCTCAGCGTGACGAAACGCTCATCATTGGCGGTTGCTTTCTGCAGGAGGTAGCCATGCGTTCTTCCTGCTTCAAAGGTGGCAGGATCATTGGTAGCCCAGCGCAGAATTAAGCTGTCTTGCGTAGGAAAGGCATCTAAGAAGAGTCCTTGACGGTCTTCTTGTGCAGCGGCGAGTTGGCACAGCACAAGTAAGAGGAAGAGGGTGTTTAGTGTTTTCATTGTTGATTAACTTGATAAGGGAGAATTCGGTACGTTTTGTCCAGCTCATTCACGAGTTTGATCTGGTAGTTGCCCAAAGGCAATTGCGTGTTTTCAAATTTCTGGTCTAGTAGATCTAGCGCTTGGAAGTAGAGCGGGAAGTTGTGGAGCTGTACTGCCGCTTCCACCTGGCTCACAGCATGCAGGTTGGCCCGTTTTCGATCTTGGTTTAGAGTGCGTGGAGTCCAATCAATCAGCGCGTAGTAGCTGGTGAAGTTGGACTGAACATCAAAGCCCGGGTCGAAGTCTACATCTGATGGATCATCCACGGTCTGGAAGCTGTTGCTACCCGTTGGCGGGCTATAAGGAGTGTAGATGCCATAGGTTGTGCTCGTACCTGTTCCACTACCGTGGGTAGGGTCGGGTAGTAGACCTAAACTTCCGCTGCTCGTTTGATCGCTTGCGCCATCTATGAATCGATTAATTTCGGAATCGCGTAGTGGATGGGCAGGACGCTGAATCGTTACGTTATGCCCTGCACTCTGTAGTGCTCCTTCCAATAGGTTGTAGTTCTGCATCCAACGCTTCAGTGGTCCGTAACGCACCGGCTCGTAGAAGAACGGGTACCTATTGGGACGATGAATTGGGCTACCAGCAGTCAAGTCATCAATGATGTTCTTGAGCGCTTCGTTCTGCAGGTCTTCAAAGTATTGATCGGCCCGCAGGTCAACCATCTGTGAGGTGTGGAAGTAGGAAACACCATGGAAAGGATTCAGAATAGGATCCACCCGACCACCACTGGCTAAAGGATGACGATAGCCAACGATATCAAAGTGGTCAAAAGGCTCTGCTATGCCTCCGGGATCAAGTAGTATGATGGGGACTTGGAAGGTCTTGCCTAAGGCAGCACTCTGTTGCGCAATCTGAAGGAAAGGCAAGTCCACTTCATAGGAGTAGCTGATCATTCGGGGCAGATAAATCGTACGATCTACCGAGAATGAACTAAGCTTTTCTTGATACGACTGGAATCTACTGGTTTGAGCATACCATTGTGCCGCCGGATCAAGCAGGTTGATGTACTTGAATTTATTGACAAACTGACTTTTGTCCGTATACTCGTTTTGGAGTTGCTCATACTGGCCCGGATCATTCGCGTCCAGCGTGAGGGTGTTACTGCCAGCATATGTGCTCTCTACTTCATCAAGATCAGCAGTGTTGGCCGTGAAGTAGCCTTCTTTTTCTCGGAAGCCAATATTGATGCGATATATTTCTTCCCGAGATAGCCGGTCTGCCGGAAAATCAAAGGCCAGGGTCTTGTCATTTTTACACCAGCAGGGCGTCTCCGTGAAGGTGCGGGTCCGGATATTAGTGAAGCGGATGATATTACCTTCCTCGAAATTGGATGCTTGGTTAGCGTCGAGAATTTCACTACAAACCGTCTTGTCCATCTGCAGCCATCCTTCGGCTCGCCCACCATCATCATTGTTGGTCATGAAGTAGCGTTGGCGAAACCCTGGGTAACTGGAGATTATATCCTCAAGGATGAACTGGTCTGGCCGATTACCAGTCTTGAAGGAGCTGGTCTCGGTTTCCTCGTAGATGGGATTTCCCCAACTACCATTCTTGTATTCGTAGCCTCGGATCAATATGCTGAACTCGTACCAGGTTTGTTCTGCTAGCCAGTCTTTTGGGGTTAGGCGCAAGGCCGAACGGGCATCATTCCAGTGAATTTCTTGCATGCTTACACCCCGCGTGGAACCACTTTCTTTGAGGAAGTAGTCGAAGGTGACGCGGTAGGTGTGGGTTTCTCCGCCCACCTCTGTGATCTCAAATACTTCGTCGTCGTTGAGGTTAAAACTCACCCGCGGATCGACGAAAACACTAACGTTTTCGGTGCCGTTTCCAGGGATGAATTCACCGATGTAGTCAAACTCAGCGAAGGGGTGTTCGTACCCATCCTGAATCTGCTCGCAACGATCACCAAACTCGAAATTGACACGGCGAGATCTGAACCGAATACGACCACCCAGAAGCTCTCCGCCAATGAATACTCCCCCCTTAAGCCAGGAAGGATTTGGTAGTTCTGCCTGGAGGATGGCGCCAGCATGAATATTGACCAATGATTTTCTTAGCGTTCTACCCAAGAACTTCACCCGAGCACCCACCTCTCCATTGACGTAAGCATAGGCCTGCCCTTGCAGGTACCAATTGTTGAAACCAAGTCTGCTACCATCTGCACAGCCTAAGGTCTTGGAAAGTAGCCCATCTACGACCACTTCTGCGCTCATGTCGGCATAGAAAATGGGTACATTGTCGAGGGTGAAGCCAGCACGAACCCCAAGTCCAGTGCCGATGCCAAAGGTGCTAGAGAAGGGAGAATCCATAGCATTGAGGATGGTTTCGGCATCGCTACCATTTCGACTGACGCCAGCATTTCCAGCATCATCCGTTTGGTTAGTGATGTAATCTGGCAATGGTGGAAGCCCCGCATAGGTAGGAGGTGGGAAGTGATTGCCCAACATCATATAAGCACGGATGTCCACACCAGCTTTAAACACCGGGGTATCAATGCCCCGAGTAATCGCAATACGGGAATCATCGGAGAAAGGATCAGCCTGACTCCAGCGACCAACATGTAGATACCACTGCCGACTGTCTTGAGCAATGTTGTAAGTGGAATGAAAATCTACCGGTATGCTCACAGAAGAGAATAAGCCACTTAGCTCATGGTGGAGCGAAGCATGGATGGTGCGACTTTGGTTTTCGCGTTGAATCAACAATTCAAAGGCAGTTTCCGAGCTAGCAACCAGATCGAAGTCGGGAGTGGAGTCATCCGATAGCACTTTCATCATTCGAAGTTTGCCTGCAAAGTGCACGCTGTTGATGGCAAAGTTGGGGTGCCGGTTGAAGTCCATCAGGAATTTACTCTTGACATTCCAGGCAGCGGGAGATGCCGTGGAGCCGATAATAGAGTTGGCCAAAAAACCGGAGTTGTTGTTCTGTGGTGTAAACTGGAAGCCCGAATGAGTGCTTGCTGGATCAGAAGGATCGGCTACCGCACTACCAGAGAGTTCGTTGTAGGAAGTTGGTGAGCCTCCTGCCGATTGGTTAACCTGCATGTTGTAATAACCTCCTCCGCCAAAACCATAGATAGAGACACCAGATGGGCCCAGCGCGATACCGGGCGATATCTCGTTCTTGTAATAGCCATCAAAATACCAGTAGCGATAATCGTTTACCTTACCAAACTGAATACTGAAGCCCGCGCCAAAGGCGGCACCAGAAGTCTTCAAGGCAATGTCGGCATCACCCTTGAAGCCATTACCAAAGGTGGCGTCTCGATTGAATAGATTAATGGCTACGGAGGCCTCCGCAATACCGAGGTCCATGTCTCCAGTAATTTCATCTAAGCGGATGCGGTCGTAGCTGAAACCATTCTGGTACTTTGCCCAGACGGTCAGCTTCGTATTGGCTCCTGCTCCGAATGATCCACTGAGGATGCCGCCACCAAAAAGACTGAGCCCCAGGTCAAGTTCGAGGCCATACCTGTTGGGTTGGGCGGCGGTTCTACGTACGCTTACATCTCTTAGGGTGAAGTCGAAGTATTCGAAACTCAATTGTGGTGCACTGGGATTTTCCAGCTCAATGAAGGCAAAGTCGAGTTGTGGAACAAAGCCAGGGAGATCGCGGCCTTCAATGGTGAAGTCTTCAAAAGTTAAGGCGGGGATATTTAGTTGACTAAGGGTACCGGTAGCGGCAGGATTTTCAAAGTCGATTGTAATCCGACCGTTGAGGTGCGCCAGCAATCGGTACGCTCCACCGATACGATCTAGGCCAATACTTGAGCCTTCAAATATTTGAAATCCAGCCTTCCACATCGGCACATTGAAGTCGGACGCAGCGCTGGCTGTTAAGTTAATGCCCAGCTGGTTGTCAATGGAGGATAGAGTGGCCGTGTAATCAATGCCGCCACTCTGCTGGATCGGTAGCCGCAGTCTACCATCAAATGAACCGCTGTTGAGTTGGCCTTCCTCAATGTCCAATTGAAATCCAGTGATGGAGAAAGGCCATTGGGCCAAGCGGCCAGCGCCGATACCGACAACGGTGCTTTGACGATTGAATTGGAGTGAGAGGCCATTGCCTGAAAGCGCAAGGCCACCAATGTTGAAGTTGACGTTTTCCCCTCCCAAACCAGATGGTAGGTGCACGTTTAGCTCAGGGCAATAGATACCCTGCCAGAGACTTGTCTGTCCAGGATACTTATTATTGAATTGACTATGATTCGCCTGATCAGAAAAGTCGAGGAGTGCTTGAGTGATATCTAGGGATAGGTCATTCAAGGCCGGATAAACTACCTGCTCGTTAAGGGCGAGGTCGGCGCTGAACAAGTCATTCAAAGTGGGGATGCCCGTTTCTTCAACGATAAAGCTAACTTCATGAAGACTGGATTGATACCGCACGATACTCCGGTCGAAGCTCAGCTGGGCATCCAGGTCAAAAGACATCGAACCGTCCGTGTTGAATATGATTCGATTGCCATCTTGCGGCAGTGCTAACTCAACAAGATTGTTTTGGAAGGGGAGTGTGAGGTCTTCATTGAGTGTAAATGTCAGAGCATCCTCAACGTAGCCACCAGGGGTGATACAGACATTATTATTGTAGTAAGGTATATACGGATCGCTATTGGCAGAGGTCTGAGGATAGGGGATAGGGATTGCCAGCTTTGCCTTGGAAAAGCCAGGGGTAAATATGATGCCAGCAACCACCGCCTGCGTTCCGCTAATCCTAAAGGGAACACCCATCTGTGTGCTCGGGGATTCATGGTTGTTTAAGTAAGATTGGAAACCAGGTGGGAAATTGAGGTCTTGTGGCGTGTCATAGATGGAGGACACATTTTCGGGTACAATACTGGTGTTTTCGTTGGTGGCGTAGACCAGGCTTTGATCCCCATACATTCGCAAATTGTTGTTGATCCGAATAGATTCGAATTGCACATCGATGGCTTGCTGAAGAAAGTCGAGATAGATAGAGCCACTGCCAGAATAGGTCTGTTGCGCTGCATTCAAGCTAAGCTGATTTAGCTCCATGGTAAAAGGGCCTACCGCGATGGACTGTCCTACAGATACTCCCGTGTTGAAGGAAGTGTTGATAGCTTCGTCATAGGTGAGGCAATCATTTGCGACAAGGTTCGGACTCGTTGGTTCGACTTCAAAATCGGTACCTACAGGGTCAATGCCATTTCCAGAAGGGAGGTAGGTGAAAGCTGCTGGCTCACTCCAGCCGCCATTGATGTAGTTCAGTTCGTTGTCATCGTCGTAGGCTTGTACTCGCAGGGCATAAGTAGCGCCTTCTTGCAATGGTGGCCTGCTGATGTCGTAGTGGAAAAAGGTGGTCTGGAGATCATTTTGTTGGTAGGTGAAGACTTCGCCTTGGTAGTTGAATACATCGAAAGGATTGGTAAACTGATAATCCTCCGTGTTGACCAATTGAAAGCGGTACTTGGTGGTTTGGGGTAAACCAGTGGGCGTCCAGGTAAAGATGATATTTTGAGGGTTAGTAGCAGTCAAGCTTGCGCCTTGCTCCGGAAAAATAATGATGGGCGGATCATAGGCGATAATTGGGAAGAAACCACAGCTGCCATCCATCGACAATTGCTCGTCGGTGAAGAAGTCGAGGGCTTCAATACAAAGGCTATAGGTGCCCTCCGGCAAACGTTCTTCCCGGATGATTTGCTCGTAGTTGAAGCCGTCAATGATAAAGTCGTTAGCGGTGACATCTCCATACAAAGCCCGTAGTTCGCGAAAGCGAATTTCTCTGACTTGGCCTGGTGATAAAGTAATTGGAGTGAGGCCGGGTATGCCGCGCTTCATCGTGAGGTTATGACCGCGTGTGATATCGGTAAGGCTGGCGATCAGCTTTATCTCCCGTACCCGAGTGGAGGTGTTGTTGAGGATAATGATGACTTCGCTCTCGAAGGAGATGATTTCAGCCAGGCTGGCTGGAGGCGGTGCGGTAGGGACTAAGACCTGGATACTTATGTCTTGCGAATACCCGATTACACTTGTAAGGAGCAGAATGATACCTAGGCATATCTTCTTTACCGTGTTCATAGCGGTGGGATTAGTGATTGTAACTCGTGGCCCTATATAAAAGCCACCTAGCACCGGTCTTCAGTGCTTTGCAACAAAGCTATTCCCACCCCCAGTGCTGCGCCTAGACTGAGGTTACCATTGCTTGTACTGTCGTTACATCTTGAGTGAAATGCCTGGCTAAGGCCTTATTTCAGAAGGGCTCTGGCCGAATTGTTCCTTGTACACTCTGGAGAAATAGGCTGGGTCTTTGAAACCCGAGGCATAGGCGATTTCGGAAATGCTTTGGTCGCTTTCGCGCAATAATTTTTGCGCATGCTGTAGGCGGATTTGCCTTATGAATAGCGTGGGGGTGATACCGGTGAGTGCCTTGATTTTACGGAATAGCTGCACGCGGCTCAAGTGCAGTTGCTTTGCCAGTGCCTCTACGGAAAGATCTTCGTTATCGATTTCTTCCGAGATGATTTTGGCAACCTGTTTCATGAAGGTATCGGTCGCTTGCGTTGTGGTTTGTATGCTGAAGTCGCCCGCTTGGTATTTTTGTTGTAAACGCCGTCTGCTGGTCAAGATCCCTTGAATTCGAATCAAAAGTTCTTCTCGATGAAAAGGTTTGGTGAGGTAAACATCTGCTCCTGCTTGCAGCCCACTGAGCCGATCCTCTTGACTTTTCTTTCCCGTGAGAAGTATGAGAGGGATGTGGTTGGTGCGCTCATTACCACGTATCCGTTGACTGAATTCTAAGCCAGATTCACCTGGCATCATTACATCACTGATTACCAAGTCTGGTACTTCGCGTAGGCATATTTCCCAGGCAATTTTACCATTTTCGGCTTCGATAATTTCGTATTGGTCTGCCAGGCATTCGCGCAGATAGGTCCGGATGGCGCGATGGTCCTCTGCAACTAGAATCAGCGGGCGATCTTTCTCTGAGGCAATTTGGGGCGTTACGCTTAGACTTTCTATAGTCTGTATGGGAAGCAGAATGTTGAAGCAGCTTCCCTTGCCCAAAGAACTTTCGATTTCTATGGTGCCGCCATGTTGTTCTACCAGTGCTTTGGTGAGTGCCAATCCAATACCTGTGCCCTGTTTTTCTTGTTCTTTAGCTTGGGAGAAGGGTTCGAAAATGTGTTCGATAAATGCTGGCTCAATCCCTGATCCATTATCGCTCAGCGAGTAATGTAATTGGCTTTCGTTATCCGTCGTAGAGACGTCTAGAGAAAGTGTAATTGTGCCACCTACAGGTGTAAAACGCAAAGCATTACTGACCAGGTTACTCGTTATTTTGCGCCATTTGTCAGCATCGAAGGGGAAGTAGAGGGTATCCCTGCTGGTATGAAAAGAAAGCTGAATATCCTGCTCTTCAGCTAAGCTAGAAAAGGACAGTAACAGAAAACGTTGGTACTGTACGAAATCGGCGGACTCGGTTTGAAGCGGACTCCGATCAGCCTGTAGTTTAGCTAACTCTAGGATTTCGTCCACTTGGCGTGTCAGGTATTGAGCCTGTTCATCTAGCTGTTTAAGTTGAGGGGTAACCTTGTCAGCTTCTTGTCTTTGCAGTCTGCGTTTCATCTGTTCAATCGCTCCAAAAACAAGGGTGAGCGGGCTGCGAAACTCATGGGCGATTTGTTGGAAGAAGCGCAGTTTTGAAGCGACCAGTTCTTTTGCCTGAGCTTGCTCTGCAGCAGCAAGTTGGCGAGCTAATTGTGTGCGGTAACCCAGGTAAATTACCCCCAAGACTGTCAATAGATAAATCAAATACGCTAGCGTAGTTCGGTACCAAGGAGGCTTCACCCGAAGGTAGATGGGTAAGGCATTAGCAATGATCTGCTTTCCTGGTACGTAAGACCGTACATGTAGGACGTAGCGACCCGGTGGTAGTTGGGACAGGCTGAGAATACCGTCATTCGGAGCCGGTAGCCAGTCGGTCTGCAAATTGTCTAATCGATATTCATAACGTTGTTGACCAGCATAGCGAAAGTTAAGCCAGGCAAACGAAAGTTGAACGGTATGATCGCCGGGGTGAATAATGAGGGGTTGCTCCTCGGAGTATTTGTCTTCTGGGAAGACTTCCTGTCTAATCGTGTCTGTCTGGTAGCGCAAGAGGGTCTGCCAGTGTAGGGTGTCAATCTCTTCAATCCTGTTTTTGACTTCCTCTGGCTTGAATCCATGTAGCCCAAGAGAAGATCCTAACCATAGCTGGCCATCTTGGTCGGTGTAAGAAGATCCGATGAGCATATCATCAGAATACAAGCCTTCGCGCTTGGTGAAAGACTGGAAGTGTTCCGTTGCTGGTTCGAACAAGAGGATGCCACGGCTAGCTGTGCTAAGCCATAGGTCCCCCAGCTTATCTTCAGTGATGTCTAGAATTTTGTCATCAGGCATATTGTCATCGCGGATCCAGCGCCGAAACTGTGACCCCGTACCTGTCCACAGATTTAGACCACCATCAGTGCCAATCCATAGACGGTTTTCATGGTCGAGGTGAAGGGCCTGAATTAGGTTGGAGCTAATACTCGTGCTAAGGTCGGTTTCATGCAAATACTGTCGAAAGCTAGCCCGGTCTTCCGCTTCTAGCGTACTAACATTATTAATGGAAATTAGACCTTGTCTAATGGTTCCCAGCCATAGTCGGTCCTCGTGGTCAATCAGAAGATCCGTAATTCCTAAGCTTTCTAGTTCGTTGGTTGGTAATTCCCCTAGGGTTAGGACAAAGGAGTTGCCATCTTCTGGGGAAAAGCAGATTACGTCTTGCCAGTTGCTGATCCATAAACGCCCTCGTTGATCAGACTTGATAATCTTCCAGTTGCCACGATTTTGAGTGGCCAGCAATGGGCAGGGAAGTTGTTGGATTTGCCCATTTAGCATGTCGATTTTGATCAACTGCCAATTGTCATTTGTTTTTCCTACACCAAAGACGTTCGCTTGTTGGTCTTCGTGCAGGGACACGAATACCCCTCTGGTGATTTCTACGGGTGCGGTTTCCCCCGCTTGCCAATACAGTAGGGAGGTAGGGCTGGCAAAGAGGTAACGCTCGCCTTGTGAAATAACCGTCCTAATGTTAGGGAGGCGCCCAGCAGTAGAACTCAGCTGAGGATGGACGAAATTCTTGGTAGGACTGAGTTGTAATAAGCCCTGACTGGTACCCAGCCATACCACCTCATTTGGGTCCACATGTATACAGTGAATACTTGGCAGCGATTCGCTTTGGTATGGAAGTAGTTCTCGTAGGGAGAACCAAGACCTTGTCTTGAGGTCGTGGCTAATTTGCCAAACGCCGTCCAGACCACTAGCCCATATATAGCCGCTAGGATCGCGATATAGAAATGGGGTATAGAAAAACTGCGGGTGGTTACGGGATTGAATGTTCAGGTCCTCGGTGATCCATCTACCACTTTTGCTTAGGTAAAGCTTCACCAGAGATTGATCTTTGAACAGCAGCAGGCTGTCCGGGCCCAGTACTAAAATATCATTGATAGTTGCATCAGAGAGGATGGCTTCACAACTACCCGCCGTAGTACAGCGTAGTAAACGGTTGCGTGTGCCTGCCCAGAAAACTTCCGCACTTTCTCTCCTAACTGGGTTAGTCGCCAATTTAGAAATGGGGGTTCCGTCGGTACTAAACCCTACCTGTGGACCTTCGGTATTCTGCTCTTTAGTGGAGTCATAGATCTGAAGTGGTTTGAATTGAAGAGATCCTTGATCGGCAATGAATTCATCTTTTGTAATATCCAATCTATTGTGCGCTGGCCCTTCAGGACTAATCCATAAGATTTGATCACGATCAGCATAGAGCTGTCTGACCCAATTGCCGGATAGCCCGTGTGGCTCATCAGCACTATAAGTATAGGTGCGAAAGCTATGGCCATCAAAACGATTAAGGCCGTATTGAGTGCCAATCCACAGGTAGCCTTTTTCATCCGTTGTTAGGACTGAGACCCAATTGTTGGACAGTCCATCACGCGTGTCAAAATGCTGCACATGGTAGCGCGGCAAACTCTGTGCAATATTAGTTTGAGGAAGGCTCAGTAGTAAACCAATGCACCAATAAATGAGAAGGGATGGTCGCATTTTTGGATTTATCGACGTCTGTAGTCTTGGGTTTATCAAAGATAGTTTGAATAGGTGAAGCTCCTAGTCTTTTGAGGGACCTAAGTCTACTCTTATTACAGCTTGCAGGCGAAAGGTTACTAAACCTTGGTGTCACGAATAGCTGATCGTGGTCTTCTATTACTGAAGAAATTAGACTCCTAAGCTTATGTTGTTGCCTGTTCTGCGCCCTATCCTCGACCTCATGTCCCCGCCAGTATGTTTGGCGTGCCAGCAAGAGCTACCTGCTTCTGCCGAAATGCTTTGCCTACACTGTTGGTATGAACTCCCGGAGACTCACCAGCACGTTTGCCTGGAAAATGCTTTTGCCGAAATCTTCTGGGGGCGGGTACCCATCGTCGCTGGTGCGGCCTTGTATTATTTCAGTAAGTCGGGGCGTGTTCAGCGGTTAATTCATCAACTCAAGTACGAGCGTAAATCTGTGATTGGGATTGAGCTTGGGACCTACTATGGAAGTCAGCTTCGCCAAGTGGCTCCGTTTAATACGACACAAGTAGTTGTGCCGGTGCCTCTGCACCCCAAAAAAGAAAAAGATCGAGGATACAATCAGGCGAACGTATTCGGGGAAGGAATGGCGAAGAGCCTTGGTGTTCCCGTCTGTTGTGAGGTGCTAAAGAAAAATGAGCATACGCTTAGTCAAACCCAAAAGAGTCGTTTGGGCCGTATGCAAAACGTGCAGCAAAGCTTCCGACTAGGAAATCCCGAAGATGTGAAAGGTAAGCATGTTCTTTTGGTGGATGATGTTCTAACAACCGGAGCAACGCTGGAGGCCTGTGCTAGCTTGCTGATGGAGGTAGAAGGAGTAAGCGTAAGTTTGGCCACTATTGCGATGGCCGGCGATTAGGTCTTTATCAAATCCTTAGAGTAGTAACTATTAATAAAACTAAGCAGGAGCTAAAATGAAGACATATTATGTTCGTCGGGATAATCCCGGCGTACAAGCCCCCTAACTAAGATCTCGAATAACCGCTCTTACCATGTTTATCCTCGAAAGGTGGCCGCCGGACAACCAATAGGTTATCCTGTTTTCTTTGAATTTAAGCTGACTAAAGATTTCCCGAGCCTGATAACCTTTGTGGTACAAGGCAGCTACGTCCTCGAAGAATCGCTCCAGAAAATTCAGTTTTTTCTCTAGCAGTATTTTCCCATCCTTAAACTGCGGATTATGCCCGCAAAAAAGAACATCAAAATCTAGTTCTAAGACGCGACGTATCGATTGAATTTGCTGCGCGATGCTTTCCTCAGGCAGCATGTAGCCAATGTAGTGGTGCACATATAAATCAGCAGAGAAAAGCCACTTTTGCTCAGGTTCATAGAGAACGATCATATCCTGAGCATGACCAGGTACAGGAATAAGTTGAAATGTATGATGCTCCGTTACAAGCTGTTCTTGAATGGTTGTGAGTTTTGCGTATGCTGGACGATTGCCCCAGGTCATTCGTTGAGCAAAACTGATAGGCGGCGGCGCCTTCATGATTTCACAACATTCCGGTGAGGCATACACCGGACAATCGAAATGTCTTTGAAGCAGATCAATATTCCCGCTATGATCTTCATGGTAGTGGGTTACAATAATCTGCCGGACAGGTAACTGGCCAATTTGTTCCAATAGTATTGAACGTACTCCCCGTTGGCCCGTGTCTATTAAGAGGCCGTCAACAAAGTAGACATGTGCATACATCAAAGGTTTCCCTATTGGGTTATATCCAAATTGGAACCCTTGTATACCATCATGTTCGAATTGCTTGCTGGTTCTCATGGGAGCTGTCGGTAGGCCAGGGCGCTAATCTTCCAACTGATAGATAGACTCCAGGTTTCTTCCTAAACCGTCATAATCTAAACCATAGCCAACCACAAACTTCGGCGGAATCGTAAACCCAACGTGATCAATTTTGAGTTCCTTTTCCAGCATTTCGGGTTTGAAGAGGAGGGTCACCAGGCAGATGGAATTTGGGTTTTGCTCTTCTAGTATTGGAATAAACCGGTGCATGGTGTGGCCACTGTCAACGATGTCTTCTACGATGATAATGTCACGTCCCGTCACTTCCTCCGGGGTAGGGCCTAATAGAACTTCTACATTGCGCGTAGAAGAAGTTCCACTGTACGAACGAGTCCGAACAAAACTGATTTCTGGGAAGCCTTCATAGTAACGCAATAGGTCGGTGGCAAAAACGAACGCCCCCTTCAGCATTACTAGAAATACGGGTTCTTTGCCTCCATATTCTGCTGTCAATTGCGCAGCAATTTCCTTCACCCGCTTTTGGATGTCTTCTTCGCTCAGGTAAGGCTTGAAACGAAGATCATGCAATTGAATGGAGGTACTCATGCGGCTTAGTGTTTAATGGGGCAAACATACTAATACGGCCTTACTTTAGGCCGTATTTATCTAACAAATAAACCAGGGAAGTGATCGCTGCTGCACCTAATTCTAATTCCCGCTTATTCACAGCCTCGAAAGTGTCAATAGCAGTATGGTGATAGTCAAAATACCGTTGCGAGTCAGGCTCAAAACCGGCCAAAAGACCCTTTTGGATTTTTAGCCCCGAAATATCAGCACCGGATCCGCCTTTGCTCAGGCTTAAGCCATAGGGCTCTAGTAAGGGGAGCCACTCATATACTTGCTGGAATTTCTCAGTGAATACTTCGTCGTCTGCATCAAAGGTGAAACCACGCGGAGTAAATCCGCCACGGTCTGATTCAATAGCCGCCATATGGTATTCATTGGCCTCGTTCGAAGCTTGCCAGTAAGCACGAGCGCCACCTAAGCCACTTTCCTCGTTCATAAACAATACACAGCGGATGGTGCGCTTCGGCTGATAATTCATCTTGCGCAATAGCTCAATAACCTCCATGGCATGAACACAACCTGCACCGTCATCGTGGGCACCTTCACCAACATCCCATGAGTCAAGGTGACCACCAATCAGGATAATCTCATCGGGATGGGTGCTGCCTTTAATTTCACCGACTACATTATAGGAAGTTGCCGGTGGCGTACGCTGACAGTCAGAACGCATAAATACGCGTACTGCTTCCTTCTTGTTTAGGCGACTTAATAACTCCGCATCGTTGGTACTGATTGCCATTGCTGGAATCGGTTCTACTCCAGGAGCATAGCCCATGGCACCAGTATGGGGTACGTCATCCAGACGGGTGGTCATAGAGCGCACAAGCATGCCAATCGCTCCGTATTCGGAAGCTTTAGATGCCCCTATTCCTCGCTGATCAACAGCACCACCATAGGCAGAGAATGTGTTGAGCTGCGTTGGGTCCATGGGGCGGTTGTAGAACACAATCTTGCCTTCCACTCCGGCACGACCTAATTCTTCTACCTCATCCAGACTGAACACCTCTACTATTTCACCTGCCAGGCCTTCTGGCCCAGTACCGATACTGTGCCCTAGCGCCAAAGCATGCAACTCTTGCGTACCTATTTGTTCAGAATTTACAATCCGTACCTGATCAGCATCACCTCGTACCCAAGTGGGCACAGTGCAAGGCTGTAAGAAGACGGTATCCATACCCAAGGTGTCCAAAATATGACGACCGTAAGAGACCGCTGCGGCAGACTCCGGGCTTCCTGCCAAACGGCCACCAATACCCTTAGTAAGATGGTAGAGCCAATCATAACAAGAGGCTTCCGTGAGGGCCATGTCATAGATCTCACGGATATAACGTGCGTCAGCTTCTTGTTGGGAAGTTTGACCGCTTAATGTGCTTGCTAAGAGGATGCCGGTGAAAAAAAATAGAACTTTTTTCATCTTTTGGAATAGTAGAAAAATGCTGGCCTCAGGACAGGAGTTTACTAACTAACTGATAGTAAGGGCTTCAGCATCAAGGTGATGGATTTAAAAAATAATTTTGCGCAAGATAATGAAGCGAAATTTAATTTGATTATTTCGCTTAAATCGTACAAAAATAACCCAACGGCTATCATGTTGTCCTGACGGTATGAAAGAGTGCCGAGCGGGATTTCTAGGATTCAAGGAGGAAGACAAGCATTAGGCGTCGTAATTATACACCATCAGCGAGTTAGGGGGTAATTGTATTTTTTACAATAAGTTATTATATTTGTTAAATCATATCGAAAGAGCGTTTCTCTTTCAACGATATAATTTGGTTTTATTTGGTTAGGGCTGAGGTAGTGCTGTGGTGGCGCTGCCTCTTTTTTTAGCACGGAGCCGCTTATGCTGTCAAGCTTAAGCGGCTCCGTTTTTTATTAACCTTCTATCAGAAAGGAGATAAAATGGGAAAGGTGGGAGAGAACTAATGCTCTACCCACCTCATGAGATTATAATTGGCATAAAAAAACCGGACACTAAGGGGAAGTGCCCGGTTTGGTACCCTAAAACTCAGATGTCCCGTCTTCACGGATCATCCTAAAAAACCGTGTAATCTTCAGGATCCTGTGATCCCGTTTTTCATGTGAATCTGATTTCCTTAATCCTTAATAACAATTCAAAGATAGGTGGCTATTGGAGCCTGTACTAGGTCGAAAAGTGCTCATTTGTTGTTGGTTATTTTTGGTATAAAATGACTTAGTATTTGTTTAAGTATCTGTTTATTAATTGATTGAGTAAAATATATTTTCTCGTTTTTCATATAGTTTTTATTGTTTTGTGTGCCTACACTTGCCTTTTTCGTGTGCTTTTCGTCGAAATTTTTGGGGTTTTACTTGACAATTATCGATCCAGCCCTTATTTTTGAATGAACGTTTGGTCAATAATAAATATGTCGCCACGTACCTCAGCTCAGTTTGATGCCATTCGGCAGCGTAGTAGGAAACGCATCATGGATGCAGCTTTGGAGCTGTTTGGAACCCTGGGGTATCAGGCAACCTCAATCAGCAAGATTGCTCAGGCTGCTGGTATTTCGAAAGGGTTGATGTACAACTACTTTAGCGGAAAGCAGGAGTTGTTAGAGGCGATCATTATTGAGGAAGTAGAGCAGGGCACGCAATGGTGGCATGAGGTATTGGAAAAGGACGTTTCTGCTTATGAAAAAATCCGGCAACTGACTTTTCGAGCAGTAGAGGCGGTGAAGGAAGATACCCATCACTGGCGGTTATTGACCTCATTGGCTTTTCAGCCAAACGTCATGGAAAATATTGAGCCCATCATAATGGAGCAGAAGGGACCACTCATTGCAGAATCCATTAATCTCTTCGCTCAGCTTGGGGTGCCAGATCCGGAGAAAGAAGCTTTCTTCTATGGTGCAATGCTCGATGGCTTTTTTCTGCATTACCTCTCCTCAGAAGCGCATTATCCGCTGGTGGAGATGATCGAATACGCCATGAAGCGGTATGAGGCTTACGATCAAAAAGAATAAAACCCTAACTAATGAACAAACCACTTATCCAAATGATACACAAGAAAATTCATCTAACCTTATTAGTACTGCTACTTAGCCTTGGCGCAGTACTAGCTCAAGATGCCAGCGAGATTATTCGCCAGGCAGAAGATAAACTCCGTGGTTCTAGCAGCTTCAGCGAATTGAAGATGACGGTAGTACGGCCAGATTGGTCACGGGAAGTAAGCATGAAGAGCTGGGCAGTAGGCCGCGATTATTCCCTCATCCTGATTACAGGGCCGGCACGTGATAAAGGCGTTGCTTTTCTTAAGCGCGAACGCGAAATCTGGAACTGGCAGCCGACCATCGACCGGACCATCAAAATGCCACCGAGCATGATGATGCAAAGCTGGATGGGTTCTGACTTTACCAATGATGACTTGGTGCGAGAGTCTTCTATCCTACGCGATTACGAGCACGAGCTCGTAGGCGAAGAAGTAGTGGACGGACGTAACTGTTGGAAGATTAAGCTAGTACCCAAACCGGAAGCAGCGGTAGTGTGGGGAGAAATCTTCATGTGGGTAGACCAGGCAGAATACCTCCAGTTGAAAACTGAGTTCTATGATGAGGATGCTTATTTGGTGAATACCATGCTGGGCAAAAATATTAAAGACATGGGTGGCAAACTCCTGCCGTCGATCATGGAAATTATTCCTGCAGAAGAGGAAGGACACAAGACAGTCTTGGAGTACCTGACACTCGACTTTGATATCGATGTCAAGGACAGCTTCTTCTCCATACAGAATATGAAACGTGTGCGCTAACCAAAAATCCTAAACCATGCTGTTAACCCTAGCCTGGCGCAACATATGGCGCAATAAACGGCGCACCTTCATCACCATCGCTTCCGTAGCCTTTGCGGTTTTCTTTGCGGTTTTCATGCAAAGTATTCAGAAAGGCGCCTGGGATCATATGCTCGATAATGTAGTCAACTTCTACTACGGTTATGCCCAAGTACAACAAAGCGATTATTGGGAAGAGCAATCACTGGACCGAGCTTTACCCTACACGGCTGACCTTCAAGCTGAACTTGAGGCTGTTCCTGGAGTAGGAGGAATGGCACCGCGTTTGGAGAGCTTTGCCCTGGCCGCTGGCGAGGGACAAACTCACGGTGTGCTGGTAATTGGCGCCTCGCCCGAAGCAGAAAACGAACTGACTCAATTGAAGGATCGCCTGGTAGATGGTGCCTACTGGGATAATAATAACAACGGAGCACTCATTGCCGATGGCGTAGCAGAACGATTGGAGGTAGCAATTGGGGATACCGTAGTACTCTTGAGTCAAGGCTATCGGGGCGTTAACGCTGCTGGAAAGTATGCAGTTACGGGGCTCCTACATTTCGGTTCGCCGGAACTCAATAAACGGATGGTCTATCTCCCCTTAGCGCAAGCAGAGCAATTCTTTGGTGCTGAAGGGTTAGCTACTTCTGTGGCTCTAGATATAGAGAGTAAAGAAGAAGTGCCGGCGGTACTGGCCGCTTTAGAAAGCACTATTGATACGACTGAACTCGCAGTGAAAGGTTGGGAAGAAATGATTCCCGACCTCGTAGAGGCAAAAGAGTTGGATGCAGCAGGTAACAACCTGGTCTTGATCATCCTTTACCTGATTATCACCTTCGGCATATTCGGCACCATCTTGATGATGACGCGAGAGCGTAGTTATGAGTTCGGCGTACTGATTGGCATCGGGATGCACCGTTGGCAATTGAGCTTGATTGTCTGGATGGAAATCGTGCTACTAGGCCTGCTTGGAGCAATAGTCGGTATGCTGATTTCTTTTCCGCTCGTCTACTATTTCGCAGTTAACCCAATTGACTTGAGCGTCATGGGGGAAGAGGCGGTCCAGACTTATGAGAAATTCGGAATGGAGCCTATTCTTCCTGCTGTGGTAGAACCGGGGATATTCATCACACAGGCTATCCTGGTTTTTTTCATTACCAGTTTAGTGGCGCTATATCCCTGGCTGAAAATTCGGCGCTTACAACCGATTTCGGCGATGCGAGAAGCGTAAGTAAGACGTACTAAAACCCAAAAAATACTAACCGAAATAACCACCAATATATGCTGACTACAATAGCCTGGCGCAACATTTGGCGAGCGCGCACCCGATCGGGGGTGGTCATTGGGGCTATCATTCTGGGCATTTGGGCGCTGGTCTTTATGATCAGCTTCACTACGGGCATGGTGCAGTCGTACGTCGACAATGCCATAGCCACCAGTATTGGTCACCTGCAGGTGCATCAAGATAGCTTTCGGGAAGAACCCAAACTGATCTATTCCTTCACTACCGACGACGAAACCTTGCAATACTTGGGCGAATTAGAAGGTGTGGCTGGTGCTGCCCCTCGTACGCTCGTTGATGCAATGGCTGGTTCCTCGCGTAGTACACGCGGTGTACAAATCCGTGGGATTGATCCAGCCGCTGAAATTCCGGTCACCGGTCTTGACCAGCAAGTAGTAGAAGGGGAGTATTTCCCGGAAAAAGGACGAAACCCTGTTCTTATTAGCCAAGCCCTGGCGAATAAGCTGAAGGTGAAGATTCGTTCAAAAGTGGTACTTACCTTCCAAGACAAGAACCTTGAAATTACCGCTGGCGCCTTTCGTGTCGTAGGTCTTTTCAATACGGGTAACAAACCATTCGATGAAGGCAATGTCTTCGTCCGTCGTTCCGATATAAATCGACTATTGGGAGAGGAGCAGATGGCTCACGAGCTCGCCTTCTTTCTCAACGATCCACAGCGCTTGGGCGCCGTTCAGCAAGAAGTACAGGCAAAGCTTCCGGACCTTCTGGTAGAAGATTACCGTCAGGTTGCGCCTGACCTTCAACTGTATGAGGGGCAAATCCAAACTTCAGCTACCATTTTCATGGTGATCATTATGCTGGCGCTCCTATTCGGTATCATCAATACTATGCTCATGGCTGTTCTCGAACGCTATCGTGAATTAGGAATGCTCATGGCCGTCGGTATGAACAAGGTGAGGGTGTTTGGGATGATTGTCCTCGAGACGCTATTCCTGGCTGTCCTAGCATTGATTCCTGGTCTTTTACTGGGATGGCTCACGGTAGTCTGGCTCGCTGATACCGGTATTGATTTATCAGCGTTTAGCGGAGGCTTATCTCAGTTTGGTATGTCGCAAATTGTATATCCTCAACTGCAGGCTGGCTTCTATGTACAACTAGCCTTGGCGGTAGCACTGACTGCACTCATTGGTGCCTTGTATCCTGCCTGGCGCGCGATTCGTTTGCGCCCGGTCGAAGCTATTCGGAAAATCTAAAAAACTCCATTATGTCCATCATAAAAACCCGCGGTGTCACCAAAGTATATAACCCTGATAAGATTCCGGTTCATGCTCTGCGTGGAGTAGATCTGGATATTGAGGCGGGTGAATTCACTGCTATCGTCGGCCCATCCGGTTCGGGTAAAACCACTTTGCTAAACATTATTGGGGGCTTAGATCGTCCTTCTGGTGGTAGCGTTAGCGTAGGAGGTACATCCATCGGAGAGCTTTCGGATAATCAACTGATCGATTTCCGTAAGGAGAATATTGGCTTCGTTTTCCAGGCCTATAACCTCATACCTGTGCTCACGGCTCAGGAAAACGTGGAATTCGTGATGCTGCTGCAGAAACGTTCTGCTGAGGAGCGGCACCAGCGTTCAGAAGAGTTGTTGGCGGCGGTAGGGTTGGAGGATCAAATTAATAAGCGACCGGCGGAAATGTCTGGAGGGCAGCAACAGCGCGTTGCAGTAGCTCGTGCCCTGGCACCGAAGCCCACCTTTATTCTCGCTGATGAACCGACCGCAAACCTTGATTCTGCTTCTACGACTAACCTGCTAGACATCATGGCTCGCTTGAATCAGGAAGAGGGTGTCACCTTCGTATTCAGCACCCACGATCAGCGGGTGATTGACCGTGCACGACGAGTAGTGACGCTGGACGATGGACAGATTATCAAGGACGAAGTACGGAAATGATAACCACCCATACCACAAGTTTGCTTAAGCGTTCACTTTTGATGTGTCTGCTACTCGGACTGGGTGCGTCCTTTTTATCTGCTCAGGATGAGGTGAAGTCAGAGTGGTATCTGAGTGGCTACGTGAAGCAGTTGCAGAACTTCAATTTCTTCAACGCCTCTTTCCCAGCACCGCCTACTTTTCAAGGAACGGATACGTTACTCCTCGATCAGTTTTTTCACAATCGTATCAACCTGGAGTGGAGTAGGGGAGAGCACTGGCGCGTAAAGACTGGCCTCCGAACGCGATTATTCTACGGGGATATCGTAAAGGCCAACCCCTTGTACGCAGAACAAATCTCTGCTGGTAGCAACGACTGGCTCGATCTGGATGCCGTATGGTTGGATAATGGTCAAATGGTGGGGCATAGTGTAGTAGACCGCTTATTTGCCGAGTACACCAATGAAGCCTGGGAAATTCGTGTCGGCCGACAGCGCGTCAATTGGGGCATCAGTACTGTCTGGAATCCGAATGATATTTTCAATGCCTACGCCTTTACTGACTTTGATTATGAAGAACGCCCCGGTGCAGATGCCTTACGAATCCGACGTTATTTAGGATTCAGCGGAAGCGCAGAATTGGCCATCCGAGCTGGCGATCGTTTGCGAGAGAGTGTAATTGCCGGGCGCTACATCTTTAATCAAGGCAGCTATGATATTCAGCTCATTGGCGGCTTCGCGCAGGATAATTGGGTGCTGGGAGGTGGCTGGGCAGGAAATATCAAAAATGCGGGCTTCAAAGGAGAGTTGAGCTGGTTTCATCAACCAGAAACGAGCGAGAACAGTCTGGCTGTTACTACCAATGTAGACTACGCTTTCGAAAAAGGGCTGTACCTAAATGTAGGAGGACTCTACAACAGCCGTGGACAAACAGAAGGAGGTATATTACAGCTCTTTACCTTCGAGTTGTCGGCACAGAATTTATACCCTTATCGTTGGGCGAGCTTCGTGAGTTTGTCCTATCCCGTTTCGCCCATTATCAACGCAGGCTTTACCACTATCTACAGCCCGGTAGCTAGCCATGCTCTATTTGTGAACCCTACCTGCGCTGTATCTATCTCGGATAGTTGGAATATTGATTTGGTAGGGCAGATCGTCTTTGATCAAACGGATACGTACAGTAGCCCGCTACAAGCTTTGTTCTTGCGGGTGAAATGGGCTTATTAGTGCGGAGATATCTTTAGCTTTACAGGCAGGACATTCATTGTTAGTTACTTGCCCAGTGAAGGAACAAACGCCAATTCAAGTCAAGTTTGAAAATCGTCAGAACCCTAAATCGGGGTTCGATCTTGTCGCCTTGGAAGGTGTTCCTACCCGTAAGGAACTGGATCATTCACCTTATCAGCTCCATCTCGTCAATTTCTATATCATTATTCTTGTAGAGGAGGGACAAGGTTCCCATGTCCTGGATTTCACCGAGTACTCCTGCCAAACTGGAAGTATCCTTACCGTCCGGAAGGACCAGCTGCACCGTTTCGTGCGGGGTTCAGTGATGAAGGGCGTAATGCTTCTTTTTACGGATGATTTCTTGGACAGCTACCTCGATAAGCCAGAGGCCCAGAAAACAATTCAGTTGTTTAATGAGCTTTTGGGCGTACCCAAGATTCAACTAACCGAAGAGCAACAGCAGGAAATCTTTGCCATTGTTGCTCGAATCAGACAGGAGTATCTCGGACGTGCAGATGAATACTCGACCAGTATCATCCGAAGCGAATTGCATATCCTTATATCAAAACTCTACCGGATCAAGGCTGCGAATAAGGAAGTGATTTGCAGCCGTAAGTACTTGAGTGAATTTATCGAGTTACAGCAATTGGTCGAGCAAAATGTTACCCGCTACCCAAGGGTAGGCGAATACGCCAGGATGATGGGGCGTAGTACCAAGACATTAAATACCATTACCCAGGAGATCGTCAATAAGTCAGCTAAACAGTTCATTGACGAAATCTTGGTAAAACAGATCAAGCGCCTACTTATCAATACGGACTATCCCGTAAAAGAAGTCGCAGACCTTGCTGGCTTCTACGAGGTAACCAACTTCTATAAATACTTCAAGCGTCATGCCGGGCAGACGCCTGAGGTTTTCCGACGCAGTCATGCCTGATTTTCCCATTTTTACAGTTCTTCGGCTTTTTTGTATATCCATTTTGGTGCTTTTGGACCTCACCTTTGTAGTGTAATAATTAATCAAAAACACTGAAGATGAAGTCTTTATCAATTGCTGGGCTAATGTTGCTCGGACTGTTCTTAGTCGCTTGTAACGCCAGTAAAGATTCAGAAGTACAATCAGAACAATCAGAACAAAGCACCGAAATGGCACTAACAAACAAGGAAAAAGCAATCGCACTCATTGAGAGTTTGGAAAATGGTGATCAGACCCCAGTCTCCTACATCAACCCCCAAAAGTATATCCAGCACAACCTGGCTGTTGGTGATGGTTTGGAAGGTTTTGGAGCAGTAATGGCTAATGCACCGGCTGATGGTTTCAACGCAAAAGTCGTGCGCGCTTTTGAAGACGGCAACTTCGTTGTCCTACATACTGAATATGATTTCTTTGGCCCTAAAGTAGGCTTCGATGTCTTCCGCTTTGAGGATGGGCTAATCGTTGAGCACTGGGATAATTTGGCAGAAATTACTCCTCCAAATCCCAGCGGTCGTACTCAATTGGACGGTACTGCCACCATCGTAGACCTTGACAAGACCGCAGCGAACAAGCAGCTGGTACAGGGCTTTGTCACTGATATTCTAATGAACGGAGAAACAGATAAGCTGACCAACTATATCAGCACAGAGGAGTACCTACAGCATAACTCAGCAGTTGCTGATGGCCTGGACGGTTTGGGAGCCGCTCTAGCTTACTTCGCTGAGAATGGCCTGGTGATGGAATACGAAAAAGTACATACGGTAATCGGTGAAGGTAACTTCGTGCTAACGGTAAGTGAAGGGAAGTTCGGCGCCGGTGACCACGTTTCTTACTACGACCTCTTCCGCATCGACAACGGCAAGATCGTTGAGCACTGGGATGTCATCGAAACCATCCTTCCTGAATCAGAGTGGAAGAACACCAACGGAAAATTCGGTTTCTAACTTTCAGCCATAACTGAGAATTTGAATCGAAAACAAGAAACCATTGTTCAGGTCAACCTCAGGCTCGGACAATGGTTTTCTTATATGCAAGCCCCAACTAACAAACCATCAAACCATCAAACTAACTAACCATGCCCTACACCATCCCCGCTCAAACTCGCATTGGTCATGTTCACCTCAAGGTGTCTTCCATTCCTAAAGCATTGGAGTTCTACCGTGATCTTTTAGGCTTCAAGGTTATGTCCACTTACGGAGAACAGGCGGCCTTTATCTCAGCCGGAGGTTACCATCACCATATCGGTCTGAATACCTGGTACAGTAAGGGGGGGGAGCCAGCACCTAAAGGGAGTACAGGGCTATTCCACACGGCTATTCTGTATCCTACTCGCAAAGATCTGGCTATTGCACTTAAGCGTTTAGTTGATGCCAAATATCCACTCACAGGCGCCGCTGATCATGGTGTCTCGGAAGCACTCTACTTAGATGACCCTGATGGAAACGGCGTTGAACTGTATTGGGATAAGCCAGAGAGCGAATGGCCGAAAAAAACTGACGGTAGCCTGGATATGTACACCAAGCGACTTGATGTGGAGGCGCTTTTGGCGGAGGCCAATTAAAAACAGAATTTTTTTCTTCATTCCCATTTTTTGACACTCCCGGCCTGCATATTGCCGGTATGAAGAATACTACAACGCGCCTTATTACTGCAATAGCTGTATCGCTCCTTCTTGCGTGTGAGCCTGAGCAGGATATTCTACCGGCTAGCGAGCCACCCACTACAATCATTATTGATCTAGAAGAAGAGCACTTCCTTTTTGAGGGGCATTGGTATCCGTGGGCGATTTCAATTATGCAGTGCAGCCCGGCTTTTAGCTTAGACTTGAATTGGGAAGAAGGAATACTAACTATTAAGCACTGCCAGGCTGCCTTAGGACCAGCTCTAGAGAATATCGTTTTATATCATTCCACCTGCCCGGACGCAAATGTTATGGAGTTTGAGATTCGCGAAGAACGTTCGATTCTAAACTACATTGCGCAAATTCCAACGGCGGGGATCACTTGTCTGCGCCAAGAAGATTCCTGGCTGGAGCTCCAACTCGAATGGGAGTAATGTCGGATGCCCAACCAATCCGACTGACCTTGCTAACTCAACTAACCAACTATCCCGTTATTCTTTGTCTCCTCTACGCTAATTGGAGAAGCGCTTTTGGAGCGAGCGGGTATTTCGGTTAATTTTGATGCACTTTGGAAATTTAACGCAAGAAAACAATCATCAAACAACCTAGGGACTATGCAGAAGCAACTAATTACGCTTTTGCTGCTATTGTCAACGGTATGGCTTTCGCTCAATAGTCAAACTATCGCACAACTGGCAGCTGGCACCAAGCATTTGGATGCCATCGAAAAACTACAGCTTCCCGCTTTAGATAACGAAGCTCTTCTTGAACAAGAAATGGCCCGTCGTGGCCCCGGCATTGCACCTCGTTTTGCCGAAAGTATGATCGTTGATGTTTCTCCCGAAACACACGGTAACTGGACTTATCGCGGCGGTAAAGCCATCTGGCGCCTACGCGTACCTTCTCCGGGAGCAAAGTCGCTAAACTTTGGCTTTGATAAGTACGTGATGCCTCCTGGCGGTAAGCTCATGCTGTTCAGTGCTGACCTAAAGGAGATACAAGGACCGTTTACACCAGCTGATAATGAAGAGCATGCTGAGCTTTGGACACCAGTTGTACCAGGCGACGATATCATCATTGAGGTAAGCGTACCGGAAGGACTAGAGCAAGATCTACAGTTGCACCTGAAGTCGGTAAACCACGACTTCTTGGGCTTCTCTGATGTAGCATCTAGTGTGTTGTCGGGTTCTTGTAACCTAGACGTAGCTTGTGGGTCTGAGGACGGATGGGCTATTGTCGACCAATACCGTGATATCATTCAATCGGTAGCCGTATACGGACAAGGAGGTAACACCTTCTGTACTGGTTTCCTCGTAAATAATGCTCGTGAAGATTGTACACCTTTCTTCATGACTGCCGATCACTGTGGTGTTGGGCCAGGTAATGCTGCTAGTATCGTAGTGTACTGGAACTACATGAACAGCGAATGTCGCCAGCCAGGTTCTGTGGAAAGTGGACAGAATGGAGATGGCTCCCTAGCTGATTTCAATACGGGCAGTATTTTCCGTGCAGCTTACTCGCCATCCGATATGGTATTGGTAGAGTTGGACGATCCTGTTTCAGAAACAGCAGATGCTTTTTTCGCGGGCTGGGATGCTCGCGAAGTATTGGAGCAGGATACGATCATTGCGGTACACCACCCGAGAACGGAGGAGAAGCGCATCAGCTTTGAATTTGACGGCGTTTATCGTGGGGCTTGGGGCCAGGGTGCTGCTCCAATAGCAGATGGTAATCACCTGGTAATTGCTGACTGGGATATTGGTACTACGGAGGGTGGATCTTCAGGTTCGCCAATCTTTGATAGTGATAAACGCGTAGTTGGTCAGTTGCACGGTGGTGCGGCTGCTTGTGGCAATGATGCTTACGATAGCTACGGTTGGTTTGCTACCTCTTGGGTAGGGGGTGGAACTTCTTCCTCTCGCCTGAGTGATTGGCTTGATCCGGATAATACCGGGATCATGATGATCGACGGTCGTGCCCAAATCCGTTGTAGCTTCTTTGCGCTTGCTGAGCCAGCTGCACAGACCCTTTGTGCACCGGAGATTGCCACTTACGATATTAGTGTGAGCGAGAACTTTGTTTCACCAGTAACGCTGAGTATTCCTAACCTGCCAGCTGGGCTCACCGTAGTGTTTGATGAAGACACAGTTGCACCAGGAGGAACAACACAGATGACCATTACCGGTACCGAGAACCTAGGTGCAGGAACCTATTCCTTTAACCTACTGGGTACGGATGGGAATGAAAATAGTGATCAGGTGCTTACGCTAAACATCTTTGCTAGCGCGCCTGGAGCACCAATGCTCACCACGCCAGTTGATGCTGCTGTTGATCAGCAAACAACTTTATTGCTGGATTGGGCAGCTACTCAATTCGCAGAAGGATATGATATTGAATTAGCGACCGACCCTGCATTTAGCACGGTAGTTGCCAGTGCATCTGATTTGTCGGAGACTTCTTACTTCGTACCAAACCTCGAGACGCTAACAACTTATTACTGGCGTGTTCGTGCAAGCAATCCTTGTGGAGACGGTGCCTGGTCAGGAGACTTTGAATTTACTACTGCTGATCAAGCTTGTGGTTTCGCACAAGCGGATACCGATGGACAAAGCATTGGGCCTAACAATGGTGCGGTGACGAATTCAGAATTGGTGATTACTCAGACGGGAGAAATTGCTGAGATTAAACTGACCAACCTTAGCACAGACCACACTTGGGTGGGTGACTTAAGCGCGACCTTGACCTCGCCAGAAGGAATCACGATTAACCTGTTTAATCGCCCGGATTGTGATGAGCCAGGTTTGTTGGTAGATTTCGCCGATGACGCTACTGCTACTTCCACTGATTTCGTCAACACCTGTACTCCTGGTGGAGCGGCTATCGAAGGCGAATTCCAACCGGCAGAACCACTGTCTACTTTTGTCGGCCGCGAAGCGTCTGGTACGTGGACACTTTCCATTCGCGATAATGCCAACTTTGATGGTGGTAATCTTCTAGGTTGGAACCTAGAAATTTGTACCGCAGTTACTTCTCAAGCGACCTTGTCCACCTCTGCTGACGACCTGGAAGCTTGTATCGGTGTAGATGCCAGTTTAGAGCTAACTATCGGAACAGACTTTGCTTCAGATGTTACGCTTGATGTAGATGGTTTACCAATGGGCGCCTTGGCGAACTTTGAAAGCAATCCGGCAGATCCTGGTGCTACTGTGAATGTAAATATCACTGGCCTTACCGCTGCTGGAGCTTATACTCTGACGTTTTCTGCCAATGATGGCTCCCAGAATGCGTCTGTAAACGTAGCTTTAGAAGTACAATCTCCACCTGCTTTGAGTGCACCGCAGTCGCCAGCTAATAATGCTGAGTTTATGGGTGGTAATTCAATTGGTTTCAGTTGGGCATCGGTGTCGAATGCGGAGGAATATCGCTTGCAGATTGCTACTGATGATAACTTCAGTAATATCATCGTAGACCAAGTGACAACCATGACTTCTTTCTCGAATACACTTGACGAAGGTCAATACTACTGGCGCATCGTATCGAGTAATGAATGTGGTGATTCGGTTACCGGCTTCCGTGCCTTTACCGTTTCTTCTCCAAATGCTACGGTTGAGGTGGCAGGGGCATCGATTGAGATCTGGCCTAATCCAACCACTGGTCCATTGCGAATTACTTTGTCGCAGGATATTCAGTCAGATTTGATGGTTACGCTATTGAGCATTAACGGTCAACTCTTGCAGCGCAATGTGTTGAGTCCTCAGGCAGGAACAACTACGCTTGATATGAGTGATCTTCCGAGTGGTGTTTATCTGTTGCAATTGCAACATGAAGGCACTCGTAAGGCAGTACGAATTGTACGCCAGTAAGGTTTAATTCAGAAAAATGAAGTCGGAAATCGGGGAGTCTTGACCTTGGTTTTCGACTTTTTTTTGCGCGATGAATCGCGCTATCTAGTATCGTTTTTCTTTCCCACTTCCCACTTCCCACTTATGATCATTCTTTAAACCAACCCGCGTATTTCAGGTAGGCGTTGGAGATACGATCGATGGTATCGCCAAACTGTTCGGCGCTTAGGGCTTTTACTTTTTTGGCGGGTACGCCAGCGTAGATGTAGCCACTTTCACAACGCATATCCGCCAGAACAACTGCACCAGCAGCAATGAGTACGTGTTCTTCGATCACGGCATTGTCCATTACTATGGCACCCATGCCTATGAGGACGTTATCGTGAATGGTACAGCCATGTACAATGGCTCGGTGGCCAATACTCACATTGTTGCCGATATGAGTGGCGGCCCGTTCAAAAGTACCGTGGATAACAGCCCCGTCTTGGACGTTCACTTTGTTTCCCATTCGGATACTGTTGACATCACCGCGGACAACAGCTTGGAACCAGATACTACAATCATCGCCCATTGTGGTGTCTCCTATGATGGTAGCGTTTTCGGCTAGAAAACAATTCTCTCCCCATTCCGGCGTAAAGCCACGTACAGATTTTATCAGCGCCATTCTCATGTGTTTGATGAATAGCCCTAAGATATTTTAATTCGCGGAGAATGCTTGTTCTTTTGGGGTCATCGCCTCCGTGAGGATTCCACGTAGGTGCGATCCTGTCATACCTAAGGCTTGAGCCATTTCTTGGAGCAAAGCCAATTCACTGTCGTCGATATGATTGTCTGCTGCGGCAACGGTAAGGGCACACTTAATGACGATCTCTTTGCCGTGCCCATTCAAGCGCGGAGCTACTCGCTTCAAGTAGGTGCTTACATCTTCTGGCTTTCTTTGTACCTCAGCGATGTACTGGTCCAATTGAGACATGTCAATATCGTTGTGGCTAAACTTATTGACCACCTGAAGAACCACATCCTTCTCCCGATCATCGATTTCGCCGTCCGCCAACATCATCAATACTGCAGAGTGCTTGATTGCTTTTTCGTATTCCGAAAGGAATTGATCAGAACCCTGGTCTTGCTGGTATTCCAGAACGCGAGGTACAAAGGTGCCACGGCAAGAGCGGCATTCTACGTACTCGCCCAACTTATCAAGCGGGATCAGCGGAATAAAATACAAGGTGAAAAAGCGACGAGCAGACTTGTGCTTGTATTTCGTCTTGCAATTACACTGTGGACAATGAAATTCTCCTTCTTCTTTGGTGAATTTTACGCTGCGGGTTCCGAAAATGATCATGTGTAGCGGTTTTGCAGAGTGCTTTTGGCGACTCCGGTGTAAGAATGATTTTCACCTTCATTGCCGCTCTGCAGAAAAGGTAACCGCTACTATTGCTCAAATTGTAAACACACTGGCGTCTTGACCGTCCATTCCCGGAGGTGGGTTAGTACGCCGGTCTCCTTATCAATGCGGAACTGGGCGATATTATCTGTGTTTTGGTTGGCTACCAAAAGGTCTTCACCACCTGGGTGAATGACGAAGTTTCGAGGGAAGTCCCCGCGGGTAGGATAGTGTCCAATGTAGGTCAGCGTGCCTGTTTCCCGATCCACTGCATATCCGACTAGGGAGTTGTGGCCCCGGTTGCTCGCGTAAAGAAAAGCGCCATCGGGAGTTAGATGAATATCAGCGCCTAGACTGGTACTATCGGCCCCTTCGGGTAGAGTAGGGTAGTGATCTATGATATTCAGTGCTCCATTTTGGGAGTTGTAATGAAAGGCAGTGACAGTATTATTTAATTCATTTAGAACATAAGCAAATGGTGCCTTTGGATGGAAGGCCAAATGCCGAGGTCCTGAGCCAGCAGGTAGTTCGGTGGTACTTACCAGTTCCCATTCTGCATTGTCAGCTTGATAAGTGTGTAAGTAATCGGTGCCAAGGTCGGCCACTATTACCCAATTGCCTTCCGGACTAACAGTAGTAGAGTGCGGGTGTGAGCTTTCTTGTCGAGGATTCGGCCCTTCACCAGCCAATCTTTTTATATCACTTACTGCTTTGATTTGGCCGTCAGCGGCAAGTGGATAACGAGCTATCACTCCGCCCACATAGTTAGCTACATACAGCCATTGTCCATTGGGGTGTATACTCACATGACACGGCGCAAAACTGTAAGTGGGGCGCCGGTTGAGCAGCAGCAATTCTCCTTCCTCAATTCGGTAGCTATACACGTAGCCCGTTGTATCTACGTCGCCTCCCAACTCACTAACCGCATATAGAACAGTATTATCTGCATTCAGGCAGAGGTAAGAAGGATTAATGATGTCCTCGTGTGTATGCTCAATGCGAAGTTTTTTCCACTTGTAAAGCAGGCCATAAATCCCATCCGCTTTGCCATCTACATGGCCTTCGGTCCGGGTGTAGGTTCCAGCCCATAGACGTGCTTCTTTCATGCCTTTATCGTCTTGCGGAGGTTCATAACAAGCGGTGAGAATAATGGCAAGGAATAGGGCTTGGACGGTGCTTTGTAACCAAACTTTCATTCGTGCTGTTTAAGATAGGCAAGTTAATAATAGATACAAGTGAATGGGCTAAGATAGCAATAAGCAGATTGTGTGCATAAGGAAGCAAGTGCGCGCAATACTGCGTATTTATTGCGGCCTGATTAACTTTGCAGCTTAAGCACAACCAAACGCATGGCCGAACAAGAGAAGCAAACGCAACGTACAGATGTCAATTCCCTGGGGGAATTTGGCTTGATTGAGCATTTGACCCAGCAATTTCCTTTGCTGAATGAATCGACAAAGAAGGGCATTGGAGATGATGCTGCAGTGATTGATAATGGTAAGTTTCAGACGGTTGTCTCTACAGATATGCTCGTTGAGGGTATCCACTTCGATCTTATGTATACGCCACTCAAGCACCTGGGCTATAAGTCGGTAGTGGTGAACCTATCGGATATCTATGCGATGAATGCTTTGCCAAAGCAGATTACTGTGTCGATTGCTTTGTCAAATCGTTTTTCAGTAGAGGCCTTAGAAGATCTATATGCCGGTATCTATCTAGCCTGTGAACAGTACGGTGTAGATCTAATTGGAGGGGACACAACCTCCTCTAACAAAGGTCTTATCATCAGCGTAACGGCTATTGGGCAAGGAGAGCCGGATAAGTTAGTTTACCGTTCTGGCGCTAAGGTGGGTGATCTGATTTGTATCACTGGAGATGTGGGGGCAGCCTACCTAGGTCTGCAAATCCTCGAGCGTGAAAAGCAGGTGTACCTCTCATCACCAGAAGTGAAGCCAGACTTGGAAGAGCAGGCCTATTGTATTGGTCGTCAATTGAAGCCAGAAGCGCGCCGCGATATGATTGTGCAATTCGATAAGGCTGGTGTTGTGCCTACTTCTATGATTGATGTTTCTGATGGCGTAGCCAGTGAGCTCTTCCATCTATGCCGGGCCTCTCGCGTAGGCGCCTTCCTGGAGGAAAGTGGTGTGCCTATTCATCCGGATGCACAGATGCTTGCGCTGAAATTCAAACTGGATCCTATTACCTGCGCCCTTAGCGGAGGTGAGGATTACGAGTTGCTCTTCACTATCGATCCAAAGGATGTAGAAAAGGTGAAATACCTTCCGGATATCTACATCGCGGGTGAAATCACAGCAGCTGACGATGGCGTGAAACTCCACACTAAAGGGGGGAATATCCACCCATTACAAGCACAGGGCTGGGTGCACTTTGATCCTAATAAAGGGTAAGGCTGGTTGGAAGGTTAGGTGGTTTGAGGGTTAGAAGGTTGGGGGCTAATTGTCCCTTCCTCGGAATTCGTCCCAGACTCGGGTGCCGCCATAAAGAGTGCCATCGATTAAGACCAAGTCAAAGAAAGCCATGTTTTCGATTGGGTAAATAAGCTGCCAGCTTTGTCCTTGGTCAGCGGAGCGATGTAGGCCATAGTTGTTGCTGAGCAGCTGGTAAGGGCCAAGGTCGATAATCTCATATACATAAGATCCCTGGCGTGGGCCGTAAAGGGTCTGATGCCACTGTTCGCCCCAATTATCGGAGTAGACGACATCACCACTTAGGACTAATTCAATGATCCTAGGGCCAATGTTATGGGTGTAGTGCACAGCTCCTTCTCTCCGAATCCATTCCCAAGTGGTGCCTTGATCATATGATATAGCGGTCCCTTCACTCGTGCCAGCAATAAGCTTTTTATCGTACTCGTAGATGCTTAGGACTTGGGTTTTTAGGTTGGTTGATTGCCAGCTGGATTCACCTTGAGTCAAAATGAAAACGCCATCATCTGTACCGGCCAAGATGCGATTACCCGTTGTTAAGATAGATTGTACCGTGAGGCTCGGGAGATCATGATTAAGGCTCTCCCAGTTCTTGCCTTCATCCTTAGTGCGATAGAGGCCTTTCTTGAAAACGCCAGCGTAGATAAACTGACCTTCGATATGCAATGCATTTATCTTTTTGCTGGGTAAGGATTCACCGATAGGGTTCCAGTTGGTTCGGCTATTGGTACTGAGAAAAACGCCATAGTTGTCGCTAGCCAAAGCGAGCTCTTGTCCCTTTTGTGCTAGAAAGGAGACTTGCAGGTCGCTAGGTAAATTGTAACTGGCGTCTTCCCAATTCTCCCCATGGTCATTGGAAATGAAAATCGGACGATGGGCCAAGGCTTTTGTGGGTTGAATAGGCGAAAATGAGGTCATTGGTGCAGTGGCATTCACCGGCTGCTGCTCTTGCCCCTGACAACAGATAAGCTGTAGGGAGAGTATCATATACAGTAAATAGGGTAACCTACGCATAAGGCTTCAAATTGCTGAACATGCGCTAAAATCAACACTTTCAATTAGACCACCTACTAGCAGCACCTATTTGGCTGCTCCTTAACAAGTTTTGAAAACTCTTTAACAGCTACTGATTGTCACTATTCTGAAAGTGGTATCCAGTGCACCGATAGATCCGGATCTGTCATATCCTGATCTATAGGGTACATCGGGCGTTGGATGCGTTGATAACCTAGTCGCTCCAAATCTTGGTCCACACCACCTGGTGTCAGGGCCATGATCCATCCTTTGCGCATGTCGTAGAGTTCGGGTACGAGATAGCCAATTTTTACGACTACAATATCAGTAGCGCGAGGGGCGAGATCTAGCTGTGTGAAATCTACCTCCTTGTGGTAAGGCTTTCGCTTTTTCGTGACGATGACGAAAATGCTCCCCACTTGCACGACCACTTCTGTCTCAGCATGTTTATCACCATGGTGGATAGCAGTCACCTTTCCCTTTAGTTGTGCGGGCGGTGCATAACGATCATCGATTACCGCTCCTGCCGGGGCATCAACCATTCCGCCCACACCAACCTCAACTGCTTGCGCTACGAGTTCTGGCCCGGGAATGGAGGCGTAGATCAATGAAGGGCCATCCGCTGTCTTGAATTCTGGGCGACCCAGTAATTGTGTCAGAGTCCAGGTAACATCACCTGCGCCGCCAGCAGTAGGGTTGTCACCCATGTCGCTGATGATAAAGGGAGCTTCCGTACTGGCTAAAGCCAACTCAAGACTTTCTTCTAGTGTAGCAGTAGGTGCCACAAAATCGAAATCATGACGAGCATTCCAGAAGCTCTGTGCGAGGTCTTTGGCCGCTGCTTGCACGGCCTCCTGATCGTCACCAACTGCCATGACGACGGCATGGTTTCGTGGTTCATCAGCCCAGGGATAACCCACCCAGATAGCAGCGTCGACAATACCTTCCGTATTGGCATGTGGCGCTACTTTTGCATACAGGCTTTTCCCGGGATCAATGCGGGTGCTTGTCTGTTCGCCGGGTAAAAGAATAGGTACGGGTATCCACGCTTTGTAGGCTGGTTTACCGCTGCCGGTTTCCAGGCGTTCCAGCAGGTTTTCAATAGCACGTTTTTTAGAAGTCAATTCGTCTTCATGCGGAGCCATGCGATGGCAAGTAATGATGTCTGATTGTTCGGCCAGTCTTTGGGTTACATTGCCATGTAAGTCCATGAAGGTGGAAATGATAGGCTCCTGGCCAATAGCTTCCCGAACTCGAAGTATGAGGTCTCCTTCGGGGTCATCTATTCCTACGACACTCATGGCGCCATGGATGTCGAAGAATAGTCCGTCGTATGGACCATTTGCTTTTAGTCTGCTTATTATTTTTTTCACCAATGACTCATAGGCTTCCCGGGTAACAATTCCCCCAGGTAACGCATGACCATACAGTGTAGGAATCCAAGTTGCTCTTTTCCGATGGAGTGAATCTTGAGCCAGGAAGGGGTAGTACGAAAATACATTGCTATCTACCTGCGCATGAAAGGCCTCCTCGTGTGTTTGAGCGGGAGAAAAAGTGCTGGATTCAATGGCAATTCCGGCAATGGCAATACGTGGTAATGCTTGCTGGTCGGTTGTAGGATTAGAGCAAGAAACGATCATCAGGACTAAGACGATCAGCGCAAAATAATTCCGCATGAACTGTTGAGTTTAGGATGGTTCCTAGGGGGCGTAAAAGTCATCCTCTGGCACTACCAAGGTGGTCAGCTCTACCGTGTGGCCGTCAGGATCTTTTGTATAGATCGAGTGAAAATAGTGATGATCCTGGAATTCGTAGGCAATTCCAAGTTGTTCATAATGCGTACGAGCTTTGGCGAAGTTCTCCGCATTGAGCTGAAAAGCAAAATGATCAATCTTTACATTTTTGGAAGCAGGATCGAGAGAAGGGTGATCCGTATTCGCTGGAAAGAGGGCAACGCCAGTTTTGCCGGCAAGGAGGAAGATGGGAAAAGGTTGCCACTCTTTAAGGCTATAGCGTTGTAGCCCGAGAACGCGTTCATACCATTGGGCAGCGACTTCCAGGTCTTTCACCCGAATCGCTACGTGATCGAGAAAATCAACCTGGAAGTCTGCCATGTAAATTTAGTTGTGGTAAGCCTGGTTATGCGCTAGCTGACCACCACAGTTGCTACAAGTACCTGCTGCACCTGCACCGCCTGCACATCCTGCATTGCAGGTGTAGTGCCAAACGCCGGCAGCATTCTGTGCTGGTTCGGCAGTAGGAGGAGCTTGAATAGCTGGTGCTGCTGCTGGTGCTGCTGACTGATCCTGAAACATTGGATTTGTCGCAGGAGCTGCTGTCGTAGTAGTGTTGTTGTGAAACGCTTGGTTGTGTACCAATGCCACACCACACTGTGAACATGTGCCTTGCGAAGCACTACCATAGCCTACGTGTCCTGCTGGGCAGGTGTAGTGCTCTACAGCAGCATTAGTTGTTGCTGGAGGAGCAGTAATCGGAGCTGCTGGTTGGTTAGGAGCAGCAGCACTGTTAGTGCTTGCTTTGTCGTTTTGGCAAGCCGTGAATATCAGGGCTGTTACCAAACTTAACGTTAGGTAAATTATTGTCTTCTTCATACCATATACTTGATCAAAAAAAATATTCAGTAAAATTAGAGAGAAAAGATAGGAAAGGTGTAAATAAGCTGTTAATTCCTTCAAATTGTCCGTCAAAACATGCTTGCTACGGGGGCTCAAATGACGCTGAATTTGCTTCAGTTTATATCATTTTGAATGCTTTATCTTACTGCCATTAACGCAGAACACCAATCAATATACCAATGCTTAAGCGACTCTTTGACTTGTTTTTCTCTGAACAAACGGATGTAGACACGCCGGTCGAATATGATCAGGAATTACTTATTTCTTCCATGGAATCGGATGTACAGAGCGCCCAGTCGATGGGAGACTATGTACAGTTGCATGCGATATCTGAGCAGGACCTCCCGCGTATGCGTCAAATGGGGACTTGTATGCGTATTCGGTTTTCGGCGGGCAAAGTAGTTCAGGTAGTAGAGGTGGATGAATTTGAAGAAGATCCAGTATCCATTCGCCCCTTTATCAAGCAACTCAAATGGGCGGAATACACGCCTCATGAGATGTCTTTTCTAGTTCCCACAGAGGATGGTTCTGTTAGTTCGCACCTGGGAGGCTCACCCCCAGCGGGCTTTACTATGCCTAGTAGTCCTGAGATTGCTTCACCTTTCCAATATGTTGGAGCTATTGGTAATGAAGCTACTAGTTTTCCCCTACCGATCCCGGCGCTTCATCTGGCCTATCCCTTATTTGTAACGATACCTGGTTTTCTTTTTCTAGACTATTCAGACCCTGATCAGCCGGTGGTGCTCGATGGGTTTGAAGTGCTAGAATATCCCTACGGAGAGTGGGCTTCGGGTAGTATCCATGAGTTTAAAGAAGTACCGATACAAACCTTACCAATTGGCGAGGTAGAGGATGAAGATGATCTAACCTTTGATTACTGGAATTATGGCTACGCTGGCTTGCCCAATTGGGCGCAATACCCGAAAATTCCATATTGCCCGAAATCAGGAGAGCTTATGGAGTTCGTTTGCCAAATTGATACCTTCGGTAAGATAGAAACGGTCCAAAGTGACCTCGCTTTCTCCGGAGAGTATTTTGACCTCTACTCCAAGCACCTCAATTTTTGGGGCGATGGTTGCTTGTTCGTATTTATGCACCCGGAAACGAAGGTGGTGGGGTATTTGATTCAAAACACGTAGTGTGGCAATTAATTCCTAGTGCCGAGTGTGACCAATAGTAGCATATGAAGGAATCATTTAGATCAAGCATTTTGGAGAAAACAGGAGCTTCTTCTTTGACTGAAAAGGAGGTGATCCAGGAATTGTGGAGTGGGTATGGCAAGATCATACGTGTCGGTCTAGAGAATGCCGCAGTGAAGAGTATAGTGGTCAAACACGTGCAGCTGCCAATTCATAAAAATCATCCACGTGGATGGAATACGGATATTGGACATGAACGGAAAGTAAAATCGTATCGGGTAGAAACAGCTTGGTATGATTCCTACAGCAGGAACAGTACTGCGCGCCTGCCAAATTGCTTGGCGGTTGAGACCGAAGGGGATGAGGTGTTGATGATCTTGGAGGATTTAGATGAAGCTGGCTATTCGCTGCGTAAACGTTCCGTTTCCTGGAAGGAGATTTCGGCTTGCTTAGAGTGGTTGGCGCAGTTTCACGCTAGTTTTCTGGGTGAGGTCCCGGACGGCCTTTGGGAGGTAGGCACCTATTGGCATTTGGCCACCCGACCAAATGAACTTGAGGTGTTGGCAGATCAGCGATTAAAAGCGGCGGCTACTGCTATCGATGAAAAGCTTAGCAGTTGCACGTACAAAACCTTCGTGCACGGCGATGCCAAACTGGCCAATTTCTGCTTTGCTCCTGATGGTAAGGTGGCAGGTGTAGACTTTCAGTATGTAGGTGGTGGTTGTGGCATGAAGGATGTGGCCTACTTTGTCGGGAGCTGCCTGAATGAGCGTGAGTGTGAGCGCCTGGAAGCACAAATATTAGATACTTATTTTATGTATTTGCAAACCGCGCTGGGGGAAAGGAATGAAGAACTGGAAAGAGAATGGCGTTCTTTGTATCGAGTTGCTTGGGCAGATTTTCACCGTTTTCTAAAGGGTTGGAGCCCGGGGCATTGGAAGATCAATAGTTACAGTGAACGCGTTACCGCAGAAGTTGTCAATAGCTTATAAGTATGGACCTGTTACTGCTCAAGGATGTCGCTATAGAAGCAGCTCTAGCTGCCGGAAAGATCATTCAAGGTTACATGAATGAAGAGGTTATAGTAGAGCACAAAGCAACAGGGACAAGCCATGCCGCACAAGTCGTGACTGTGGTGGATCGGGAATGCGAAGCAGTCATCCTTACCCACCTACTTCCCACCTGCAAAGCATTTGATCTAGCGCTACTCTCCGAAGAGACGGAAGATGATGGCAGCCGTTTCAACAAAGACTTCTTTTGGTGCATCGACCCGATGGATGGAACGCTTCCCTTCATCAATAAACGACCTGGCTTTTCCGTGTCTATTACTTTGGTGGCAAAAGATGGTACACCCTGTATTGGCGTAGTGTTCGATCCCAATAGCAATACGCTATATCACGCTGTCAAAGGACATGGGGCTTATAGGAATGGGGCGCCATGGGTAGTTGAGCTTGTCAATAGGCACATCACCTACGTAACCGACCGCAAGCTCAGGGATACGCCCCATGCTACCCAAATTGAAGGCTGGCTGAATGAAAAAGCACAGGAACTAGGGTTAGATGGCGTTCAGGAAATAGATGGATCAGGTTCCGTTATGAACGCAATACTAGTACTGGAAAATGGTCCAGCCTGTATGCTGAAGTACCCCAAAAAAGAACGTGGTGGTGGCAGTATCTGGGACTTCGCCGCTACAACCTGCATTTTTCAGGAATTAGGCTTGCCTGCCACCAATTTTAAGGGTGGTCCACTAGACTTGAATCGAGCAGATAGCACCTTCATGAATCACCAAGGCGTCTTCTATGCCAATCCTCTGGAATTAAAACGGTAGTAAAAATTGAAGTGAACGTCAAAGCTAGTATAGCTGGATACTAACCCAACTAAATTCACTAATCCAACTAACCAATACCCTACTCGTTCCCGAGCGTCCGTTCCCAAGCGTCCGTTCCCGAGCGTCCCCCGACGCGAGGAAAAAATCAATCCTCCTTCACCTCCGCAACCGCATCATTCAGATCATCAGTAGCCTTCTTCAGCTCCTCTACCTGATCCTTACGTTTTTTGCTCGCACGGCGGCGACGCTTTTTAGCGGCCGTTTCTCCGGTGGGGGTGAAAGTCGCATTGGGGTCAAAAGGCTCTTTGCTGTAGCCAAGCTTATCACCGTCTAGATCGATGTAGATGGTATCTCCGCGCTCGAAGTTGTCGGCGATGATTTCGCTAGAAAGACCGTCTACCAGGTCGCGCTGTAGGACGCGCTTCATTGGACGCGCACCAAACTGCGGGTCATAGCCCCGTTCGGCTAGCCAATCCAAGGCACGCTCGCTCACTTTGAGCACCATACCCTTGCGCGCCAGCATCTTTTCTGTCTTGCGAAGTAGCAACTTGAGGATCTTCTTGATCTCCTCCTGAGTCAGCGGCAAGAACATGATGCGCTCATCGATCCGGTTCAGGAACTCGGGGCGAAGATTATCTTTCAAAGTCTCAAAGACTTCTTCTTTTGTGGTTTCCAGGATGTCCTGGCGGTGTTCTTCACCAACGGCCTCCAGGTCTTCAAAGTTCTCCAGGATCACCTCGGCTCCCATGTTGGAAGTCATGATGATGATGGTGTTCTTGAAGTTGGCAATACGGCCACGGTTATCGGTCAGCTGGCCATCATCGAGCACTTGCAGAAGGATGTTGAAAGTGTCAGGGTGTGCTTTCTCGATTTCATCCAATAGTACAATGCTATATGGGCGTCGGCGTACCGCTTCCGTTAGCTGGCCACCTTCATCGTAGCCCACGTATCCGGGAGGCGCACCTACCAATCGGCTTACTGCATGGCGCTCCTGGTACTCACTCATATCGATACGGGTGATGGCCCGCTCATCGTTGAAGAGTACTTCCGCTAGCGCTTTGGCCAACTCGGTTTTACCCACACCAGTAGGGCCCAAGAAAATAAACGATCCGATGGGACGACCTTCGTCTTGCATGCCTGCTCGACTACGACGCACTGCATTGGCAACAGCTGTGACTGCTTCGTTCTGTCCAATCAATCGTTCGTGTAACTGATCCTCTAAGCGGAGGAGCTTTTCCTTTTCGCTTTGCAGCATACGCGCCACGGGGATGCCCGTCCAGCGGCCTACTACTTCAGCAATGTCATTGGCAGTTACTTCCTCGTTGGTGAAGCGTTTTTCATCCGGAAGCTTGTCCAGCTTCTTTTCTGCTGTCGCGAGTTCCTTTTGGAGTTCTTGCAGCTGACCGTAGCGGATCTTTGCCACGGTTTCAAAATCACTATGGCGTTCGGCTTTGTCGGCCTCCAACTCTAGCTCTTCCATTTGCTTCTTGATGCCCTGCACCAGGTCAACGATTTCTTTTTCGCCCTGCCAGGCGGCACGTAGATTGTCGCGCTTCTCCTTGGCATTAGCAATTTGGCCGTTGATCTTACCGAGCTTCTCCTTGTTCTTTTCGCGCTTGATGGCCTCCCGCTCAATCTCCAGCTGACGGACCTTGCGCTCCCATTCGTCTACTTCCTCTGGTACACTATCTAGCTCCAGACGTAGGCGGGCAGCACTTTCGTCAATCAAGTCAATGGCCTTATCTGGCAACTGTCGGTCAGAGATGTAGCGGTTACTGAGTTCGGCAGCAGCCACGAGGGCTTCATCCAGGATCTCAATTTTATGGTACACCTCGTAACGCTCCTGCAAACCACGTAGGATGGAGATGGTATCCTCTACACTAGGTTCTTCGATAAGTACCGTCTGGAAACGGCGCACCAGCGCTTTGTCTTTTTCGAAGTACTTCTGGTATTCGTCGAGGGTAGTCGCACCAATGGTACGGAGTTCGCCCCGAGCCAAGGCTGGCTTCAGGATGTTGGCAGCATCCATGGCACCATTGCCGCCACCAGCACCAATGAGCGTATGGATTTCGTCAATAAAGAGGACAATCTCGCCACTGGACTCAGTCACTTCTTTGATCACACCCTTGAGACGCTCCTCAAATTCGCCTTTGTATTTAGCACCAGCAATCAGGGCAGCAATATCCAATACGAAGATGCGCTTGCTCATGAGGTTCTCCGGTACATCACCCTTGACGATTCGCCAAGCGATACCTTCGACAATAGCTGTTTTACCAACACCTGCTTCACCAATGAGAAGTGGGTTGTTCTTTTTACGGCGAGACAGAATTTGAAGCACCCGACGCATTTCCTCATCCCGGCCGATAATCGGGTCAAGTTGACCATTTTCAGCACGCTCGTTCAGGTTGATACCAAATTTGGCAAGGGCGTTGTAACTCTCTTCAGCGCTTTGGTCGGTTACCTTCCGGCCTTTACGTAGTTCGAGGATGGCAGTGCGTAAACCATCATTGGTCAATCCCATGTCTTTTAGTACCTGGGCGCCTTTGCCTTTACCCTGCAGAATACCCAGTAGTATTAATTCTACCGAGATATATTCGTCGCCAAAGTCGGGCAGCATTTTCTTGGCCCGGCTGAGTGCTTTGTTAGCGGTATCGGTCAGGAACTGCTTTTCGCTACCAGCCACCTTTGGGTACTCGCGGGTAATGCGATCCAGTCGGTTGGAGAGTTCTTGCAGATCGAGGTTGTTCTTTTCCAATAGAAAGCGTACGACGCTTTCGTCGGTATCTAAAATTCCTTTTAGTAGGTGTGGGGTGTCTACTTGTTGCTGGCTTAGGCCTCCAGCTACGCGCTGGCCTTGCATGATGGCCTCCTGGGCGCGAGTAGTGAAATTGTCGTAGGTCATATGTTGTGCTGTAGTCGCAGGGGCGTTTAAGCCCTCAATTTTCTTTTACGGAGCTGTATTTGTTGCTCAGTGCTCAAATATAAGAAACGACCGATTACCGCTTCGGATATTTCTACGGGGAAGGGTAAAAGTTCGGCTAAGGGGTTTTCGGAGCACTACTTGCTGACTAACTACTATAGATTCATAGTGGTCGCCAGATACATCAAAGTAATAGGTCGGAATAGAAGTTATCCTGAAAATGTTGCTCAAAGACGAAAGACCATTTAGCCGCTGACGTCCGGGAAATTTCCAGTACCTTTTCACCAATTACCATCACCCTAAACTTACTAGGCTCATGCGCCTGTCCAGGTCTGCCTCTTTCTGGATTTACTTGTTGGTATGTTACGTGCTCTTAAGAACCTGCTTTGTAGCTGCGTCTTGGCGAGAAGGTAAGGCCATTAGCTATGACCCTGCGGGTTACTATTTGGCGCTGCCGGCTCATTTTATCTATGACGATTTAGCTACAGTTAGCTTTTACGATTCCCTTGCATTGGAGTACGGCATTGGTGATGCAGTAAGCCACACCACAGACTTACCCAACGGTAATCGAGTGATGAAATACTCGCTTGGCATGGCAGTTTTGTCCAGCCCGGGCTTTTTGGTGGGGCACCTCAGTGCTTTGAGCAATGATACTTTCGCTGCCGACGGATATTCCCATCCCTACTATTTCTGGCTATCTATGTGGTCTTTACTCTGGGCCTTTATGGGGCTTTGGGCACTTCGGCAAGTACTACTGGCTTATTTCGATGAGTGGCCCGTAGCACTGACCTTACTGGTGCTTGTCTTGGCGACCAATTATATTGTGTATGCTGGCATCAATAATATGATGTCGCATTCCTTCCTGTTTACGCTCTATGCATTTTTGCTCAACCTGACCTGGCGCTGGCATCGATCACCCAATTGGTATGCCGCCGCGGGTATTGGAGTGGTGATCGGATTGCTGGCACTAAGTCGACCCACTGATATTGTCGCTGCTTTGATCCCTATCCTTTGGGGCGTACACTCGTCTTCGGTCATCAAGCTACAAGCAGCAAAGTTCAGAGCGCACCTTCCTCAGTTGTTACTCGCTGTATTGGTGGTTTTAGCTATTGGGTCTGTCCAGCTGCTGTATTGGAAATCGATAACGGGGCAATGGTTGTACTATTCCTATGATAACCAAGGCTTCAATTTCTTACGCCCGAGAATTTACAGGGGCCTATTCAGCTTCCAGAAAGGTTGGTTGATCTATACACCCGCTATGATTTTTGCGGTGGTAGGTCTATGGCAACTCTATCAGAAAAAGAGATCTGTTTTTTGGAGCATTTTTCTTTTCAGTGTTATCAATGTCTATATCATCTTTAGCTGGAAAACCTGGATGTACGGAGGTAGTGTAGGCTGCAGAGCGATTATCCAGTCCTATGCAGTGTGGGCGTTCCCGCTGACAGCTTTTATTCAATATGTGGTTTGGAAAGGGAAACACTATTGGAAGGTCGTTTTTGGCATCCTCCTCTTGTTCTTCATTGATTTGAATTTCTTGATGGTTTGGAATGCCCATGCGACGAATGGTAGGTGGCACGCGGCTTACATGTCGCAGAAGTACTACTTCAAAATTATGGGGCGGGCTCATGTGCCGAAAGACACCAAGAAATTTCTGGACGTAAAGACCGAATTGCCTAATCGTCCCATCAAAGCACTTGATACACTGATTTATAAATCGTTCGACGAGCCCGCGGATAGTGTCATTGTGGGAAGATCGTACGAGCGCATGAAGGACGGGGCAGGCATTATCATCAACCAGGATAATCCACTTTATGAAGTATCAACGAAGCTGCCAGCAGTAGATGGTTATCGTAAAGTCTGGCTGCGCGCCAACGTCAGGAGCTTCTTTATCAATATGGAGTGGCACGAGTGGCGGCAGGCTCGCCTAAAGATGAAGTTTTACAGAGACGGCCAAGAAATCGGAAAGCAGAGTATCCGCATACATTGGCTGCATGACAATTGGACCTGGCACCATGCGTATTTTGAATTTCCGCTAAAGAAAGCTTTTGGTGAGCCTTCAGCAAGTGATGAAGTTCGGCTCATACTGGATCATGAAGATGGCTCTCACGATGTGTTCTTTGATGATCTTACTTTGGAGTGGATTGAGTTGGAGTAACCACGTCTTTTAGCGAATAGTACTATAGCATTAATAGACCTGAATAGCTCCGATAGATCTATGCCCTGTCCTCTTAGAAAAGGGTAAAGCGAAGCACTAGCATATTTCCCTCAAAAAAATAAATGATAGTAATACTACTTTTTTGGACCCAGTCCTTATCTTTGCCCGCAATTTGTGCCGAACCTAAACTTTTGCGGTCCCATACCCACCTATAATTTCGGGATCGCAAGGAAAGCAAAAATTGCAGCATCATGCCAAAAGATCAGTCTATTCGTTCCGTTCTCATCATTGGGAGTGGCCCTATTATTATTGGACAAGCTTGTGAGTTTGACTACTCCGGTAGCCAGGCCTCTCGTTCCCTCCGGGAAGAAGGTATTGAGGTAACCCTCATCAATAGCAACCCGGCGACCATCATGACGGATCCCGTCACCGCCGACCATGTTTACCTTTTGCCACTGACGGTGGAAAGCTTGGAGCAAATCCTCCGCGAACGCGATATCGACGCCGTACTACCTACTATGGGTGGACAAACGGCTTTGAACTTAGCCATTGAAGCCGGTTCGCAGGGCCTTTGGGAAAAATATGACGTAAGACTTATCGGTGTTGACCTCGATGCCATCGAACTAGCTGAAAACCGGGAGGCATTCCGTCAGCATATGATCGATAACGGATTGGCGGTCGCACCTTCGCGAATCGCCAATTCTTTTTTGGAGGGTAAGGAAGCCGCGCAGGAAATTGGTTTTCCGCTGGTAATTCGTCCTTCTTATACCCTGGGTGGTACCGGTGGTGGTTTCGTACACACCGCGGAGGAGTTTGATGCGAAGTTGCGCCACGGCTTGAATATGAGCCCGACGCACGAGGTATTGGTGGAGAAAGCTGTATTTGGGTGGAAAGAATATGAGTTGGAGCTGCTGCGTGATGCTGCGGACAATGTTGTGATCATCTGTACCGTGGAGAACCTTGATCCAATGGGTATCCACACGGGTGATTCGATTACGGTAGCCCCTGCTATGACGCTTTCTGATACGGCCTACCAGGAGATGCGTGACCAGGCGATTCTGGCGATGCGCTCCCTCGGTAACTTCGCTGGTGGTTGTAATATCCAATTCTCGATCAATCCGGAAACGGAAGACCTGATCGTGATCGAGATCAACCCACGTGTGAGTCGTTCTTCGGCGCTAGCCAGTAAAGCTACTGGTTATCCGATTGCCAAAATTGCTGCAAAATTGGCGATTGGCTACACGCTGGATGAACTGAAAAACCAAATTACCAAGACTACCTCAGCCTACTTCGAACCAACCCTTGATTATGTAATCGTGAAGATGCCTCGTTGGAATTTCTCTAAGTTCCCTGGCGCTGACCACGAGTTGGGCCTACAGATGAAATCGGTAGGAGAGGTAATGGGTATCGGCCGCAACTTCCTGGAAGCACTGCAGAAGGCCTGCCAGAGTTTGGAGCAAGACCGCGCCGGACTAGGAGCTGATAAGAAAGAATGGATCAAGACGGATGATATCCTGATGCGTCTGGAAAAGGCCAGTGATGACCGGATTTTCCGCTTGAAGGATGCCCTACGTTTAGGTGTACCGAGCAAGACTATCCATAAACTCACCAAGATTGATCCTTGGTTTATCAAGCAGATCAAGCGCCTGGTAGATATGGAAGAACGCCTGATGCGCTTCAATGTAGCAGAGGATATTCCAGAATCGTTCATGCGCGAGCTGAAGGTGGTTGGTTTCTCTGATGCGCAGATCGCTTGGACCCTCCGGGTAGAAGAAGAGCAAGTAACGCGCCACCGTAAGAAGTTGGGCGTACGCCGGACGTACAAGATGGTAGATACCTGTGCTGCGGAGTTTGAGGCACAGACCCCTTACTTCTACAGTACCTTCGACGAGGAGAACGAAAGTATCCCAACGGATAAGAAGAAGATTATCGTACTGGGCTCCGGACCAAACCGTATTGGCCAGGGTATCGAGTTTGACTATTGCTGTGTCCACGGTTTGTTGGCGATCAAAGAAGCAGGTTATGAGGCGATCATGATCAACTGTAACCCAGAGACGGTTTCCACCGACTTTGATATGGCCGACAAACTCTACTTCGAGCCAGTATACTGGGAACACTTGGAGGAAATCATCGAACTAGAACAACCAGAAGGTGTAATCGTACAGCTGGGTGGCCAGACAGCCCTGAAGCTTGCCGAAACACTACATAAGAAAGGCATTAAAATTATCGGTACGGATTTCCCAAGCATGGACTTGGCCGAAGACCGCGGTGCCTTCTCTGACTTGCTGAAAGAACTAGAAATCCCATACCCACGCTACGGTGCGGCTAATGATGCGGATAGAGCACTAGAGGTAGCCAACGAAGTAGGCTATCCGGTACTGGTGCGTCCAAGCTACGTACTGGGTGGACAGGATATGCGGATTGTAATTAATGATGCAGAACTAGAGCGCCACGTACTGCATATCTTCAAGCACATGCCAGACAATCGCGTACTGGTAGATCACTTCCTGGATCGTGCTAAGGAAGCTGAGGTTGATGCCATCTTCGACGGTGAGCAAGTACACGTAATGGGTATCATGGAGCACATCGAGCCAGCCGGTGTCCATTCCGGCGATTCCGCTGCGGTACTTCCTACCTACAGCCTTTCTGTAGATGCTGTGAACAAGATGGTAGAGATTACCGAGAAATTGGCAAAAGCCCTCAATATCCTCGGTTTGATCAACATCCAGTTTGCGATCAAGGACGACAACGTGTACGTAATCGAGGCTAACCCTCGTGCGAGTCGTACTACACCATTTATTGCCAAAGCCTACCAGGTACCTTACCTGAAGATTGCTACGGAGGTGATGATCGGTGCGAAGAAGTTGAAAGACTATCACATCCAAGCACGACCAAGTGGCTTTGCGATTAAGGTGCCGGTCTTTAGCTTCAACAAGTTCCCTAATGTGGACAAGCAACTCGGGCCTGAGATGAAGTCAACCGGTGAGGCCATCCGCTTCATTAAGGATTTGACGGATCCATTCTTCCGAGAGTTGGATAAGCAACGGTACATGTACCTGACACGATAAAGACGAAGGGGGGCTGCACTGCAGCCCCCTTTTTATTTTGTGTTTTGCACTAGTTGTGAATGGTGCCATGAATACTGACTTCAACATCTACCTGCTCGATCTGTAGCTGCAGTTCAGCGTAGAGTAAGCGAATAGTGAGCGGACGCTTGTCCACATCTTCGGGTATCCGCAAATCATATAGGCTGAACTGGGATGTCATAGGATTGGGGCTAATTTCTTCTTCCCCGTCCAGGATTATGTTGGCAGCGATCAATACGGAAAGATCTTCTTGAGCTAATTGGTAGTGGACATACGTCTTGTCATCGATGTCGTCCGTGAAGGCGGATCGCTTAAAGTGAACAATGTGCCCAGCCACTTCTAGACTGATCTGTTCTTGTTTTTCGTAAGTTATTGTCTGCTCGGCCACGGTTAGGTCGTCGTCTGCAGCGGTGTAGTAGGCGATCGTTGCTTTACCTTGCACCTGATGTGCTCCTGGGCCCGGTGCTAGATGCGAGTACACATTAAAGTTGACCTGGCTCATAGGCTCGCCATAGCGGTACGTCCGGATATCAGGGCGGAGCGTCAGGAAGGGGCGGTCCATATTTCGAGGCTCCTTCATGCGTTTGTTTAGCTCGTACTGCATAGCCTCTGCCTCCGCTTGTGCGAGGAGTAGATTTTTGCCGGTGTTGTCCTGCAGTTGAGTCAATTGACTCTGCTGCATATCCATTTTTACGTAGTTGTGCCCCAATGGCACCGCTAGAGCGTATTTCGCTTGGAGGTTGTGGGTGTTTCTAGGTCCGTCGCCACCAATTTTGAATTCATAGGCCGATAGCGAAGTCATCTCCTGAATACTCTCCTCTATTTTAGCTGCTGTAGCAGTTTGGCTCGTGCTAAGCTGTAGGGTGTCCTGCCAGGGGTGGGTGGCCCAGTTGCCATCGGGGGTTTGATAATGGAGGAGACCTTCCAAATAGATTTGGCTGGCTTTAGCTGCTGGCTTTTCCCATAATCCTATTTCCAGATGATAGTGGTCACTTGGCTTGGCGTCGGCATGTAACCCCCAACTAAAGCCTTTCTTCCACTGGTCTTCAATGGGGCGTTCCCACCAGTAACGGTCTTCTCCGAGCGCCGCTAGACTTTCATTGTAGGCATCAATGCTATCTGCTTGATGAAGGAGTAAGTCTTTTCCCGTGTTGTCATAGGCGCGTTCTAGCGTAAAACTATCCTGCCCACTGTGATGCGGTGTGTAGATATCATACACAGCACTGATTCGGTGTTGCCCATCGTGTTTAACGCTAAAACGGTAGCGCTGACTATACATCTCACCAATGCTGAATCCTGGGTCCAACGTTTCGCCTGGCATTGACAGCGTGAAGGGGACTTTCACCTGTATCTGCTTCTGGCGGACCAGGTGGACGAAATATGTTTGGCCGGGGAGTGGCCTGAACTCCAATTCTAGTGGTTGCTGGGCAGGTGTGAAATGGGCTACTGTATCTCCATTTTCTTTTAGAAATGTGGCACTCACCCAACGGCTGTTCGGATAGTAGGCTAGGCCCGTTCGGAAGCCTTCACCTTGAGCTGCATCTGAGATGTAGAGCGTACCTTTTTCGTCGAGTTCAAAAACGTAGTTGTTTTCAGCTTCGAAATAGGTGAAAGGCTCCGCAAGTACTTCGGTGCTGCCATTGGTGACCATTAACTGAACGTAGCCAGCAGCTTCCACTGCGTCGGTCGGGATATGCGTATCAGCAGCCAGCATATACTGTACATTCCAATGGTTGGGATCAATGGTAGACATTGCGCGATGATTGCCCAGTTCTTCCTTCCAGATAGTGGCCCGGTTATAGCCTACCAGTTGATTACTGGCGTGGCCATTGGTGATGAGCTTCGCCTTCCAGGGGGCTACCGTTACTGCTGGGTAATACTGGTAATCACTACTCCGTAGATGATAGAGCTGGGGCTTTAGTACCTCGAGAAGTTCTAAGGAGTCTGGAAGCTGACCCGCAAGATCAAGGATCCAATTGCCGTCTTGCCGAATCATCAGTTGACCATTCACTTGAGCCAGCAGTTCATTGTCAATAGCCTGCGTGGGGGGGAGCTGGTTGTTAAGTAGTTTCTCCAGGTAGGGAGAGGCTGGTGAAACTGGGTTTATGTCGTGCGCAGCAAGGCAGTTGTCGAAGTAAAACTCCTCCGGAAGATCAATATCCGAGGCGAATTGGTAGGCGCCAAACCGGTCTTCTGAAAAATTGTGAGCAATGCCCTCGAAGTACGTTTGAAGAACTTCATAGTCGCATTGACAGAGGATTTGATTTCCTCGCTCAAACTGCTCGTAGTAGGTGAGCAAAAACCATTCTCCCTGTTTTTGGTAGGTCTCAAAAAAGAAACGGATCGGTGCGGAAGGCCGCTAGCCCGGTCGTGTCAAGCTTGGTGCTAGTTGGCTTTTGTTGGGCTACATTTTGGATAAACTGTTCCCAGGAAGTGGTTTGTTGTGCGGGAAGTAGGTGTACGAAAAATGAAATACTAAGAAATAGGACAAGGCATCTGTTCATTGAGGTTGTGGGTTTTGGTGTTATATCAGCGGAAACAAAAAAATCTTACCCTTACTAGAGTTTATGTAGGTGAATTTTGTCTAGAGAATCAAATTAGATTTTTTTGACAATCAAGACAAAGGTTCTTTTTCTTAGCCCTAGCTAAGGAAAATGGTTCTTAAACGAAGAGTGGCAGAAAAAGATATTTTAGGCTCAGACGAAATCTGCGTACATAAACTCTACCAACTCTTTTTTATGCCATTTTAATGTGTAGACGTTACCGCTTATTTGATTTCTTCCGCTTCGCGCCGTTTCCGGTAGGCTACCGCTCCTCTATACACCAGGCCAGCAAATAGGCCTACGCCTAATAGCAAATACAGATAGTTCAAACGCCCCGATTTTCCGTAGACGGCGATGAAGGAAATACTCACGAGGAAGAGGGTAGGAATCTCATTGAAGAGACGATACTGCCAGGCACTGAGTGGTTGTTCGCCCTGTTCCATGCGGCGCAAGAGTCGGCGGCAGTAGAGATGATAGCCTACTAATAGCACTAGTAATAACAGCTTGAGGTGGAGCCATCCGGGAGTACCACCACTGAAATAAGCAAAGGAGGTGACGCCTGCTAAGTCAAGCCCAATCATCATCAAGCCTGCAAACCAGGTGATAAAGGCAGCTGGATTACAAATGATTTTGTAGACACGCTGTGCCATGGTGAGAAATTGCTCTCCCAGGATGCTACGGGCAGGCTCTTCGCGCTCGCTGGCTTCCATGATGTAGACAAACACCCGCACCAGGTAGAATAGACCTGCAAACCAGGAAACGAAACCGACTACGTGCAAAGACTTGAAAAAGAAGTTAGCATCCATCTGCGCTCAATTTGCTGCTAAGGTAAACACCATTTTTACGCTCTTCGTCATCTTAATAACAAGTTCATAGGCTACCAGCTAAGAATTGAGAATTTCATGACAAAACTTAGCTGATATGAAACGTACCATTGCCCGCCGCAAAGCACCGGAAGTGAACGCCGGAAGCATGGCGGATATCGCGTTCTTACTCCTGATCTTCTTTCTGGTGACCACTACTATTCTTTCGGATAGTGGCTTACTCATTAAGCTGCCACCCTTTGATCATGATCCGCCGCAAACAGAGATCAACACCCGAAACCTTTTTCGGGTAGCTATCAACGGACAAAATCAAATTTCTGTTCGTGGTGAAATAATCTCCTTGGCAGACCTACAAAGTGAGGTAAAAACCTTCATTATGAATCCGGCTGGCTTGCCCGATTTGGCCAAAGCACCCAATAAGGCGGTAGTATCCCTGATCAATGACCGTTCAACGAATTATGATACCTACCTGCAAGTCTACAATGAGCTAAAGGGCGCTTATAACGAGCTATGGGAGGCAGCTGCGCAAGACCGATTTGGCCAGGCCTATAACACCTTACCCATGGCCCATCAGCAAAGCATTCGCGATGAGATTCCATTGGTTATCTCTGAGGCGGAGCCAACGGACCTGTTTGGAGATCAAGAATAAGATCAGCGTTAATGAAGTGCCTGTAATTGCTCTTTCCGGCCATTAATCTGAATACTCTCATCGACAGCTTTACCCAAGAGGAGCTGACTGATCGGCGCCTCTGGCGAGATACAGAAGTAGGTCTTTCCTTCCAGTACAACCTTGCCCAAGCTTACACTCAGGTAGTAAGTGCGGGCATTGGTTTGTACCATACTGCCTAACTCCACACGATCTGAAGATAGAGTAAGGTCAAGCTGGGTGAGCTGTAGGCGCATCTGTCGGGTGTTATCCAGGCGGGCCAGGAGTTTATCTTCTTCTTGTTGCATCATCGCGCGCCCGGTTTCGTACTTGTCTCCGGCGCTGCTCTTGGTTTCGTTGTTGCGCGATTCCTGTACGGTGGCAATAGCCGTTTGGAGTTCTTCTAGACGGACGTCTATCAGTTGCAGACAATGAGCGTGGAGTTGTGCTTTCGTTGTCATCTATTTCGGTGGATGATTAGGAGGGTAAGCAGTCCAGGCGCGGAGCTCTCGGTCTGTCCATTCCTTGTAGCCATACGTGAGATCTCCGCGAAAGGCACAGCGCACTATATTGTAATGTGTAAATAGCGCATGAAGCAGAGCATGATCACCTTTATGACTTACCCAGCCAGTTCGAAAGCCGGGATAAGTTTGGCGCCCTATCTGGAACGGCATGAAGATGCGATCCGGAAAATCTTTCTGGAATTGCTTATGAACTGCCTCAAATAATGCCTTGTACTCATCAATAGGCGATGCTGTGATAATCGGGTCGAAAACTATGGAGTTATACTCACCATTGTTGTAGTGTACCCTATTAACGCCAAAAATGGTATAGAATGGTCCCAAGAGACTATGGTATGTATGCAGTTTTTGGGTAATGGTGAATCCGTCGTATGTATCGTCTTTTAACGTAAAGATGGCACCCACGCCAGGCTGTAGTTTGATGTCACGTTGGATTTCAGAATCAGGGAAATACGCTCTGAGTTGTTCAACATAGGCTTTCCAGGCGTTTAGTTGTTCACTGCCAGTACCAATAGTTCGCATGAGATCCTGATACGCAGAGGTAGTAGTTGGATCTTTATCTGGGTCAACAACGAATTGGTAATACTTATTCATGGTCTCCTTGAGGAGGGTGCCGGCAGTCTTATCCCATTCTGCAAATGGAGGATTCGGCCAATCCTTATAGGTAGTATAGATGTTTAGGTCTTCAGACTTCATTCTATTATTCTGATTTTCACTCTAATTCTACTTCCGTACCTCATCCGACCCCAAGTATCTCCGGTCACCATGCGTGTACCAATGTCTTTTGGCGGGAAATTTGATGCCATTGATTTCCTCTTCCTCTTCCAGAAGGATGTATTCTCCATCGTTATCAGCTTCATCATGGTAGAAACGGTAGCCACTCATCGCATAGGTGTCGGGGTGGAAATAGAAGTACCAGATGTCGGCACCGACCTCTTCGCTATAGGTGACCTTTACTTCCAAAAGTTCCTGGCCAAAGAAATCCACGCGGTGGGCTTTGTCGGCAATGATAGTACCCGAATCCTTAAGCTTCATGGGTAGACCCCAGAGGTAGCTGTAGTAGTTTTTGTAAAGTTCATTGCCTTCGCAGCTCAGGCGGTATTGTCGGATTTGGGCTTCAGAAAAGCCACTTTCCTGGCCATTCAGTTTCGTCACGCACTGTTCTGGGGCAAGTTTACGGTAGACATGATCCCGACCACGCTGCTGATCCAAGACAAATGTTTCTTGATCGATGTTGATCAACAAGTCGGACAAGCGGTAGCCACCACCCGGGCGGGATTCATAAAGCTTCAAGTTGATGTCTTCGGTTTCCCAAGCGCTATTCGGGTCATGGTATTGAATACTGCGAGCCACAAGCTCAGCTCCGGTCATTCCGCTTACTTCTTCTTTGGCCCATTCGCGTAGCGTCTTTGTATTCATACGCACGTAGTGTGGGTTAGGCCGTTCTTCAGCCAGTTCCAGTGAACGTCGCATGATGCGCTCGGCTTCTTCCAGGTTGCCCAGTTTACGTTCAATGAAAGCCTGGTAGCGCATAATGCCAAACTGCTCACCACCCAGCTCGAGGCGTTTGTCCATCCACTCCTTGGCTTGTTGCAGGTCTAGATTGTTGTCCAGATAATAACGAGCTGCTCGATAATATTCACCGCCATTAGTATTGGAGGCAGTAAGCGTTTTGCCAATGCTGTTATTCACCTGCTCGTGTGTCTTCAACTCGATAGGAAGACGGAGGCGCACGTTCTCCCATTCTAGGCAAAGGCTCGCACTGGTATGCGTGATATTCATCCAGCGGAATTCCATGGTCTCAATGCGTTCCGGGAGCTCTTGAACTCGCCACTCTGCCCGAACAACGTCCTTGCTTTCATCATAACCTCGCGCACCCCAAAGCGTGGTGTCTGCGTTGAGGATGAATGTCCAGTTGCCTTCTTCTTTAGGAATGGTATAAATAGAATAAGTGCCGGGCTCAATATCCTGGTCTGCAATGCGAATCGGACGATCTAAAAGTATACGAGTAGCCTCATTGGCACCGGTGCGCCAAACCTGATCGTAGGGTAGAAGATCGCCAAAAATGACTCTTCCTTTCACGCCGGGGCGATGATAGGTAATGTCGAAATTGGTAAGCCCTATCTGTGTGCTCAATTGAGCCGGAGCACTGGATGGTGGGATGGTCAGTTGGCAGAATAAGGTACACGGTACGATTGCGATGAGAAGTAGGATGAAATGACGCATGGTACTTGTTTAGTTGATCGAAGTGAAGATAAACATTCTTCGGTCCATGCGAAGTCTGCCAATAAGACTAAGATTTAGGTGACTGACTACTAGCTAGCTTGTGATACGTGTCACAATTTTGTGCGGACTTTTTGAGGACATTTGCGTGTCCTTCGTATTATGCTCGCCCACACAAAATGCCACCGTATGAAAGCGATTGCCAACTTTGTCTTATTCGGGTTTCTTCTTTTAAAGCTCTCTGCTTGTTCATGGCAACCTCCTTTATCAGGGACGATCCAATTAGATGATTCGGATTGGAACCAGGTAGTGTATCTGGTGGCTCCTGCGAACTGGAAGGCTGCGGCGAGCAGTTATGTAGGCACTGTCTTAGACTCTGCTCAGATAGACGAAAATGGGCAATTTGCTTTTGAACAAATGCCGGCGGCTCAGGAGCCGGTACTATGGCAGCTGGCGGTACAACGTCAGGGCGAGCGCTTCCTGAATCGTTTGGATAATGAGGTGCCTGCCCTATCCAATTACATGCCTCTGGTTTGGCAAGATGGCTATCAGGAAGCTATCACGGCTAGTATTAGTCGCTTCCAAGAGAGTTTTCAGTTCATCGATCCGAATCCACAAAATGCTTTGCTGGTAGAACTACGCGATCTGCGTTTAGCCGCTCATACTCTACATTTGGGAGCAGAGGAAGATCAGTCAGAACATGCTCTACTGGAAGAAGAGGAAGCCATGCTGGCGTACCAGAAATCGTTGATGCAGTTTGCAGCAACGAGTGAGCACTTGCTACCCTCACTGGTGGCTGTTCGCTGGGCTAGTATTGAAGGTTACTATGAGCGTTTTCCAGAGCTTATCGTAAGGCAGGCTGAACGTTGGCAGGTGGAAGTTCCTGATCACCCTTGGGTACAACAGTTGGCCAATGCCGCCGACCGCAAGAAGATGCCAGTGCTGCTTGGAGATCAGATTCCTGATTACCCCATGCCGCTTTTAGGTGGGGATACCGTGCGTCTCAATACCCTGTTGGGGGAGCGTTTGACGCTGCTCGACCTATGGGCTTCCTGGTGTGGTCCTTGTCGCGTGCAGAACAAGGAATACTTGGTGCCACTATGGGAGGAATATGCTGAGGCTGGGTTTCAAATCCTGGGTTACGGCTTAGAAGCGAGTGAACGTGCGTGGTTGCGTGCCATTGAGGCCGACGGTGTGCAAAAATGGCCCCACGCTTCTGATTTAATGGGAGATGACTCTCCCTTGTTTGATCAATTGCGCATCAGCACTATTCCGGCAAATTTTCTGCTCGATGCTGAAGGCAAAGTGGTAGCGAAGAATCTGCACGGCGAAGCTTTAGTTGACTTCATACGCGATTATTTACGGGAGTAGCGCATTGTTCTACTCCAGGTAGTTTTCGGCAGCGACTTTTTGTGTATTTTCTCAGCACAATTCTTTCAAGCCATTATTGGTGCTCATAGAAAATCATGAAAGGGCAGAAGAAACAGGAGTGGATTAATGCAGGATGTCAGCTAGTTGCTCAAGAGGGCTTTCCTGCTGTGCAAGTTGAGGTATTGGCTCGCCAATTGGGGAAGAATAAATCCTCCTTCTACTATTACTTCGGCGACCTAGAGATCTTCGAAGAGGCACTATTGGAATTCCACCTTAGCCGTACGGAGTCTCTAGTTGTTTTGCTGAAACAGTCCAATACAATTAAGCCGGGCATGCTCGATGCCTTTGTGGATTTTAAGACTGATCTTTTCTTTCATAAACAGCTACGAATTCATCGACGCAGGCCAGCTTTTAAGGCTTGTTTCGAAAAGGTATTCGAACAGTTTGCAGCGGCAGTGCTCGATCCTTGGGCCTTTTTCCTCGGGCTTCAAAACCAGAAGCTCTTGGCACGGGCTTTTCTACAACTTGTCGCCGAAAATTTCTTGCTTCGGATTACCTGGGAGGAATACTCCTATGCCTGGATGGAAGAATACCTCGACGAAGTGGCCGTGTTGCTAAAGCAGATGCATAGCGGCGGAGAAAATTAAGGGCTTTAGACGCCGCCGTCTAAAAGCATTTCATGCAGAGAACTAGTTTTATGGCATCATTAGCGAAAAATGATCGGTCATGAGCATCACTGCTAACAATCTGAAAGTTCGAGAAGTCATTCATCAGGTAGTCAATGACCCTGCCTACCGGGAGGTTTCGGCGGTTCCTTTGATTGCTTATCAACAGTTGGGTTTGATTCTTCTGGCTTATGCCGGTGTATTTGGCGGCATGGCCTTGCATGTCTACGCTGGCCTGACGCTTTGGGTGGTCTATCCGATCATGGTTTTTTCGTTTTACGCGGCCTTCACGCCACTACATGACGCTACCCATCGGGCGGTGTCCTCTAATGAATTTCTGAACGATTTGCTGGGTACTATTTCAGCTAGCGTTCTCTTCCCTTTTGCGACTACCGCGGTGTATCGCTTCCTGCATATGGCGCATCATCGCTACGTTGGTGATGAGGAGTTGGACCCAGATGAAAGCCTCGTGACTATCCCGAATAAGTACTACCCATTGGGTTATCTGATTTTGATTTTTCCGGATGTAATCTGGGTTTATTGGCTATTTGCGAAAGCCTGGGATCGCACCCCAACTCATACTCGTCGGGCAACTTTGTTCATGTTCTCCGGCTTATTCCTGTTTAACCTTGTCTGGTTTCTGAGTCCCTATGCTTATGAATACCTGATCCTGTTTTTTATTCCCAATCGTTTGGGCATGACCTACATTGCGTATTCTTTTGCGCACATTCAGCATCCGGAGGGTATGGTATGGAACGAAGAACCTTTCCTGTCGACGTTTAAGCTAAAGGGCAATAAGCATTACCTCAAGACCTTCTTGGGACAGGCGGATCATGCTATGCATCACTTTCTACCCCACGTACCTTGGTACAAGTATGACAAGGTTTGGGATCTGGCGAATGGCGTTTTCCGACAGCAAGGCATACCCGAACGCCATGTGATCTGGCGATCTGACAATAATTTTGCAGCCTTGAAGGCGGCGCAAAAAGAAAACAACGCTGAAGGCAGAATAACGATGCGCGTTGTTGAGACGAAAGTAGTAGCCAAGGGAGTGAAGCACTATATATTGGAAGCAGCAGATGCCGCTCAACAACTACCTGCATTTTCTGCGGGAGCGCACATTGGCCTACACCTACCAAGTGGTAGAATTCGGCACTATTCTCTGATTAACCCACCCTACGAAAAAGATACTTATCAGATTGCGGTAAAGCTAGATGAGCATGGCCGGGGAGGCTCAAAGGAGGTGCACGAGTATTTGGTGGCTGGCGCTGAACTGGAAGTAAGTGCCCCAAAGAACAACTTCGTTCTGTACGAAAATGTACAGCGCTATGTTCTGATTGGAGGCGGTATTGGCGTTACGCCGCTACTGTCTATGGCGCATCGTTTGACGGAGCTGGAGAAGCATTTTGAACTGCATGTATGTGCTAAGAGTGCAGCTGAAATTCCGTTTCGCTACGAATTAGAGAACTGGAGTTTCGCACCTAATGTGGAGTTTCATTTGGATGAGACTGGCAAACCCTCTATTGATTTATCAAAGGTGTTGGCACGGCCAGAAGATGGAACATTACTCTACCTCTGTGGTCCCGGAAAATTCAATAGCTATATCCGCCAGACTGCCCTAGAAATGGGTTGGGTGGAGCGGAATGTCAAAGAAGAGGTTTTCTCTACACCCTTAACTGCGAGTTTGGTGTCGAAAGCTTTTGAATTGCATTTACAACGATCCGGCCAGACTATTTCAGTAGAAGCAGATGAAACCATCATTGATGCGCTACATCGCGAAAAGGTACAGGTGCCTTACTCTTGTATGCAAGGCACCTGCGGAACATGCGTTACGAATGTAGTTTCTGGCGACATCGATCACCGCGATGCGGTGTTGAGTGAACGTGAGAAAGCCAGTGGTAAGAAAATCTGTCTTTGTGTCTCACGTGCTCAGGGCGACCAGTTAAGCATTGATCTATAGTGTGAGCTTTGCTTAATCAGGCTCATCGTTTCGATCTTGCTTCAATTTTGCGAATCGCTCTTCAAAACCCAGCAGTCTTTCTAGTAAGAGGTCATCTTCCACGTAGAAAACACTCGGGCAATGCTGGTTTCGTTCTGTCCCCATCATAATCAATTGTCCTAGGCGGAAGTCAGGGTTGGCCGTCCATATACGCTCTAGGTGCGCCAGGATTTTGGGGATACGATTCGGGTCTCTCATGGTAGTGCGATACTGGTTTAGTTTCGAGCCTTCAAAATACGCATCTTCTCTTCTTGATACGCTATCCAATACCAGCCATCCGGAAGGTGGCTCAGGTCTAGTGTTTGTGTCGAACTATGGGGTGAGGCTGTCATCTGATGACGAATTACCGTTTGTCCCATTGTGTTGAAAACCTGAAGCTCACCGCCAGGATGTGCGTCCATTTGAATTTGTAGCAGGCCGTTGCTCGGGTTAGGGTAGATCTGCTGGATTGCTTTACTTCTTTTGATTTCTCGAATTTCAGAGACGGAAGAGGTGCCGTCAAAATCTACTTGTCGAATGCGATAGTAGGAGCTGCCGGGTAGCGGATTGGTATCGGTGTAGCTGTACTGCGTTCCAGTTTGGGTATTGCCCTGTCCGGGAATCTTAGCGATGACCGTCCAATCGGAAGTAGGTACCATTCTTTCCAACTCGAAATGGGCGTTTCCGGTTTCCGCACTGGTTGTCCATTCGCAGACCACTTCTTTTTTCTCGTTTTCTGCCACGTCAAAATGTTGCCATTGAACAGGAAGCACAGAGCACGGAAAGGTGTTGATGACTGCACCAGCCATAATGTCCCAACCACTTTGGTTATTGCGAAGGCGTGTTTTCTCCTGTTCGATATGGAGGAAACGTCCATCTGTGGTAGTGGCATTGCTGCTACAGTGGTTGTTGCTGCCGTTGATGAGTCGTCCTTGCGTATTTGTGAAACCCAGAAGACGATCCCAATTTTGGTTGATGTGCCCGATTTCAAAGGTCAATACGGGGTCAAGCAAATCTAGCTGATTGGCCAGTACGCTGATGTAGTCGGGATTGGGCGTTTGGCGGGTACCATTACTCATGATGACATAGGGGTCTCCGTTGCCCATGGTGAAACCGTGGAGCGATAGAAAGTAGCTGCCACCAAAGGCGAAGAACAGTTCTTCGGTAGTGCGCTGGAATAGGGTAGTGGTGCGGTGTGCTAAGTCTGAGATGCGATAATCTACCGGCATCGCTTCCCCGCATACTCGGGTGCTACCCGAACAACCCGCAGGATCGGAATGGTTGCAGCGGTGCGTACCGGCCATCATGAAAAACATGCTCTCGGATTCGCGAAATACGTGAATACCCTGGCGGGCCGTGTTGAAATCTTTGCGAGGATGTGGAGCTTGAAGGACGAGCTCTCGGCAGTAGTTTGGGTTAAAGACGTAGGTGCCCCAATAGTTGGCGTTATTGGAGGTGAGTAGATAGTAGGTTTCGCCGGAGGGCTGATCGCTGTAGATGGTTAAGTCGTAGTCCACCTGATTGGCCAGGTTAGCAGCATCGGCATAGTCGGCTTGAAAGAGCTCATCCAGCATGTCTGCCCAGGTGTCTTGCTGATTTTGACTGGGTTCTGAGTAGTTATTACCACTATCACCTGGCATATTGGAGACGATGCTACTGATTTCTGAAGCTATATCTCCGTTGTCAAATAGTTGGGCGTTGGTGGTTTGGGTGATGAGTAAGGTGAATACGAAAACAAAGTAGGCTGGGTAAAAAGTGATTTTCGACATAACAGAATGAATATGGAGTGATTTTACCTGTTTGTACTATTTGACCGTTGAAACCTAATCCGCTTTTGCAAAAACTTTTACGGCGATTAGAAAAATTAGGTGTTCGCTAGCCGGAGTGTGCAAGGTCTTATTAGGGGGAGTACGGGTCCTGTTTTGTTAAGAATTGAATTGAATCCTTATATTACACGGCTTCTGGCGGGTCCTTTTGACTAAGCTGGAGTTTAACTATACGATCTAAACTTATGTTGGCAGCGATATCCTTTATCGGTTTTACTCTACTTGTAGCAGTTATTGCGTGGTACTCCACGAGAACTACGAATGAAAAAACAGCGGATGGTTATTACCTGGGAGGCAGAAGCCTTGGGGCGATTACCATTGCTGGATCTCTTCTACTGACGAATTTGTCAGCTGAGCAAATTGTAGGTCTAAACGGACAAGCCTTTACGGAGGGTGTCCTGGTGATGGCCTGGGAAACTTTGGCGGCAATAGCTATTCTCTTTGCGGCGCTTTTCCTTCTTCCTAAGTACATGAAGTCAGGGATTACTACGATTCCGCAATTCATTGCCGGTAGATTTGACCAGCAAACCAATTCAATTCTGTCGGTCCTCTTTTTGATTGCCTACGGTATTGTGTTGCTGCCTACCATACTGTATTCAGGGTCTCTGGCATTTAGTACCATCTTTGATCTACCCAACTTATTGAACCTTTCGGAGAACAGCGGTATCTGGATCTGTGTATGGAGCATCGGAATCATTGGGTCGATCTATGCCATTTTTGGCGGGTTGAAGGCAGTAGCCGTATCAGATTTAGTCAATGCAGTTGGCTTGCTGATTGGTGGTATACTGATTCCGATTTTCGGCCTCATGGCTATTGGTGACGGAAGTGCATCGGCTGGCCTTTCCATACTGTGGGAAAGTAATCCAGAAAAGTTTGTTGCTGCTGGTGGTGTGGATTCCTCGATTCCGGTTGGAACGATCTTCACGGGTATGATGCTAGCCCAAGTCTACTATTGGGGTACCAATCAATCAATTTTACAGCGGGTTTTTGGTGCCAAAAACCTGAAGGAGGGACAGAAAGGTATGGTCATTGCCGCCCTGGTGAAATTTCTGATTCCCGTTATTGTGGTGCTGCCCGGTATCATCGCATGGCACTTATTCGATGGTGATCTGGCCAATGCAGATTTGGCTTACCCAACCTTGGTGAAGACAGTCTTGCCTGGTGCATTCCTTGGCTTTTTTGCTGCGGTATTGTTTGGGGCCATATTGAGTTCCTTCAATAGTTTATTGAACAGTAGTGCCACCTTGTTTGGCTTTGATCTATACAAGCCGTTTTTTAAGCAAGATGCCGACGAGGCACAAACCGTGAAAGCGGGGAAAAACTTCGGATTAATACTGGCAATCATTTCCATGTGTATTGCTCCATTCATCGCCTACGCTCCAGACGGACTGTTTAGCTATATCCAAGTAATGCTGGGAAGTCTAAGTGTCCCGATTTTGGCAGTGGTGTTAGTCGGTGTATACACTAAACGCGTACCGGCCTTAGGCGCTAAAGTGGTGTTGATTGGTGGTGTTATTCTCTACCTTATTAGTCAGTTTGTAATTAGCCCATACTTCGTTGATCAAGCATTAACGGAAGCTGCGGCGAATGGCATTACAGATGCGAAAGCGCTAAGCATTATCAAGGCTAAGGCCTATCCTCATTTTCTGCACGTGATGGGTATCTTGTTTGTCTTGAATGTAATTGTGATGCTGGTCATTGGCAGAATCGCTCCGCGAGCTACCCCTTACGAGCAAGTGGCAACGGAGCAAGTGGATTTGACGCCTTGGAAATATGCTGTTGTTTCAGCCATTATTATTACAATCTTAGTTCTCAGTACTTATCTGATTTTCTAAGGAGCTATCTGCTGTATATGCACCTTCCATTCTTGGTGAAGTGGAGTGGTAGAATTAATTCTACTGCTCTGTATCGGTATTGGTGAGTTTTAAGGAACTCACCAATACTAAAGGATGCTGCCATTCTATCAATTAGGGTTCCACAGTAGAGCCTTGATGTGCTATTGCTAAATCTTTTCTTGTTTACCTAGAGTTTACAATAAGTTCGTACCTTTGCGCCCTCAAAATCAGCGGTTTGGTGCTGGTTTTTAACTCCAAAGTGAATGATTACAGTTAGCGATCTAGCGCTTCAGTATGGTAAGCGCGTACTTTTCAAGGATGTGGATGTGAAGTTTACCCAAGGCAATTGCTATGGGGTGATCGGTGCCAATGGCGCTGGTAAATCTACTTTCCTGAAGATTCTTTCTGGTGAAATTGATGCTAATCGTGGCCAAGTGGCCATCGAGCCTGGCAACCGTATGGCGGTGCTAAAGCAGGATCACTTTGCTTACGAAAATGAGCAAGTGTTGAATGTGGTTATCATGGGCCACCAGGAGATGTATCAGATTATGGAGGAGAAGAATGCCATCTACATGAACCCGGATGCATCCGAGGAAGATGGTATGCGTGCTGCTGAATTGGAGAATAAGTTCGGTGAGATGGGCGGCTGGAATGCTGAAAGCGATGCAGCCGAACTACTCAGTAACATGGGCATCAAGGAAGATCTTCACTACCTGAATATGTCGGAACTGACGGGTGCTGAAAAAGTGAAGGTACTTTTGGCGCAGGCCCTATTTGGTGAACCAGACCTACTACTCCTTGATGAGCCTACCAACGATTTGGATGCTAAGACCATCACTTGGCTAGCCGACTTCCTGGCGGATTTCAAGAACATGGTCATCGTTGTATCTCACGATCGTTACTTCCTGGATATGGTATGTACACACGTAGTGGATATCGATTTCCAGCAGGTGAACATCTACACGGGTAACTATACTTTCTGGTATGAGTCGAGCAAGCTAAAGGCTGCTCAAGTCGCCAATAAGAATAAAAAGATGGAGCAGAAGCGTGCCGAAATGATGGAGTTTATCCAGCGGTTCTCCGCGAATGCTTCGAAATCGCGCCAAGCCACTTCTCGTAAGAAGGCTTTGGAGAAACTGAATTTGGAAGAAATTAAGCCTTCCAGCCGTAAGTACCCATACATCCACTTCCAGCCAGAGCGCCAGCCTGGTGACCAAATTTTGAAGGTGGAGAAATTGAGCAAGCGCGACGAGAATGGTGATATTCTCTTCAACAATATCTCATTCACAATCAACCACGGCGAGAAAATCGCTTTGCTAGGGGATAGCACTGCTACCACTGCATTGTACGAGATCCTTGCGGGTGAGTTGGAGCCTGATAGCGGCACTATTGAGTATGGCCAGACCATCACTTCTACCTATGTGCCGAACGAGAACCAGCGCTACTTTGCCGGTGCTGCCGATCAAGATTTGATCAACTGGTTGCGCGATTACTCCGAGAACAAGGATGAGCAGTTCATCCGTGGTTTCTTGGGCCGTATGCTATTCTCTGGTGAAGAAGTATACAAGCAGTCGAGTGTCCTTTCCGGAGGTGAAAAAGTACGTTGTATGATGGCCAAGGCGATGTTGGCACACCCCAACTTCGTACTCCTGGATGAGCCTACCAACCACTTGGATCTGGAGTCGATCACTGCCTTGAACGAAGCCCTCCGGGATTTCACCGGCAACCTGATCATGACTTCTCATGACCACCAGTTGACGCAAACGGTAGCCAACCGCATCATTGAGATCACACCAAATGGTATGATCGATAGCTTGATGGAATTCAACGACTACTTGAAGGCGGAGAATATTCAGGCGCAGCGTGCGGAATTACAGGGTGCAGTAGCGGTTTAATCAGCAACCGTAGGCGAACCACTTGTATAGCGTCGCGTTAGTATACCGCTTACGAAGTTAGTTTGGATTCCCAAACCACTTCGGCTTCGGTATAAGACAACTAAATCGCGACGCTCCTAATGATCAAGACGGAGAATTTTGAAAAAGTAGAGCTTAGTTCTGGTGAAGAACTGCGGGCTTGGCTATTGGAGAATCACCAACAGGAGGAGAGTATCTGGTTGGTGACCTTCAAGAAGCATGTGACCGGGAAATATCTTTCTACGGGTGAAGTCCTGGATGAATTGCTTTGTTTCGGTTGGATAGATGGCATTCGCCGGAAATTGGACGAGGATCGGACCATGCAGCTGATTGGTCCGCGCAGAATGCAACACTGGGCAAAGACCTACAAGGACCGCGCTGCTCGCCTCATTGAAGAGGACAAGATGATGCCTGCGGGCTACAAGTCGATTGAGGTATCGAAGCAGAATGGAATGTGGAATTTCATGGACGACGTAGATGCGCTAATCAAGCCGGCCGATTTAGAAAAGGAGTTGGATAAGCATAGCTCAGCGAGGAAACACTTTGATGCTTTCCCAGCCTCTGTACAGCGTTTCACCCTCCGGTGGATTAAGTTAGCAAAGACGGAGAGTACACGTGCCAAACGTATTGCGAAAGCTGCGGCCTTGGCACAGACCAATAAACGTATACCTGGCGTTTAATCTAGGATTACAAACGGGCTGCAAGAAAGAGACGAGCGGCGACAAGCTCGCAAAAAAACATTACCTTGCAGCGAAAATTCGCAACCAAATGGATATTTCTGCAATTGTAGACGGAATCAAAGAAAAAGCAGTTAGCGTACCTGCATTAGGTAGCACCCTGAAGATCGACTTCGGTGATGATAACCAGGTGTACGTAGATGGTACAGGTGAAGAAAATGCTGTATCCGCAGCTAACGAAGATGCTGACTGTGTAATCTCTATCAAGCCAGAAGATTTCATGGCTTTGGTAAAGGGAGAGCTCAACCCAATGATGGCCATGATGACCGGTAAGGTGAAGATCAAAGGCGATATGGGTGTAGCGATGAAGCTACAGTCTCTACTGGGATAAGTCAAACTTATTTCAGTTCTCTAAGGGCATAATCTGATACCAGGTTATGCCCTTTTCTATTGAGGTTTACGTGAAGAGAATCTTCAGTGCGGTGATGGCCGTTACGATCATGACGAAGTACCTAAAGGCTTTCTCTGGTATGAGTGCTACCACTTTTATTCCGATCCAAAACCCAATGAGAATAGCTGGAATAACAACCAGGTTGAGCTGAAGACTCTGCCAGTCTATGGTCTCCCAAGACCAGATGTGGAACGGTACTTTGATCCAGTTGATAATCAAAAAGAACCAGGCTGCGGTACCGATAAACTCCCGTTTGGGCAGGCGCGTCGCTAAGAGATAGACAGACATCACTGGCCCTGCCGCATTGCCTACCATTGTCGTAAAGCCTCCTGCTAAGCCGGTAAATCCACTCACCAGTGGATGCCGGACAAACTGCTGTGAAGGTGGCCGCCGTTCCTGTAAAATCAATAGCAAAAGCCCTAGGATAACGATAACAGCCAGGATGTTACCAAAGGTCTCATCATCGAGGCCTTCGCCAATCCATACACCCAGTATTACACCTACGGCCGCCGCGGGAATCAGCCGCCAAACATAAGACCAGTCAGCATCTCGTCGATAGTAGATGACAGCCATAATGTCGCCAGTGATCAGCATGGGTAACACTAGACCTGTGGATGCTTTGGCGGGAAACGCGCTAGCCATCAGTACGACTAAGACCATACCCAATCCCTTGAGTCCTGCTTTTGAAAGGCCGATCATAAAGGCAGCCCCGGCGAAAGTGAGCCATTGGAGGGTAGTGAGGTCGGGGTAGGTCATGTCGGATGGTTGCGATTGTTAGCTAAGCAAGTGTAGAGTCGTTACCTTACGGAAGTCGAACCAAAGGTAGTTCATCTCCAGTGAATGAATTACGTGTAGTGCGGTGTTTTGGCGGGTGTCAAAAATTGAGATTTGAGCTGTAGGTATAAGAGGGTATTGCGTTGATTTTTGAATTCTATTCGTACTCAGAGTATAAATACATTCACACATTAATGCATTTACACTTTGTTCCTACCTTACCACCCGCCAGTCACTCAGATATCTGGCAGTCTTACATCAACCCAATGATCAAATACCCCAATGCCGCGATCGCCCCAGCAAACATAGCGTAGGGCAACTGCGTTTTCACGTGGTCTACGTGGTCAGTGGCAGACGCCATAGAAGAGAGGATGGTCGTATCGCTAATTGGCGAGCAGTGATCTCCGAATACTCCTCCACCCAAGGCGGCGGCGATGACAATATGCGGATCGGCACCTAGGGATTGTCCCATTCCTACAGCAATCGGGATCATGATGCCAAAAGTGCCCCAGGAGGAACCAATGGAGAATGCTACAAAGCAACTGACCAAAAAGATCAGGAATGGTGCCAAGCTTGGCGATAACCAACTCTTGGTAATTTCTGCTACGTAGATACCCGTGCCGAGGTGTTGCTTACACAAGGTGCCAATAGCGAAGGCTAGTAACATCAGTAAAGCCAGCGGAATCATGCCAGCAATACCTTTCAAAGTAAGGTCTACCATTTCGCGGATACCCATTATGCCTTGAGCCTTGTAGAAGGCCATACTGATCAAGATTGCACCGGTTACAGCGGTAAGTACGGCCGTAGAACCAGAACCCTTACCAATTGCTAACAACAAGTGGTCCATAAAACCAGCAGGCGATTCTGCCGCGGCTCCTTCCCAACCCGTATAGGCTAGCATCACTGGCATGAGCAACACCATGACCAGAATAGGCACTACCATATTGTAGGCCTTGGGCGTCACGCCAGGAGCTACCTCTTGTTCTGTCAATTCATCGGCTACCATAGGTTGGGCATCATCCCAAAGGAGTTTGCCACCTTGAGAGCGTTCTTCTGCTGCTTGCATCGGGCCAACATCCTTCTTCCAGAGGATGACCGCCGGAACCAAGAAGAGGGCTAGGATAGGATAGAAGTTCCAGCCAATACTCTTAACCATTGTGGCAAAGGGATCAGAGAAGCCCTGCGCAGCCAGCAAACTCATAATGAAAGCTCCCCAGCCATTAAACGGTATGAGGATACTGCTTGGGGCGGAACTAGAATCGGCGATATACGCCAACTTTTCTCGCGATATCCCGAGCTTGTCAAACAAGGGACGGTACAGGGAGCCCACTGTCAGCACCGAGATGCTAGATTCTACAAAAATTAAAGCGCCAGTTAGCCATGCCAATAAGCTCACGATCACCTTGCTGCGCGCATCATCACGCCCTTCATAGGATTGCAGGCGTCGTTGTACCAACTCAATAAAGCCAGCCACTCCACCAGAGCGCTGCATGAAAATAATCAGGCCACCGACGAGCGCACAGAACATGATCGTACGGGTGTTGCCGGCATCACTAAATACATCCACTAGTGCCTGGAGGGTATCAAAGAGGCCATAGATGGGATTGCCATCGTTGAGCATAGTCCACCCGAGGAAAATGCCGAAAATGAGGGAAATGAATACTTGCTTAGTCAAGATGGCCAAAACGATGGCGATCAGCGGTGGCAACAGGCTCCAAAAGCCCATGTGTAGTGTTTCTTCCATAGGTGGATATATCTGTGGTTGGCTACTCTGGTAGCTTATTTTTGATTTTTACTTTTGTTCTTTGATATAGGTGGCAAACCCCTTCACTTCGAGTTGACTCACAAATTTTTGGGCATCAATACGATCGTCTAAAACACCAACTTTGACCACAAATCTATTGGGTCTTAGTTCTATGATTTCCAACTGGTTCAAGCCTGTCTGCTGCATTTCATTAAGCACTTCTGCGGCTTCTCCCTTAGATTTGAAAAAATCAGAATGTACCAAATAACGTGTTTTTGAACTACTGCTCTCCGCTTCCTCAGTAGGAGTAGGGATTTGTGCTCGACTCAAAGAATCGCGAAAACGGGTCATCCATTGGTCGGCTCGATTGAGCGGCAGACCCTCTGTTATTTCATCTGGGAGTGCTCGATATTCCTTCTCCAATTGCTGCACCTTCGTAGCATCACGATTACGCATAGCTCGGTACAATTCCTGTTTGATGGACGCCTCCTTCTTTTTTAAAGCGTTTGTGGTTCCACTACTGAATGATTTTGAGATCCCCAAAACTACGGCTAGCGCTAATAGTAAGCCTCCGATTATCCAGATGGGTTTAACCATCTTTCTACCTTCATCCTGATTCGTATTCGGCCTTCCTGTGGCAGCTTGGGTCTTCCTCGGGGTTTCTACCGTAACAACGACTTTTGGTGGTGGGGCCATGGTAGGCGCAGGTTCGGTTACGTTCGGCGATGGAGTAGTAGTGCCTTGTAGTTTGGCATTAGCTTCATCAGCATGTTCGCCCATGGGGAACAGTCCTAGATAATATCGATAGGCTTCAGCCGTATTTTGTGCTTGGGCCTCCGCCCAAACCGCTGATTCTTTTTTACTGCGCTTAAAGATGTACTGCCCACGCTTATGCCCTACGCCTTGTATTGGCCCTCCATCTGGAAGCTGATCATAGTTAGCTCGGGTTTGTTCCCGAACCTGCTCGAACAAAAAATTGGTGGTGATAAGCGAACGCTCTGTCTTTTGCAAAACATCCAAGATGCTTTCAGCAAAGGGGCTGTGGCCGTCTGAAGGCCCATCTGCTACTACCTCATCGTGGCGACCAGAACAAATGGCCCATCGGCTAGATAGCTTGGAGAGCTCATGTGCCGCCAGGTCACCGCTTCGTTCTCCGCGGACAAACAAGCTACCACTAAAACAAGCATCAGAAATCAACAGCGTATGTAGGGAGTTGATATCTCTTAGGTAATCGCGAATGGTCGAATTGGGAATGTAATAGCTGATATCATCCTTCGGAGCGTTAGCAGGTACCCAATATCCGCGCTTGCGATCATTGAGATGTCCGTGGCCAGCATAATACACCAGTAAGCTATCTGAATTGGTGACGCGATCAGCCATGTCTTCTAAGGCCTGAATGACGCCTGATCGAGAAGCTTCGCCATCGTATAGTGAGTAGGCGTTTTCTGTTTGTAGGCCAAAGTCATTGATCAGCACTTCACGAACTGCCTGTACATCGCGGACCGCATTGCGCAGGCGTGGCCATGCCTGGTACTGATCAATGCCAATACCAAGGAAGTAGGTTTTGCCTGTATTAACCACCCGGGGATCTTCGGATTGATCCTCACGGCCGGCTCGAAGTGTTGCCATTGAAGGAGATATTTTGTGTTGGGTGGGATAGTTGCAGTCTAAGAATTCTAGCTTCCTATAGCTTAAAAGGTACTGAAATCTCTTTCTTAACGCGTACTTCCCTGCCTCGTTGTTTTCCCGGGACCCATTTAAGACCATTTAAAACTTCAACTGCTGCTTCACCGCATCCAGCACCGGGGTCTTTCAGTATTTGAGGGTTCGAGATACTCCCATCTCTTTCTATTATAAAACTGACCTTAACAGTACCTTCTACTCCGTTTACTTCTGCTATTCGAGGATACTTTAGGTTTTCAGAAAGATATTTTTTGAGAGCGGCCTCAGAACACATTTCTCTTTCTGATTTTGAACTTTTATTATCGCAACCTACTAGTACTGGCATTTTTTCTACTATTGTGAAAATTTCGGTGAGCCATGTTGAGTCTCGAGGAGGAGGAGGTGGTGGTGGTGGTTTGTAATGTTCATCAACCCAATTGTTTACACGCTGTAGGAAATTCTGATTTATTACGTTACTTGGTAATGTTCGATACGAATTCCTAAGCTTATATACTTCCGACGCATTCTTTTCTTTTTGGGCAGAGTAAATCTGCTCCTGTAATGAAAGGGCTTTGTCAAGAGGTGATGTATTCTTATTGCCACTCTGGCTCAAAATCCAAAAAATAACGGTAACTACTAGTAGGATAACCAGCCCTGTTCTAATTCTTGAATTCTTAAGCCATTCTCGCCATTTTCGTGGATCTGGCTGAACCTCATCCTTTATTGTAATCTCCTCCAAGTTCTCTTCTAGACTACTTTCTAAGTTCTGTCTTAATTCTTCAGCCTCACGGAAGTGTTTGCTTCTGGGATAGTTTTCACAGAAACGATCTATTTGATCCAGAATCTGTTGTTTATCTGCTTGATTTTTGGCTAGAGTATTAACAATCGATTGCCATTCTTCATCACCTCGAAGATCATGAATTCTCTCGTTTGCATCCTTAACATAAACTCCCTTAGGATAAAGGTTTAGATAGTAATAATAAGATTTTAGGGACTTTTCCTCTTGAACCATAGCCCAGATCGTAGCTTCATTTCGACGACGCTGAAAGACGTACTGTCCACGCTTATGTCCCACGCCCTGTATGGGGCCACCATCTGGGAGTTGGTCATAGTTCGCCCTAGTTTGCTGTCGAACTTGCTCAAGCAGGAAGTTCGTGGTGATGACGGAACTCTCCGTTTTCTGCAAAACATCTACGATACTTTCTGCAAAAGGGCTATGCCCGTCTTTGGGGCCATCCGCTACTACTTCATCATGACGACCAGAACAAATGGCCCAACGGCTGGATAGTTTAGCTAATTCCTTCGCCGCCAGGTCGCCACTGCGTTGACCGCGCACGAATAAGCTGCCACTGAAGCAGGAATCCGAAATTAATAAGGTATGTAAGGAGTTGATATCCTTCAAATAATCGCGGATGGTAGAGTTGGAAATGTAATAACTGATACCATTTTTGGGGGCATCAGCGGGTACCCAATAGCCGCGCTTACGATCGTTAAGGTGGCCGTGGCCTGCATAGTATACAATGAGGCTATCTGTATTGCTTACTCGATCAGCCATGTCTTCTAAGGCATGAATGATCGCTTCTCTCGTAGCTTGCCCATTATACAGGACATAGCTGTTCTCTGGCTGCAACTCGTAATCATCGATCAACAACTTGCTAATCACCTGTACATCCCGGACCGCATTACGCAGGCGCGGCCAAACCTTGTATTGGTCGATGCCAATGCCCAAGAAGTAGGTTTTGCCCGTTGTGATAGCCGCACTGTTGTTAGACTCCTCAGTACGGCCGGCGCGCGTTTTTGCCATATGGTGGTGCTTTTACGCCCTGAATATAAGGTTTTCATTTGGAAAGCTTGCCCCTACTTCTTTTCTATGGAATCGCATTTTTTTGTGCCGTTCAGAACATAAATCTGATTTATTCTTGCTGGCCCCCTAACTTGCTTTCAAATTCAAATTTTGCTGAAGAAATCAATAAAACCAGCATCATGAAATTCCTAAACTCCCTTTTATTCGTCGCCTTAATCATGCTAGTCGCCTGTGGCGGAAGTGATACTGCGACTACTTCTACAGATGACAATTCAACTACAAGTGCTACTACTCCGGAGGAATCAACTCCCTATTCAGCACAATCAGATGCGCCACAGAACAGTGCGCTCCGCTATCCATGGGTAACTAACCTTAATATCCGTAGTGCCCCCAATACTGGTGGTGAAGTGGTGACTACTGCTCAACCTGCCGATGAGTTAGAGCTAATAGAAACTTCCGATAAGAAAGAAGCATTAGTACTCCGCGGTGTACTCTACGAGGAGCCTTGGGTGAAAGTAAAAACACCAGATGGTAAGGAAGGCTGGGTTTTTGGCGGTGCAGTAAAACGAGCTGATGAGGCGAAGGGTAATGATCCTATCGAGGATACTAAGTTTAGCTTTCCTGTCTTTGGTCAATATGACCTCAGTCAGTGGCGTAAGGTAAAGGAGGGGCCAATGGATAGCGAAGGTGATTTTGATTATCACGAGGCAGTCTACACCAATGCCGGACAAACACTGACCATCACCAATTATGGTGGAGAGTATGGTTATGGTTATACCTACGAACTAAAGGGTAGTTCAGGGGACCTAATCAAGAAGCGCCGATTCAGCTTTAGCAACGACGGACGAGAGATGGAAGAAACAGTAGCTGATTACACTAGTAGCCCACCAAAGGAATACACGCGCCGACAAACCTCCCCTAAGCCATCTTTCCAACTGAACGCAAAGCCAATGATGGCCCGCGGAGAATGGACAGAGCAGCCGCTAAGTGAAGAGGCCAGTGCTGCAAGTACATCAAACCGTATGGGACTGTTGTACGATGGCAGCGGCAGATGTACCGGTCTTGATCCTGAAGATACAGGCTGTTCTTGTTCCTTCCGTATGAGCGAAAGCGACTACCAGTCGACTGTTCTAAGTGCAGACTATGCTGGCAACGCTTGTGTTAGTATTGACGGTCAAAAGCAGGTGCTTGCCGGCTCCTGGCAATCACACGGTAATCTTCAGGATCCGTGGATCAAACTCAGTGATGAACGGTCAACGTTGTTCAACGATGATGCTCCTTTTGGTAACTATGAGATGATGGTAGAGCTTCTAACTCAAGCACTCCTCACCGTAGATCGTATTCCTGATCAAGTTTCAATCGAGAATAAGCAGACTGGCATGTTTGTGCGTGAAGTACGCGATATGGGTACCGATGCTGTAGCTAAAGCTCGCCAATTGAAAAAGAATGGAGAGCGTGGTTCTGATGCTTACTTCCACTTCGAGAACGAGCAGTATGTAGTTATCATCAAAGCCAACAATGACAAGGCCTCCGCCGGTGACAGCGGAGTCGGTTACCGTGGAGAAATCACTATCACTACCAAAGATGGTACACTAGTAGACCAGCGCATCATCTGGGGTAGCTGTGGTTGCTAGCCGTTGTTGAGTACCTGCTCCTTTTTCGGGAAAAAGGTAGAGACTAACAATCCAACAGCAACAAGCTGAACAAGACCAAATAATTTTCGAGTTAGAAGCAGGAAATAGACCGTCGCATCTGTATCCACTTCTGGCCCGACGAACCAGCTGTGGATGACTTTCGGTAAGCCTACAAAATCCGCTAGTGGCAATAAAAAGGTTAGCGAGAAGCAGATAGTCAGGGCAGTTTGAGCAGCCTTCGATCCGTACACTTCTTGACGCTTTGTGGTGAAGTAGTACAAGGCACCTAAAGCCCCAAGTGCTACACACCAACCGAGCACAAAAAAGACACCGAGCAGATACCAGTTCTCGGGGTCCGGCCGAAATAAGCCGAAGACAGCAAAGAGTATAGGCATAACGGGGGCTAGTCCCCAGAGAAGGTATTTTTTTAGGGTGTTCATGGCTTTTCTTTTACTTCGATCAAATTGATGATAAATCGGCTGCTGTCGATGTTGAGGTAATCGAATCGAACAAAGCCATAGGTTTCGTTGAAGTAGGAGGTGAGGGTGGTTCGTCCCAGTTCGCTGGTGCCCACGCCTTCTACGACGACACACTCCAAGTCCCCTGCAAAAGAAGTGCTGACCTTTTCCTTGGCTACAATTTCATACTGGTGTGTTAGTTCTACATTGCCTTCCCAACTTGCCCATTCTTTATCACCCCATTGGCCGCCCACCAGAAAACTCCATTCAAAGGTGTTTCCAATCTCATAGGGGGCTTGAATAAAAGGGTAGGGATTCAATTGCAAGTAATAGAATAGGCGCGCTCGCCGCCAGGGGTGCATCCAAACGTTCTTCTCGTTTTCAATAACGCCCGAGCTCTCCACCGGAGGGTTAATGCTATCGTTGATCAAGTAGTAACGGTACTTGAGTTCCGTCTGCGCGTATTCAGGGTCTTTGCCTCCCAGAAAGCGATCGGTATCCGCTTCAACCGAAAATTTCATGATCGTCATGGTCGTTAAGCTATCTAGTGGTCGCAGGGAATATCCTTGTTGGGAAATCTTGCGTTCCTGTCCGTCTTTGGTAAAGAATTGATAATCGTAGATGTATTCCTTCCCGGGTACGTAGATGGTGTTGTCGTGGTTGAAAGGATTGTCATTGACATCCAAAATGGTGTCGATAGCTTCGACCCAAAAACCGTCATCATATTTGTACTGGAGGGCATCTTCTGGAGGTACCGTACACCCAATTAGTACGGCTAGTAGCGCGCTAGCGAATAGCTGTTTCATGATAATTAAGAGAGTTTAAGTGCTGATGCTCAATATATAAACAGCTGAATGGATAGGCCCGCTTTGTATTTGAGTTTAGGGAATATTTAACCTAAACGTTAAAGCCACTTACCAATAATCAAACTAAATTCCCAACTAACCCAACTAACCCAACTAACCCAACTAA
>CAJXOS010000009.1 GCA_913057725.1 uncultured Lewinella sp.
TTTGGATTCCCAAACCTCTTCAACGTCAGTATAGGTGAAACCCAGCGATCAGTGGCCATTGATATTGTTTTCTATCTTCTTAGTTCTACTTCACGTACAAAACCTAACCAGGTTTCGGAAAAAAGTGGCCTCAGGCTTTCCCATTTTTCTTGCGCAGAAAATAAGTCATGGTTCTTTTCTAGTATATCAGATAGTTAATACGTTTTTAGTGAAGCGCTTAACCAACTATTCGAAAAACAGACTACTAAGTAGCCGCGACGCAAAACGCAGCTTTATTTTCGAGCTGTTCCTTACCTTGTTGTTCAGCGAGAAAAAGACCGATAAGGAAATTTTCGACGAATTACGGGTTAGGTTTTTTCAATGAAATAGAACCAATGTTTAAAAGAAGCGAACCAACGGATGCGGCATTAGTGTCGAATATCAGTGCTGGTGGCCGCCAGGAAGAACAGGCGCTACACTACCTGATCAAGCGAAACTTCCAGCAAATGCGGCAGTTTATCGTCCGGCATCAGGGTAGTGAGGCAGATGCAGAGGATGTCTTTCAGGAAGCGTTAACTGCTCTTGTTTTGAACATCCGAAAAGGTAGTTTTAAAGGAGACAGTTCAATCCACACCTACCTGTTCGCTATTGGAAAGAGCCTTTGGTATAAGCGTTATGGTCGAGAAAGCCGACGCTCAGAAAAAGAGCAGTCATTGGTTGTGGAGGAGGTCCAAGTAGAGAACGCGGAGTACAGATTGCTCGATACAGAACGCAGGCAGCAACTAAGTGCTGTGTTCGACCGACTAAAGGAAAAATGTACAGCGGTATTGCTGGCCTGGGCGAATGGCTTTGCCATGCAAGAGATTGCAGAACAACAAGGCTACACCTCGTCACAGGTGGCAATGAATAAGAAGAATAAATGTCTGAAGGAGCTCCACCAAATGATTCATCATGAGCCTGCACTTGCGGGTCTGCTAAAAAGCTTGTTATGAAAGAAAAATATACATTCGAATATTTAGAAGCATACCTTGATAAGGAGCTTAGTGCTGCCGATCAGGCAGAGCTGGAGCGTGACCTTCAGCAAGATGAGTCTCTCCAAGCAGAACTCAGTCGGCATCAGCAGACCCGTGCATTGGTGCAACAAATGGCCGTAGAAGAAACAAGAGCTACAGTTGGCCGTGTTTTTCAACAACAAAAGGCTGCAAAAGGGAGGTCTAGCCTTCGACCACTATTGCGAGTAGCTGCAATTATAGCGATAGTGCTTACCGCGGGCTTGGGCTATTGGATGAGCCAAGGAAGTCTATCCCCAACCGAGTTAGCCACAAACTATCTGGAACCATTTCCGGATCGCTTAACCACCATGAGTGGAGAGGTAGATGAAGTAGCTGTTGCTATGGAGGCTTATAATGGAGGTGATTATGCGAGCGCTTTGACAGCTTTTGAAAACATCCCCGCTGACCATCCTGAGCGCGTGTTGATTGATCTTTATTCAGGCATTGCTGCCTTGGAACAGGGCAATACGACACACGCTGAAAATAAACTTGTAACGATAGCGAAACATGCCGACTATGGCGAGGTGGCTAGCTGGTATCTTGCCCTAACCTACCTTCAGCAAGATCAGGTAGAAAAAGCGCGTCCGCTACTCCAAGAGTTGGATGCAGCGGACGCGTATCGGGCTAGTAGTGCCCGTGAGCTTTTACAAGCTTTATAATTCTATTTTATTCGACAACTACTTTGTAGGTGGCAGCACGATCACCAACTTGTACTTGTAGCTGATAAATACCACTTGGTAGTTTACTTACGTCGATAGTTTCAACGCGTTGTCCCAGGCCAGAATCAGTTAGCTGCTGCTGGAATACGACTTGGCCAAGTGCATTGAGTAAGTTCAGCTGTAGATCAGCACGCTCTGCAAGGTTTAGTTCTACCCGCAGATCGGTTTGCGCTGGATTAGGGAACATACGGATGCTGCTAATCTCAGGAATTTCGTCTACGTTTACGATAGTTACTTGTACAGGAACACGAGCTGAAACACATTCGAATGAAGGAGTTTCAACTTGCCAGTTGTAGAAGTAGTAGTAGTACTGATCACCAAAGAAAGAGGTGGTGATTTCTCCAACATCTGTACCAATTGGGTAAGGATAGTCTACATCCATGTTGTTCCGGAAGATGTTGTTTTCTGGGCAACGTAATGATAGATTGTTGCCAATAGGAACAGCAAAATTAAGGTCGATTGTTTGTAAACCGTGTACGAGGTCTACCTCAATTTCTTCCAGCAAGTTGTCAAACTCATCCACAAGCTGAACCGTGCGAATACCTTCTGGTTGATCAACTGGCACCAAAACGTCTACCGTAAGTAGCGTGAAGGCCTCATAGGCATTGAAAAAGCTATGGGCACCTACTTGTGGAATACCACCACCACCTTCGGGAGAAAGTTTTCCACCAGATTCAATACCACCACCAAACATCTGCATTGCTTCCACGTAGAAGGTAGCGTCCTCGGTTAGTGGATCCGTAACGTAAGTGCTTCCTGTTGCTAATGGAGAGCCACCCTCTGCCTCGGCGTACCAGCTAAGGTTCTCACCAGTAGCAGTGATTTGTGCTACGCCTTCGCCGTCAACATCTACAGTTTCTACAGTAGGTTCATCAACGCTGTAAACGAGCACTTCAATAGGAGACTCTGCAGAAAGTTGCCCTTCTGAACACTGAGCATCGGTAGCTACGCCATAAATTCCACTTTCTGTAACATCGATGGAAGAACCGGTATCGCCGGTAGACCAGGTTGGATTCTCTCCACCTACAGCAGTAAGTGTAATTACACTTCCTTCACAGAATTCCGGTTCACCATCTACCATAATAGTTGGTGGTAGGTCAACGAGTCGAGTAACCTCAATGCTTTCAGTGAAAGCCGCACACCCTTGCTCATCAATTAGCGTCAAACCATACGATCCAGGCACTGTTACTTCAATGGTAGATCCTGTTTGGCCGTTCGACCATAGGGTTTGCTCATAGCCTTCTGGGGCAGTTAGCTCTACCATTTCACCTTCACATAGTGCTGTGCTACCAATTACCGCAATCGTCTCATCATCTAGAATACAACTTGTTTCTGGAATTTTGTGGGCTGTATTGATCGCTGGATTTTCGATTAAAGTGCGAATTCCGGAAGGCCAAAGAATGACTAAGCTATCAATTGAAGTAGATTGCCCAATACCAAAGTGAGCACAGTGGCTACTCATTGGACTGAAACTCTGTCCAGCACGAACTTCGCGAATCTGACGGCCAAAGTCACCATAGATTTCTACTCGGCAACCAATACCATCTTTATTTGAAGCGACACCTTCGGTGTTGATCTTGATCCAGTTGTTGTCATTGCCATCATTGATGTAAACATTGCCACCACGAACGACGTCTAGAAAGCCATCGTTGTTGAAATCACCAATACCGCCTTCGTCAAAAGGAAGGTTTTGACCCGTAAAGGTTAAATCACCATTGTTTAAGTATAGCTCTCGGTTTAACTCTGAGAAAATATCAATGTAGCCATCATTGTTGAAGTCGCCAGAAGCATTTTCCCAAGCGCCTAGATCAGTAGCCGCAATACCAGTAGATTCGATGATGTCTGTAAAGGTGCCGTCACCATTATTCAACATAAAACGATTAGCAAAGTCGTGATTGACAATAAAGGCATCGAAGTCGCCATCATTGTCAAAGTCCTCAAAGACGGTAGCCCAAGACTGGGCATTATCATCCATGTTAGCTTCGGCTCCCACTTCAGTAAAAGTACCGTCGCCATTATTGCGATAAAGACCATTAGTTCTTTCTGGATCGCCCGGAGTTGATCCACCACGACACTTAGTAATGTAGAGATCGGTGTAAGAGTCGTTGTTGTAGTCTACCCAAAGAGCAGCGTAGTTACCAGCTAGGTTAACGGTATGGATTAAGTTTTGATCTTCCACCATAACTCCGCTACCATCATTCCGGTAAGGGTGGCTGAGGTCAACATCGTGGCAAACAAAAGCATCAAGGTCACCATCGTTGTCGATGTCAAAAAAGGTAGAACGCTGAGAGAATATGTAGTCAGGGTTGGCATATTCTGTAAAGCCCGTACCGTCTTCGTTAGCCATCACAAAAGAAACTGCACTTCCATCTCCGAACAGAAGGTCGGTATGACCATTTTCGTCAAGATCAGCAGCGCAAATACTCCAGAACGGAGTATTGGTGAGGTTCATTGGGTAGAACTGGTGGGAAAATGTACCATCAGGTCGTTGAAAATCGACGTTGATACCACTGTTCTGAACCCGAACAATATCATCGAGCCCATCTTTGTTCATGTCAACAGCACAGTCATTAGTGGTGTTGACCGTCACATTATGTATGAGTTCAGGTGAGTTGGTAAAGGATACTGGTTGGGCAGTTAATTGCCAACAGCAAATGAGCATCAGCCCAATAAATGAAAGTAGATATTTATTCATCGCCATAGCGTTTTATGAAATTGGAATATTGTAAGTTGTCTTTTGATTAGGGTACCCAAATGGTGCGAGTGAATTGTCCGTGCTCGCTGTACAAATGTACGACTGCCAGCTGACGCTGGAATGAGATCGGAACATTATGATAACCTGCCCTAAGTCGGGTTTGCTGCAAAGTTTGACCGAGGTAGTTATAGATAACAACATCTACATCAACAGGCGTCTCGATTCGCACTTCTCGCTCTGCTGTAAGGTATACTTTGGCAGGAAGCTCTGGTTGTGCTGCTCTTGTGTTGACGATACCACCCACGGTGATCGTATCCCGCCCAACTAGTGCAGGTGCGCGATCGGCACCATTGTACATGTCTACAAAACGATCAATTTCAGGTGTGCTTTCCGCAAACATTTCTTCCATCCATTTCGGAGGCATGGACTGATAGTATACTCTCGCTTGAATTGAAATTGGATCAAAATAGCCGTTCGTAGGAATGTGGTAATACACGACATCCGAGCCTGATCCTTCTCCTAGAGCATCAACATTGAAATCGGAGTCTAAGAGTGCTTGACCTGATATTTGTGTAGTATCGTAAACTACATGGTCCTGGCGAAAGCCCTTCGGAGGGATACGATTATCTTTCAAAGCACTGGCTGCTCGAACCAATACTGTTGTCTTTTGATTGTTAACATCACCCAACACCTGCTCATAGATTTGTACCTCGTTAGAAGAGCGAATGGTGGTATAATGTTGCTCATAGGTAGGGTCGTGCGCAACAAGCTCATAATTATTATCAATAGCTCCCGACTCAAAAAGCGTATCGCCATTCATGGTGGTGGCGATAAAGTGTACGTAGGCTCGGCGTGCAGGATAACCTGAAGGGAATTTATGCCCAGCCAGGTTGGTCAGGCGTAAGGCCAGAAAGGCTGTGTCAGGTGTTCGCTCGAGGTCCGTTAGTTCCACTTGAAGGGTACGTTGCCGAAGCATGTTTTCCGTAGCCGCAATAACATTGTCGAAATCTTGTTCCGTGGCAGAAATCTTTAACTCCGCGCGGTGTTCTTTCATAAGCTTGAGCATGCTAACATTAGCACCAGCAAACTCGTGTAGCGAAAACTTGTCACGAGGCTCTGTTTCAAACCCGGCAATCAGGTTGAATTGGCCTTTAGTCAAGGTCGGCATATGGCAGGATTGACAGCTGACGCCATCAACCGCATAATCAGAATTAAGCCACTCGTGGTAAGTTGCTTGTTCAACGAAGGTGCCTCCGGTAAACTGGCCATCAAGGTCTACTGTCTCCGTGATGAGTGTGTGGCAGCCAGCACAAATCCCTGCATCAGAAATATGTGGACTGTACACAGGTTCATACTGTGTAGCATTGAGCATCGGAGAGGATAAAGGCGATATAAATGGCCCATAGGCTACTCTATTGGTATCAAAGTTCACTTCGCCAGAGTGTGTGTCTCCTAGGCCTACTTCCGACTGCTGATGACAGGATAAGCAAGACACACCATCAAGTGCGATGCTATCAGCGGCCATTTCAGCAATACTATAAGATGTTGCGCCCTGGTGAAACGCTGCAAAATGCCCGAGTGGGGCATGACAGGACGTACATTTCGTTTCTATGAGCGGTTGGTATTGAGGATGGAGTAGAACTTCGTGGCTCACCTTCGCGCGCCAGAATGGATCCTTTGCCGAATTAGCCATCATAGTAGCGCGCCAATCATCTACGATGTTAATATCGTTGCCAAACGGATCTACACTCGCGATCATTGCCGTGTCATAACCGTGGCACTGCACACATTCACCAGAACCGGCAAAAAGTCCATTATATCCTGTTGGTAGAGAGTCTGTAAGTGTGGTGAAATAAGCGTATTCCGTGGAGCTGTGGAAACGCTGGTCATCTGCTGAAGCCTGCGTGTCAAAGCCGAATAATAAAGTGATAATTACTACAGCTGCTACAATACTAGCAAAGCGCCAGTACGGAACCCGAAGGTGGTTTTTTAATTCTGTCCTCATGTTTTGTTCAGTCGTCGTGTAACCCTGTTGTTATCAGGCACATCTTGCATCAAGGAATAAAGCTAGGAGTAATTTTCGGATGCGCTCTAAGAAGTTGCGTCGCCTGCCTGACAGCCGCAAAAGTAAACAATTGATAATCACAGTCCTGGCAGTTGGATTGGAGAATACTTTTGCGCATTGCAGGCTAATCCGCTATCTTTCATCTCCAATTACCAAATGATGTCCTATGCGCTTCAGTTTACTTTTTATCGCAGTTTCTCTTCTTTTTTTTAGCATTTCTGCACAAGAAAATAACCGCTTAACGGAAGAGATTTTGTTCCCACGGGATCATATGGACTTCCGTGTTAGTGGTCAGGTGCCGTTTACTGGAGAGATGCCATTTTTCTCTTATTTCATCGAATGGTCCGGTGGCCCCTTGCCAATGCAAATTCGTTTTGCCGAGAACGCTGATGATTGGGGCCCATGGAAAGAGCTTAAACGCGACTCTCACAATCGCGAAAAAGGGATAACGGAGCTTAATATCGGTCAGCCGGAGTACCGATTTTTCGAACTACGATTTAATACGAGTAAGACGCAAACAGAATTGGCTATCCTACACTTCTATCATCCTGGGGAAACAGCGGTTATTGACCAAGTTGAAGATTTAATCACCACGAATAGTTCACTGGCATGTCCTTGTCCTCAGCCTGGTATCCAGAGCCGGAGTGAATGGTGCCCAGCCGGAGACTGTATGCCCGTGCAACCTCCCGCGGCTACCGATGTGACCCACTTAATTGTACATCATTCTGCAGGCACTAATTCTGCTTCTGACTGGGCGGCCATTGTTCGGGCCATTTGGGATTTTCACGTTAATGGCAATGGTTGGGATGATATCGGGTATAATTACCTCGTAGATCCTAATGGCGTACTGTACGAAGGACGAGGCAATGATACTAGAGGGGCACATTTTTGCGGTACAAATACCAATACAATGGGGGTTTGTGTATTGGGAGATTTCACAAACATTGAACCGTCTTCCGATGCTATCCAGTCACTCGAACGCTTGTTGGCGTGGAAGATTTGCGATATCAATGCAGATCCCTTTACGAGTAGTTTTCATCCTTCATCAGGTCTTAATCTGATGCATATCTCTGGCCATCGGGATGGTTGTTCTACTTCTTGTCCTGGTGATAGTTTTTATCCTCTGTTTTCTTCTTTGCGCGAAGGCGTCAATAACCAAATATTAGCCAATTGTGCGGGGCTGTCAAGTCCTATTAATCTAAATGCAGCCGAGGTTGATCCGACAAATTATTTCCTGACCTGGAGTCATAACTCCGAAGACGAAACGGGGTTCCAATTAGAGCGTAGCCTAGATGGAGGAGATAATTTTGAACTAAGAGCAGAAATTGCGGCTAACACACTCAACTTCGTAGAGGATGATCTAGAATTGAATCAAATCTACCATTACCGGATTCGGGCCTACAATGAAACAGATACTTCTGATTACAGTAATGTAATAGAAATCAATACTGGCGTAGTTGGAACTTTTGAAGCTCAATTATCTGATGCGGCCTTGGATATTTCTCCCAACCCAACGACGGCCTTATTGCATCTTGACCTCCAGGTAGAAGAAATTGGGCCTGTTCAGATTCAAGTACTTGATCTAACTCAAAGAGTATTACTGCAAACAGAAGACCGTAAGTCTTTACCGGTTTGGCAAGGACGAGTTGATGTTCAGTTATTACCTGCAGGTACCTACTTCTTACACCTCAAACTTGGTAACAAGAGTGGAGTCTGGCGATTTGTGAAACAGTAGCGCCAGAGACTATTCTTTCTTGGTCAGTTCAATGAAGCCTTCAATCTTTTCATTGGCGATGGTTACCGCTAGGTTATAATGTTGAATTTGCCAACGGCCATCTACGAAGCGTGCTACGCCGGATCCACGGCAAGGCCCCATCCAGGTCTCCAGCATTTCTTCCCACCAGACATATTTGTTGTTGTCGTTGAAGTAAAGTTCTCGTTGGTAAGGTGTAAAATCCCAGGCGCTATCGCGATCAAAAGCGAACTGTGCCCAAACTCGGAAGGTATCACGTGGCCAGCGCTCTGTAGCGTCCGTACCCAAGTATATCCCATCGGCGGCCATACTACCAAAAAAGGTGTCTTCATCAGCTTCGGCAGCGGCCTTATGCCAAGCGTCTATGAACTGGTGAACGTTGTCCGATAGTTGATGCTCAGAAGTAGTGCACCCTTCTTTCTTGCGTGTATCTGTTACTTGATGTACGATCCAGCCATCGTCTGTTTTGACCATCTGAAAAGCATTGGTGCCACAATGTGATAATTCACCATTTAGGAAGAAGCTGTATTCAGTCCAGGCGGTAGCCAACGGAAGGTCGACTTCGATGGCGCGCGAATACAGGCGCTCGTCTAGACTTCCAGCTGGGAAAGAGGCAATTGCTTCTAGCCAACGCTGCGCACTGCCTGTCTGTAGATAGAAGTTGCCATCTTTGTCATACCCTGTGCTTTGCATACGGATGTCGGGGTGCAGAAAAGCAGCAACGCTTGCACTATCCGCATTACGCATACCATCGAAAAGATCATCGATGAGCTGTGATACAGCTGCTTCTTCCGTGTCAAATTGATCTTGAGCGGATACAGACCATGAGAGTCCCAGAATCATAAACAAGAACAGGGTACGCATAAGAGTATGTTTTTCTCGAAAGTAATTGGAATCACCTAAGTGGCCAAGCAGAAGCCCTTGATTTGCTGTCATTGGCTGTTTTGCTGCATTCTATTGGCAATCCGTATTAGCTTTGTACGTTTATGTCAAAAGAGCTGATCTTAAAGCCTTCTATACCCAGTGATCATCATGGAACCAGTGAAAAACGCTTTCTTAATCAGCATACTACTCTTTTTTGCGCTGAGCTCTTGTAGTGTGCACCCTCGCCAACCGTTTAGTTCGGAGCAAGTACCAGTAGCTCCAAATTACAGCCAAGATCGTTATTGGGCAGCATTGCCCTGGCAGACTGATGCAGCGGACGAAACGCCAGATGGTTTACAAGATCAACAAGCTGGGGCAAAGGTGGACGTGTTTTTCCTTCACCCAACTACCTACACTGGGAAAAGCGGAGAGAAACAGTGGAATGGATCGGTTAAAGACAATAAACTAAACGAAAGAACATCCGGTAGCCCGATAAAATACCAGGCGAGCATCTTTAATGGTACGTGCCGGGTTTTTGCGCCCTACTACCGTCAGGCTCATCTTCATTCTTATTTCACTGAGGACACTCTAAGTGCAAAGCGCGCATTTGATCTGGCGTATGGCGACGTTCGCCGGGCATTCAGTTATTACTTGGCTAACCATAATCAGGGGCGACCCATCGTAATTGCATCCCATAGTCAGGGTACAACCCATGCTATTCGTTTATTACAGGAGTTTTTTGATGGCACCGAATTGCAAGAACAACTTGTAGCGGCATACATTGTTGGGATTCCGGTTCTAAGTGGAGTATTTGAGACGCTTCAGGCTTGTTCGGATAGCACATCTACGAGTTGTTACATCTCCTGGCGCACGTATAAGCGAGGCTTTGAGCCCAAGCAGACAGCTCCGGATATTGTGGTAAATAACCCCTTGAGTTGGACACTTAATGATGACGTGCATATTTCGAAGGAAGAAAACCAGGGAGCCGTTCTGCGCCCTTTCGAGAAGATTATACCTGCGGCTTCTGACGCACAAGTATATGGACCGGTGTTGTGGGCTTCGAAGCCTAAGTTCCCAGGCAGTTGGCTGCTGATGGGAAATAACTATCACATCGGTGATATGAACATCTACTATATGAATATTCGGGAGAACGTCGCCCTCCGAACAGCGATCTATTTACAAGGGGCGAGTGAAGAACAGGAAACTGATAAATAGGCTCAACTAAGCCGTGCAGGGTTCTTACCTTGTGGACATATACAAGCGAATATGGATATCTACCAGCGGAAATCCCGACAGAAATGGTACCTGGCCCTTCTTGGTCTGGCGATCATCGTCTTCTCAATGTGGTACACCAACTACATGGCGCAACGTTTGGCCGTGGTGGAGCGAAATAACACCCGCTTTTATGCCATAGCGCAGGAAGACCTCAACTCCATCGATCCGGAGGCTGATGAGTATTGCGACTTCTATCTTCATCTGGAAATATTGACCTCCAATACAACGATCCCCGTCATCATTACTAATGATCAAGGGGATATTGATTGGGGACGAAACTGGGGGAGTGAGGCTCTTGATAGTAATAAGGTATACTTGGAAGACAGACTACAGCAGCTGGTGAGCTCTGGCGCTGAACCAATTGAAGGGTTTAGTCAACAGAAACTTTACTTAGGGGAAAGTGCCATTTTACGTCAGCTTCGTTATTTCCCGGTTGTGCAGTTCTTGTTGATCGGAGGTTTCATTGTGTTTGGTTATCTAGGATTGAATTCAGCGCGTCGCGCGGAGCAGAACCGGGTTTGGGTAGGTATGGCCAAGGAAACGGCCCATCAATTAGGTACTCCAATTAGCGCTATTGTAGCTTGGCTCGAACATCTGAAGTTGATGAGGGAGGATGATGAAGAGACTATGGAAATTGTCGGGGAGTTAAGAAATGATGTTCAGCGCTTGGAACTGATTGCAGATCGTTTCTCGAAGATTGGGTCTACACCAAAATTGGACCAGATCAACGTTTACGAAGAGTTGGCGAAATGTAAGGATTATATGCAGCGCCGAGCTCCTAGAAAAGTGACCTTTGATTTTCCTGATGCTACTACCAACGAGAAGTTAGTAGGCATTAATCCACCTTTATTTGATTGGGTGGTAGAGAACTTGCTGCGTAATGCCTTAGACGCTATGGGTGGAAAGGGAGCAATTAGTGCAGAAGTCTATGATGATAGCCAGTATGTATACATTGATATAACGGATACTGGCAAGGGAATACCTGCTAACAATCATAAACGTGTTTTTCAACCTGGTTTTACCACCAAGAAAAGAGGTTGGGGACTTGGCCTAAGTTTGACCAAACGAATAATCGAAGAGTATCATGGAGGTAAGATCTTTGTGAAGCGCTCGGAGGAAGGCAAGGGCACCACATTTACAATTAGTCTGCCGAAGTAAACTACCGTTTTTGATATCGTTAGATTTTAAGGAGGCTACCGGTAGCTGAATTACCAATAGACCGTGACAGAGTCCTCTCCAGGTCTGAAAATGACTATGCTCTGCTGATGCTGAAATAGGTATGGAGCTTACATCTTCATGGATGTACAAATCACCGAAGCCAGCAAAATCCTATTTACATTTGAGAAACCGGTTGTAGACCGCGGAATGAATCGCCTTTCGATGCGCTATCCTGACGATGGCATAGGGCTCTCAATGGATGACTTTTATTAAACTCGACTCAACTTAATTATTTGCTTTGAACTATACAGAGAAAGAACAAAACGATAATAAATGGACTGTAGTCATGTTTCCTTCATTCTTTATGAGAGGAATAATGATCGGGCTAGTACTTCTGCTTACTACCGTCTCTTTGCATGCTCAAGCGACACTTCGAGGTAGTGTTCGCGATGCAGATAATGGCTTGGTGCTTACCGGGGCAACCGTATACCTGCCAACCATTAAAAAGGGGGTAGATACAGACTCCACTGGTTTGTTTCGATTTGTCGATCTGCCACCAGGGCGCTATCCTGTTGAGATTTCCTATTTGGGATACCAGCAATTGACGCTAAACGAAGTATTGGTTTCTTCCGGTAAGGAACAAGTATTGGATGTGCTGTTGCAAGAAGCGGCTACTAGTCTTACGGCTGTTACAGTAAAAGCTAGCCGTGAACCTCGAAGTAACGCTAGCCCCAATATTCTAAATCTTAGTCAAGAGGAAACACTCCGATTCCCAGCTACCTTCAACGACCCTGCACGTTTGTCTACAGCGTATGCAGGAGTGAGTGGAGCTAACGATCAAGCTAACCACCTGATCATTCGTGGGCAGTCTCCATTGGGAATGAATTGGAGATTAGAAGGACTCGAAATTGTTAACCCTAACCATACTGCTAATGCCGGTACTTTTACCGACCGTTCCACATTGAGTGGTGGTGGTGTAAATGCCTTAAGTGCTCAACTTCTACAGGAGGCTAATTTTTATCTAGGAGCGGCTCCTGCGGGCTTCGGCAATGCTACTACCGCTCTTTTGGATATGCGTATGCGCAAAGGCAATAATGAGCAACGAGAGTATACTGTACAGGCAGGTCTAATCGGTATAGACTTGGCTGCGGAAGGACCAATTAAGTCTGGGAAAAGTTCTTACCTCATTAACTATCGTTATTCGTTTACGGGTTTGTTGAGTGATCTGGGAGTGCCGCTAGGGAATGAAGATATTCGCTTTCAAGATCTCAGTTTCAATCTTAATTTTCCGGGACAAAAGGGAGGCGCCTTGTCCATCTTCGGCCTGTTTGGGCGCAGTAGTAATGAGTTCATGCAGCCAGATAGCAGTGAGTGGGAGTCTGAAAAGGAGTTGTATAATACGATCGACTTCAATTCAGAGATGGCTACCCTTGGTTTAAGGTGGAGCCAGCCCCAAGGTGATAATGGACGCTGGGATTTTGCGGCGGCCTGGTCGGGTGTGCAGCATCAACGTCTAGCCATTGCACCTGATTTGCGCAATCGAGAATGGGATGATCTTCGACAAGAAAAGACCAGCGCACAATTAAGTTATCGCCGAAAGTTACTTCCATTCGGTAGCATCACTTTGGGCGTAGAAGGCTTGTATATAGATCAGGCCGTAGAACGTGAATTCCCTTTTGGCTCCGAAGGAATTGCCGGTAGGAGTAGCGACGGCTTGGTGCTGAGTCCATATGTAGATTGGCGATACCAAATTAAGCGACTGAGCTTAAACCTAGGGTGGAGACTAAGTAACTGGATAGGATGGTTGGATGAATCCAGCTATTCAGAGCCAAGAATAGCAGCGGCCTATCTACTCAACAAGAAGAACACGGTTGGAGCAGATTATGTGGTTTCAACCCAAGCCCCTTCTCCCTACGAACCGGCATTGAGGCCTCGCCGTAGCGAGTTGTATAGTTTATACTGGAATCGTCAACTAGAAGATAGCCGGAAGATCAGTGTTCAGGTCTATGAACAAGGATTAAGTCAAATAGCAGGGATTGGCGTTAACTCTGCGATTAATCAATTGGAACAGATTCTTCCAGATACCGATGGTACTACGGATGCCCGCACTCGTGGTGCTGAACTAACGCTACAGCAATTTGCTACTGGCGGTTGGTGGTATGTTGTGGGAGCGAGTGTATTCGATGCTCGTTATGAAGATGAACAGGGAGAATGGGTTAAATCCCGTTTTGCACAAGATTTTTCTGCTGCACTAACCTTGGGTAAGGAATGGAGTGGCACGGATCGTCAACAGCAAGTGAATCGCTTCGGATTCAATGTGGCGGTACACTATAATGGAGGACTCCGAGCGGCACCAATTGATCTAATGGCTTCACGAGCTAGCCGAACTACTGTTTTCGATTTTAGCAATGGATTCAGTGAGCAATTACCGGCCTATTTCCGGGGAGATTTACGGATATATTATCAGAAGAACAGAGACAATTGGAGTTCTATGCTTTCCTTGGATATTCAGAATGTCACCGGGCAGCAAAATGCTGCCTACGATTACTACGATCGCTTTTTGGATGGTGTGAATCGTCGTTATCAGTTGGAGTTTATTCCTATTATCAGCTATCGTATCAATTTCTAAGAGACGGAAAAAATTCTAGGCCATGATTGTTCGAATTGTAATAAGTGTTTTATTCATCCTTTTTGCCGCCGTACAATTGAATGATCCTGATCCCTGGGCCTGGGTGCTGCTTTATGGTGCCACCGCGGGTGTTGTATTGTGGTCAGCTTTTCGCTCTTTACCCAACTGGTTGTTGTGGGGCGGAATAGCGGTGATCATTATCAGCATACTGTGGTTGGTGCCCGCTTTTATCGATTGGGTGAATATGGGAATGCCCACTATTACGGGAAGTATGAAGGCCGAAGCTCCTCATATTGAATTGACAAGGGAGTTTCTAGGGCTGATAATCTGTGGACTAGCGTGGTGGTGGTTGTTGAAGAAAAATAAGACTTCCTTATCTTAAGCGCCCTTGCAGTAATTCTTATCATCATCAAACGCGAAAAATGCAACGTCGAACTTTTCTTCAGACCTCAGGCTATCTAGCTGTCGGAGCCTTATTGCCTGCAAAAGCTGCTGGCTGCAGCCGGAAAAATGAATTAGAAAATATTGGTCTACAACTCTACACGATACGAGAGGAGATGCAACGAGATGCTGTTGAGGCATTGCGGCAGGTAGCCGAAATTGGTTATGACTACGTGGAAGGTGCTGGTTATAACGAAGGGAAGCTCTATGGAAAAAGCCCTCAGTCGTTTCGAGCCTTATTGGATAGTTATGGACTGAAAATGCCAAGTGGGCACGTGAGTTGGGATAAAATGCAGGCAGATCCTGAGCGAGCTGCAGCAGCTTGTAAAGAGGCTGGTCAGTCGTATATAGTTGTCCCCTATTGGCCAGAAGAAAAGCGCACAGCAGAAGGCTATAGAGAGCTAGTAGATATTTTGAATAATGGCGGAGATGTTTGCCAACGTTACGGTCTTAAGCTAGCGTACCATAATCATGACTTTGAGTTTGATAGCATGATTGAGAGTCGTCGTCCTATGGATATCTTGTTAGCGGAGGTTAATTCAGAAACAGTCCAGTTTGAGTTAGACTTGTATTGGATTACTCGTGCAGGCAGCGACTATCAAAAGTACTTTGCTGAACACAGTGGCCGCTTTCCTTTATGGCACGTCAAGGACATGGATGACACTGCTGAACGATTTTTCGCTGCAGTAGGTGAAGGAGTCATCGATTGGCCAGAGGTGTTCAGTAGAGAAAATGAAGCCGGTATGCGATATTTCTTTGTGGAGCAAGATCATATGCGCCCTGGAAAATTACCAATGGATGAAATTGCAATTAGCCATACTTATCTTGATGAAATGCGGTACTAGTACGCCCTTAAGAGCTGGAAAACCTGACTTATTTTTTACTGAAAACTAAGCTATTATTCAGTATCTTCGCTTACTTGGGATAGGAAGTTTGTTAGCAACCAAAGTATGCTTTGGACAATGACAAGTTTTCGAAATATTCTATTTGGTTTTTACATTCAGCCCTAATCGACGAAGACCACAATAGTGCACTAAACTAAGCGAAGATGATTAATCTGATTTTATTTGGTCCTCCCGGATCGGGAAAAGGTACGCAAGCTGCTAAGTTGGTAGAGAAGTACAATCTGTTGCACATCAGCACGGGCGATCTGTTCCGTTATGAGATCGGCAATAGTACACCACTTGGTATGGAGGCAAAGTCGTACATCGACAAAGGAGAGCTAGTGCCAGACAGCGTTACCATTGGAATGCTGCGTAATAAGGTCGAGGCTAACCCTGAGGTAGCGGGCTACATCTTTGATGGTTTCCCACGGACTGTACCACAAGCCCAGGCTTTAGATCAGCTAATGGGTGAACTAAGCACGAGTATCTCTAAGTTGATCTTGCTGGATGTTGATGATAATGAGATCGTAACTCGCCTATTGGAGCGCGGTAAGACAAGTGGTCGTTCTGATGATCAAAATGAAGGAACTATCCGCAACCGTATCGGTGTATTCAAAAGCGAGACCAGCCCCGTATTCGACTTTTACGCAGAGCAAGACAAGTCAGTTAAGGTACAGGGAGTGGGAACAATAGAGATGATCTTTGATCGCCTTTGCGAAGAGATCGATGTTTTCGTATAAAGCTATGTTGAGTGGCAGGAACGAACTTTGTAGACTACGTTAAGATTAATTGTGTTTCCGGCCACGGCGGAGCAGGATCTGCTCATTTTCACCGCTCAAAGACTACCGCAAAAGGTGGACCAGACGGAGGAGATGGTGGCCGCGGAGGACATATCATCCTCAAAGGCAACCGTAACCTTTGGACCCTACTAGCTTTTCGGTATAGAAAGCACGTAAAGGCAGGGCATGGTGTTGGTGGTAGTGCCAACCATAGTTCTGGTGCACAAGGTGAGGATATCATTCTGGAGGTACCACTTGGTGTGGTAGTAAAAGATCCAGAAACGCAGGAGGTCCTGTTTGAAATCACAGAACACGACGAGCAACGCATTATGGTGCCCGGTGGGAGAGGCGGACTTGGAAATTCGAATTTTAAGTCGGCTACTAATCAGGCACCTAAATACGCGCAGCCGGGAGAAGAAGGCCAGGATGTTTGGCGTATTCTTGAGCTAAAAGTACTGGCTGATGTGGGCTTAGTTGGATTTCCGAATGCTGGGAAGTCGACCCTACTCGCAGCGATGACTGCTGCCAAGCCTGAAATTGCTAACTACCCTTTTACAACGATTACTCCGAACTTAGGTATAGTGCAATACCGAGATGGTCGTTCTTTCGCAATGGCCGATATTCCAGGTATCATTGAGGATGCTCACCTGGGTAAAGGTTTAGGTCATCGTTTCTTACGGCATATTGAGCGTAACGCAACCTTGCTCTTTTGTATTCCTTCCGATGAGGATGATATTAGCGCGGCCTACAAGACGCTGCTACACGAATTGGAGGCATATAATCCTGATCTTCTCGATAAACCAAGGTTGCTCGTAATCACAAAGCGAGATCTCATTGATGATGAACTGGAGGAATTACTTACTCCAGGTATTCCCGATGACGTACCACACTTGTTTATTTCTGCAGTAACAGGACATGGTGTTGTGGAGCTTAAAGATAAGTTGTGGACGTATATCAGTGATGCACGAGAAGCAGAGGATAGCCGAGCAGCCATGGAGGAAGATGATGATGCTTCCTGGGAAGAGGAGTAGATCAAAAACGATAAGTCGAATAGCTATATATCGAGCTAAAATAATTTGGGGCTGGCGCATTGCGCCAGCCCCATTGTGTCTCAGGGTAACCTGAAATTAAGGGGGGAAATTTTAGTCTTTGTCCCTGAGAGCTGTTAGCGCGCCCTCTCCTGTGATTTGTTGATTCATCAATAAGGTAACAGGGCACCCAACGAGCGAAGTCGCTATCTGCTCAGCAGTAGCAACTTCGGCCATTATTGGTTCGGTTGAAGGATAGTAAAAGTCAAGAGAAAGCGCACTTTCGGCGCCGTCCTTGTTGTAGACGGCCCATTCAAAATAGGCAAATTGGTCTTGGACCAATGAAAGTGGTGAGTGTTGTGCTTCCGGTTGAGTGTAATCGCGTTTGAGAACTTTCCATTCGGTCCAGTTCTCCCGATCATTTGAAAATCGAATTCGTGTAATTATATTGCCTTCGCTCCATCTTGTGAGCAAAGTAAAGTAATCTTGCTGAGCAACACCTGGCATCTCCTGCACTGGAAAGTGGTGTTTACTGACGCCAGCAGGAATAGTCACCGACATACTCACTAGCTGACAATCCTGCCCCATCGCCAAAAGCGAAAAGAGCATCAGGCTCATCGTAATTAAATTTTTCATGTGATGTTTCATTCGTTCCCACGCCAAGGGTCAACGCTTTGCGGGAATCATTGATACAATGATCAGGGATTTTAGCTAGGGTTTTTACAACAAAGATTCAATTTTGTGACATTAGATTTTATAATAATATTATTGTGTTTGTTTGTTGTGTCGTTGATTTACAGTTGATTAAGTGTGTGTGTGTTTATTAATGAGCTTTAATTGTAACACTTTATAGATATGGTAAATTCATATTTGTATTCCCTTGGCTGATTGTGAGTTACTTTTTCTAGAAATAGTGGATATTGAGGAGGGATTAGAAATTTCACATGCAGCTTCGTTTTTCCGGTACTTCCTATTTAGGTTTAGATCGACATCCTGAATACTTAGACTTAGTTAAGCAGGGTATAGATCGGTATGGCACACACTATGGAGGTTCTCGACTTTCCCCTCATAGCCCCGCGGTTTATGAAGAAGCGGAAGCGGCTTTCGCGAAGTGGTCGGGGGCGCCAGCGGCGCTATTAACGAGTTCGGGGACTACTGCTGGCCAATTGGCGGTTCGGTTTTTAAGTAAGAACTATGATAGTATTCATTTTAGCCCCTATGCCCATCCTGCTTCCTGGTGGCCAGCGGGAGTACAGTATGAATCTTGGAATGATTGGTTAGTGGCACTTCAGAACGGACGCACAGTAGGTTGTACGGACGGTGTCAATGCACTAAGAGTGAGCGAACCACCTTGGGATACAATTTTGCCAACCCTCCCGCCGGCTCTCATGATTGACGATTCCCACCTCTTGGGATGTTTCGCGCAAAAGAAAGGAGGAAGTTGGTCTACCCTTCGTCAGAGCTATCAAGGAGAGCTTTTGATAAATGCGTCTCTTGCAAAAGCACTAGCGCTTCCGGCTGGGCTCTTACTTGGCGAGAAAGAGGATATTCAGGCCGTTCAGTCACTGCCCCAATTTGGTGGAGCATCTCCTCCTGCCCCAGCCTACTTATTCGCTTGGCTGCGCGCACAAGACTTAATCGCGAAGCAATTTGAAAAGCTACAAGCTAATATTCAGAGGGTCCAGAGCTTCGCAGAACGAGTACCCCAAAAAATGGAAATCATAACGGGTTTTCCAGTTATTCGATTACACGACCACGTTTGGGTAGATCACTTACAGCAAAAAGGAATAGAGGTGAGCAGTTTTCGCTATCCTAAGCCCGATTCTGAGCGATATTCCAGAATCGTGATCCGAGCAGACCATTCGGCTGAAGGCATCGAATATCTCTTAGATTGCCTAGAGGGCTTAGCGAGTTAGAACGATATAGTCGCGGATCAAGGTTTTTAGAAATTCGGTAGGCTGGCGAAAGGCATCCCCTGCGTCTAACTGAAGCGCTAATTGTTTAGCAAGATCATGTAGCAAAGCACGATTTGCAGCATTTGGATACATCTGATAGCGAGCAATAGCGTTCTTGATCAGGAGCATGTCTTGTTCTGTAAATTGCCGCACTGCTGGATATTGTGGCTCATAGTCAGCCAAGGAACTAATACGCAGAATATCGCCTAGTCCAAAGCGACTGCTTGGGCGCATCTTTATGACTGCCGTACCAGCGGTCATGTCTCCAAGGCGCTGGCGGCGTGGCGTTGAGCTAATCAATAAGCCACCCAAAATCCCAAGGGTAGCTAGTAGGTCTACCAGGTAAAATAAGGCGCGCAGAAGGTAGTCTGCAGGTACAGGTTCCTCTCCGTCAAGACGAACTACCTGAATGCTCAGCGCTTTCTTACCTAGGCTTTGCCCATGGGATAATAGTTCATACAGGAAGTTATAGAGGATAAAGCACCCAATAGGAACGACTAGGCCAAATATGCCGATTTGAAAATCTGACCATCTAATGTTGAAAGCTGCTGTAATGAGTAAGGCTAATAGAAAATAGCCGATGCCAACTACAACCATGTCTACAATTACCGCTAGCATGCGCTCGCCAGTCGTGGCGAGTTCATACTCGATCGTCACATTTTGTGAGGTTTGTAGATCAATGGTTTGCATAATCGGTCTTAGATACGGAATGCCCTTTTGAGATCGCGCTGTGGCAGTATAAGAAAACTGAAATTTAGGGTATTTCTTTTGAAACTTTTGGTAATTTGTTGCCCTTGTTATCGTTGATACCAAAATAGAGGGCTTTACAGAGCTTGAGTCCTTTCTAATGGCAACAATCCCGTACTCATCCACCTAATTGTTGTCCGAGAACATGATCATCAATGCGCGAAACTCAGTTCATTAAGCAAAATCAGGAGAAATGGTCGGAGTTTGAGCATACGCTCAAAGGCGAAGCCAAAGATGCTGATCGCTTGCGCAGCCTCCTGGTACAAATTACTGATGATCTCTCCTATTCTCGAACCTTTTACCCGAATCGTTCGGTACGGGTTTACCTCAATAGTCTCGCACAGAAAGTCTTCTTACAGCTATATCGAAATCGTAGAACACCACTAGGCAAATTACTCACCTTTTGGACGGACGAGTTGCCGCAGGAGGTGTATAAAGCCCGTCGTGCTTTTCGTTTAGCGTTCTTCCTTTTCGTACTCTGCTTTGGCATTGGTGTATTGTCCTGTGCAATGGACCCAGAATTTGCCGAAGTCGTCCTGGGAGATGATTATGTGGAAATGACCCGGGCAAATATTGAGTCTGGAGACCCCATGGCAGTATATAAGCAGAAGGGAGCTTTTAGTATGTTTTTGGGCATCACCTTTAATAACCTATACGTGGCGTTCTTAGCCTTCGCCATGGGCGTATTCTTTGGTGTTGGCTCCATCATTATCTTGATTAGCAATGCTATCATGGTAGGCTGCTTTCAATACTTCTTTATTCAACAAGGATTATTCTGGGAGTCGTTCCTCACCATATGGATACACGGTACCCTCGAGATTTCTGCCATCGTTATTGCTACCGCAGCTGGTATAACAATGGGGCATGGTCCCGCCTTTCCGGGTACCTACACTCGACTTCAAGCTTTTCAACAATCGGCGCGTCGAGGTGCCAAAATCATGTTGGGTACGGCGCCGCTCTTCATCATTGCTGGTTTCTTGGAAGGGTTCATGACGCGGCAGACGGATACGCCAGATATCATTAGAGGGGCATTTATCTTAGTCTGTCTTGCCTTTGTTATCGTCTATTTTGTGTGGTACCCCTGGATGCACAATAAGATGGGCTTGTACCGTCTCGAAGACGATGTGCAGCGACTACCTGCCGACCAAGAATATCAGTTAGACACAGGGCGAATCAAAACCAGCGGAGAAATATTCAGTGAAATTTTTGTGCTCTTTCGTCGGCATAGCCGATCCTTTTTGTTAGCCGTCTTTGGAGGAGCATTGCTATACACCGTACTGATCTTTAGTACAACATCGGCCTCCGCCGAAACCTTGCTTCCTTTTAATACGGACAGCTGGGTCTTCAATGCTTATAATTTTGTCTTACTCTTTAGTGCTCGCGATTCCTTTTGGATTATTCCATTAGCGGGAGCGCTCATGTTGTTTGTCATTTCCTTGCAGGCTTTCCGTGCTATTGATCAAGAACTGGATCAAAGAGTGGATCGCTTCGCTTATTTGCGACTGTTGTTCGGAATATCGATGGTCATGCTATGTGTGTGTTTTCTATCGTGGTGGTTGCTGGCAACCATTGTGTTTTTACTGCCGCTAGCATTACTTCTGGCATATGTCTCGTACCGCGATAACCTTTACGTTACAAAGGCTGTACAACGAGTTTTCTTTTTGCTGAAGAGTGCCTATTGGCGTACAGTAGGCATGTCAGTTTTGCTGCTTGTACTTGGCCTGACCTTGTTTTCCATTATCAATACCGTAGTGGCTCAGTTATTATTTCAGATGATCAATTGGCTAGTCTACGCTGAGCAAGCACTGCTTGATGAATGGAGCTTGAGGATCAATGTCTTTTTACTGGCTTCCATTGCGAATTTTATCTGGCTGTTGCTGTTCCTGGGAGCTGGTTTACTGTACTATACGTTGCGCGAGATCAATGAAGGGACCAGTCTTCGGAAAAAGCTATCCAGCATTGGACAGAGTCGTCGCATCAGAGGATTAGAAAGAGAATAAACGTTCATGAAGCACCGTATCTACAGCCTGGTTGTTTACCTGTTACTAAGCGTCTCGCTTAGTACAGGCTGGGCACAGACTGCTGGTGAGGGGTACATTGAGCAACGGATTGAGAACCGCAGCTTTGATCAGGCAGACTGGGAAAGTCTAAGCGAGTCTCTGGATTATTCTGGAAAACCACCAAAGCCTAAAAAAGAGCGTGAAGATCGCTCCTCCAGTGGAGGAGAAAGTAGAGCTCCCTTTGACTTCGGAGATTTATCTTTTCTATCCCCAATTCTCAAGGTTGTATTTTTCATCTTGGTGATCGGATTACTTGGATGGCTTGTGTATTCATTCATCCAAAAAAACGAATTGTCATTTGCTCCGCTCACAGAAGACGATGGAACAGAGGAAGATGACCTGACCAACATAGAACGCCTGGAAGAAGAACTGGATAAACGCAATGTTGATCCCTATCTAGTTAAGGCAGAAAAGGATGAAAACTATCACCTCGCAGTACGTCTTCATTTCTTGGCGTTGTTGAAGCAACTCCACGAGCAGCAATTGATCCAATGGAAAAAGGATCGTACAAATCGAGCCTATCTCAATCAGGTTCGGAACCAGGATCATTATTCGTCATTCCGTCAATTGACATTGACTTTTGAGCGAGTCTGGTATGGCAACTACCATCCTTCTGGAACAGAATATCAGACGATCAAGGAACAGTTTGATTCCTATCGTAGTCTATTAGAAAACTCGGTGCCCGTATGAATAGCCGTAGAATAATACTAGGCATTGGGGTACTCTTTATCCTGATTTTGGTGGTCTGGGCCATTCGGGGCAGTCAGCAAAGATTTTCTTGGCGAGAAACCTTCAAGATTGACAGCAAGGAGCCTTATGGTTTGTACGGACTTTATGAACTGCTGGATGATTACAGTGGAGTAGAAAGCGTCAAGCGTTTGAAAGATAGCCTGGCGGGAGAGCTGCCCACAACGATTGCTTCTGGAAAGGCCAACTATGTCTTCGTTGGTGGCGGGCTCTTTATGCGACCTCAGGATAGAGATGAACTTCTGGCGTTTGTTAGTGCTGGCAACACGGCTTTTCTATCAGCTCGTGTACTGCCGTACGACTTGATGTTCTACTTGTATTATGATGAATGTGACTACCTGCCTTGGGATGGATACGCTGAACATGTAGATAGTACGATTAACGTCAATTTCCTTCATCCAACCCTGCTACGCGGCGACTACTTTCCTTACAAGTATATTCAAAACTTTGCGGCTACTCAGCGGATTTGGGGCTTCTTCCCTGATACCTACTTCTGTGAGATGGAGAACGGTTTTGTTCCAATAGGACAAATGGAAGGAGGGCTCGTCAATATGGTGCAAGTACCATACGGCGAAGGTTACTTCTATCTGCATAGCCAGCCATTATTGTTTACCAATTATTATCTGGTGAAGGAAGACGGGCGCGATTATGCCCAGCGAGCTCTAAGCCATTTAAATGACGGTCCTATTTATTGGGATGAGTTTAGCCGGGTGCCTGAAAGTATGGCCCGCCGTCAGAATGAATCATATCAGGGACAACAAAATCGTCGTCTACAAGAGGAAAGTCCACTACAGTATATTCTTGAGCAACCGCCATTGGCCTGGGCTTGGTACCTATTGGTTGCGATGGGGCTGCTTTACATGCTGTTCCGTACGAAGCGGCGTCAGCGGGTTATCCCTGTACATCGTGCCCCACGTAATACTAGTATGCAGTTTCTAGAAACTATCGGTTTCTTGTATTACCAAAAAGCAAGCCATCAGCAAGTGGCAGTACAGGCCATTAAGTTGTTGCGCACCTTCGTTAAAGAGCGCTATGGACTGCAATGGCGCGATCAAAACGAGGCTTTCATTCAGCAATTGAGTAACCGCTCTGGTGTAAGTCATGAGTTGGTAGCGTCAATTGCAAAGGATGCTCATAATATTCCCCGTTACACTGGTTTAGTGGAAACGGAACTGGTCAAATTTCATCAACGCTTAGAACGCTTTTACCAAGCGGCGAAATAATAAAGAATAGGTTTTCGATTTCCGGTTAATGCGATAGAAATAGAGGATGATAGTGGGAGTTTGTGAAGCATTCGCTGGAATAATATCGAAAGGTTATTTTTGAACGAATACCAAACAGAACTATGTTGACAGAGGAAAACACCGAACATAACGAACTAGATCCACAGGAAGAACCTACGCCGGATCCGGTACCTGTTCAGCCACAGACACCGCCTGAGTTATATCGCCTGGCAACGGCCGTTGACCGAGTGCGAGAGGAAATTGGCAAAGTCGTAATCGGGCAACAGAACTTTGTTGAGCTACTCATTGCCTCACTTTTTGCCGGAGGGCATGTTTTGGTAGAGGGTGTTCCTGGAATTGCCAAGACCCTAACCGCAAAGTTGCTGGCACAGTCCCTTAAGGTCGATTTTAGCCGAATCCAATTTACTCCAGACCTCATGCCGAGTGATGTGGTGGGTACAACCGTATTCAACCTCAATAACTCTGAGTTCTCCTTTAATGCTGGGCCAATATTCTCGAATATTGTCTTGATTGATGAGGTAAATCGTTCGCCAGCCAAAACGCAGGCGGCCCTCTTCGAGGTAATGGAAGAATACCAGGTGACGGTAGATGGTACTACCCACAAAATGGATATGCCATTCTTTGTCATTGCAACCCAAAACCCAGTAGAGCAGGAGGGAACGTACAAATTGCCAGAAGCACAGTTGGATCGTTTTCTGGTGAAGATAAATATTGATTATCCTTCTCTTTCGGAAGAACAAGCTATACTACGCAGGTTCCGATCCGACTTCCAGATGTCGCAACAAGAGGAGGTGAAGCCGGTGCTTGATAGCAAGGCAATCAAGGAGTGTAGAGCCATTGTGGAGAAAGTCTTTATCAAGGATGAGCTTCTAGACTATATCGCTGCCATTGTTCACGAAACACGTCAAAATGGAGACCTCTTTCTAGGTGCTTCACCACGGGCCTCCTTGGCAATCATGAAAATGTCCAAAGCAGTGGCTGCTATTAATGGTCGCAATTTCGTTACGCCGGATGATATCCAAGAGGTAGCTTATCCGGTATTGAATCACCGAATTATCCTTACTCCTGAACGCGAAATGGAAGGCTATGCTACCCGTGATGTGATTGAGGAGATTATCAAAAAGATCGGAGTGCCTCGCTAATCTATGAAAGGCTTTTTCTCAAATATCTATCTCCGAGACCGCTTCTTTTGGTGGTTGGGTGCACTGGTTGTGGCCTTTGCCACGGGCTTTTGGTGGCCGCCATTGTTTTTTGTGGCGCAGGTAGCCCTATTGGCCTTCATGGTGCTAGTGGTCGTAGATGGCCTTATCCTTTTTGCCCGGAATTACCGTTTTCGGATTCGTAGAAAGCTACCTCGAGTATTATCACTAGGGGATAGTACTATCGTGAAAATTGACCTGCAGAACCGTAATAATCTGCGACTCCGTATTGGTTTGATTGACGAACTGCCCTATCAATTGCAGATCCGAGATTACTACCAAGAATTGAGCCTTAGTCCGGAAGAGCAAATTGTTTTGGATTATGAGATACGTCCGCTTTCACGTGGTAGCTATTCGTTTGGTGATATCATTTTGTTTCTCTCTACCCAACTCGGATTGTTGGAGCGACGCTTTACCAAGAAAGCAGCTGTTGAGCTTCCTGTTTATCCTTCTATCGTGCAAATGAAGCAATTCGAGTTACGGGCTTTCGAACGCACCAGCATGCCTGGCGGATTGAAACAAATGCGCCGGATTGGGCACAGCTATGAGTTTGATCAGATTAAGAACTACGTGCGCGGGGATGACTACCGAAGCATCAACTGGAAAGCCACCGGTCGTAGGGCACAACTTATGGTAAACCAATACGAGGATGAGCGGGCACAGCAGGTGTATTGCATTATTGACAAAAGTCGTGTGATGCGGATGCCCTTTGATGGTCTCACCCTCATGGACCACGCCATCAATACCAGCTTGGTGCTTTCAAATATTGCCCTTAAAAAACACGATAGAGCGGGGCTACTTACTTTTTCTGATAAACTAGGAGCGGTTATCAAAGCTGATAGTAAGGCGGCGCAGCTCAGTAAGATTCTACAGACCTTATATAAGGAAAGTGAACGAAGTACAGAGGCCAACTACGAGCTACTGTACTACTTCAGCCGTAAGTTGGTAAGCGGGCGCAGCTTGATGGTGCTTTTTACCAATTTTGAAAGCATGTACGCCCTTGATCGAGCCTTACCTATTCTTCGGCGGATTAGTGCTTTTCACCTTCTAGTCGTGGTGTTTTTTGAGAATACGGCGGTGCGTGACTTTGCCAATAAAGCTCCTACCACGGTAGAAGGAATTTATCAGCAGACGGTCGCACGTAAGTTCTTGGCAGAAAAAGGAGCCATGGTACAAAAGCTTAAGCAGTTCGGTATCCAAGCAGTATTGACACGCCCAGAGGATTTGTCGATGAATACTATCAATAAGTATCTGGAGTTAAAAGCTAGAGGATTGATCTAGTATTGACCTGCCATTCAAGGATTGAAACCGTCTCTGTAGACCATAACTTCACAGAAAACAAGATGAGGCCAAAATCGCTAATTGAACAGCTGCAGCGGATAACCTTGGAATCTCAAGGGTTGACTAAAGCGCATCCTTTTGGTAAGGGGAAACGTGCTGTTGCTGGCGCTTTAGAGCATCTTGGCTACATCCAAATTGATACGCTATCGGTTGTCGCTAGGGCACACCATCATACACTTTGGACAAGGGTACCTAGTTATAAAAATGAGTACCTCAACAAGTTGGTCGAAGAGCGCGAGGCTTTCGAATACTGGTTCCATGCGGCAGCCTATTTACCAATGAAGGACTTTCGCTTCGCCCAACCAAGAATGTCCTATTTCCAAAGAGGGGAGTCGAGTTATTTCAACAAGGTCGATGATAAGGATATCCAGTTTGTTTTGGATCGCATTCGAATAGATGGTCCGCAAAAAGCTCGTGATTTCAAGACGGCCAAGACTAAGGCTGGTAGTTGGTGGAATTGGAAGCCCGCGAAAATGGCTCTGGAAAAACTGTTTATGCAAGGTGATCTTATGATTTGCCGTCGAGAAGGTATGGAGAAGATCTATGATTTGCCCGAAAGGGTACTTCCGGCTACCGTCGATACTTCAGCACCCAGTGAATCGGAATACGCGGAATACTTAGTCGAAACTCATCTTCGTGCCTATGGATTCACTACCGTCAAGCAATCGACCCACTTGAGACCTGGGCGAGGTTTACGTGATAAAGTGAAAGAAATCCTACAGTCTAAATTGGATGATAAAAGTGTCCATGTAGTGGACTTGGATGGCTTACCAGACTACTACGTCAAAAGCGATCTATTGGACAAACCGATTAGAAAGCCGGCCCCCAATATTCGCCTGCTTTCCCCTTTTGACAATTCGATCATTCATCGCGATCGTATTCAGCAACTGTTTGGATTTGATTACAAAATTGAGTGCTACACTCCTAAGGAAAAGAGGCTGTTTGGTTATTTCTGTTTGCCGATCCTGTTTGGAGAAAAATTGATAGGTCGAGTGGATTGTAAAGCGCATCGCAAAACAGGTGAGTTTGAGATTATCCACCTACATATCGAGGATGAGTTGATCGATCTAGAAGAAATAGTGGGGCCACTAGTGGATTCGATGCGGCATTTTATGGCGTTTAATGATTGCCATACAATAAGGATTACTCGTATCAGTCCTAAACAGTTTACGAGCCTATTCCAGTCTGCGCTAAAAAATGAAGGACTGATGAAATAGCTAATACAAAGAGGTTTCCCATTCTTCTAAAGGCGGTTCGACCTTATAATTGCTATCGCAATAACTGCGTAAGTAATTGGTGGCACGTTCTTCAGCGTACTTCCGGTTAAGTACATTTCCTTCCTCATCCAGTTCGATGACATTAGCGAAAATGGCAAAGGTCATTTCAATAGCGCTTGGTTCATTGCCATAAAGACTTAGGTAGTCTACACCCTCCAGGTTGTAATGCGTACCACTGGCCATGAAGTAGGTGAACGTGCGAAGGGCTCCGCTGAATTGGGGGCTTAGTTTCATGTGTTTCAAGTTTAAGGCTCTGGAATTCAGAGGAAGTAAACAACAAATTTAGGCACGGGCTGTTGGAGTGTTACATTAGCGTTCAAAAGAATCAATAACATGACACAACTGAAAGAGGGCGATGCCGCTCCAGATTTCACAGGAACACTTTCAACAGGTGAGACCGTTTCCCTATCTGATTATGCCGGCAAGAAGCTTGTTCTTTACTTCTATCCTAAAGACAATACTCCAGGCTGTACAGCCGAAGCTTGTAGTTTGCGTGATGGTTATGCAGAGTTGCGCAATCTAAACTACGAGATTCTTGGTGTAAGCCCAGATCCAGTTGCTAAGCACCAGAAATTTATCAATAAATATGAGCTTCCCTTTGAGCTTATCGCAGATGAAGATCATGCTGTAATGAATGCTTACGGTGTTTGGGGCCCAAAGAAATTTATGGGACGTACCTATGATGGTGTACACCGTATCACCTTTGTGATCGATGAGCAAGGCACAATTGCCAAAGTAATCACCAAAGTGAAAACCAAAGATCACGCTGGGCAGATCTTGGATGTAATGGCTGGCGTCTAGCGCTCACCAAAAAGAACATCGAAGTCTTCGTCTCGAATCAGGAAGGATTTTACAGATTCGTCTAGAACATGGCCTTTTCTGACTAGGTCGGAAAACTCAGGATCAACTTCTGAGAATACGTAGTAGAAAATCATGGCCTGCTCGAAACGGGAAAATAAGGATCGTAGCGTAGCTAAAAAGAACTCTTGTTCAACCTCGCTGGCCAACGCATACTGTAGCATGTGTTTGATGTTCTTGAGATAAACTTCCATGCCGATTATTTCGTGTTGAAACCAGTCGGAAAAGTAATCGCGGATGTGTTGAGTTCCCTCATCGCCCGCGATTTCTTTTTTACCGCGTAAGCGACGGCGATGATTTTGTATCAGCTCAAACAAAGCCTTACGGCCGTTCTGCTGATTTGTCTCCGTGCCAATATATTCTGTGTAAGAGACAGCGTTTAGATTCAGATAGTGAATATCGAGCAGCTTAAAAAAATTGGTCCTTCTTGTGGGGAGCGCACTGATGTTTAAGTTCTGCTCCACCGTCTCCTTGCCAAGGTGAGAGCCCTCCATCTGATCAATGATTTGGATCAGGTGGTTCCGGAGGCGGTCTAAGCCAAGAGCAATTTGCTCGTAAGCAAGTGTATTGAGACTCGACATGTACATCAAGTCATTGTACTTGCTCTTGAGCAGCACAAACTGATTGTACAATTCCGACTCGGGTTGAAGTACCTCTTCCACCGCTTCGACGCCAAAGTTAAGACCTTTGGCTACCCGTGATTTTAGCTCTTTTTTGACGTCTCCGATATCCATCATTCATCGTTTAGAAGGTCAGTAATCCAACTTAAATCTGGTGTATTCCTTCGCTTGCGGTTTTCTTCATATTCGTATACGGCTCGCCCAAGTTCTCCAAAGAAGGGAAGGCCTTCCGATTCATACTCGTATACGCCGTCGTTGTACGTTTGGTTTTCATTGACATGAATGGTGCCCACTAAAAAGAATTCAATTCCAGCCTCTGTATCGGCAATGTATGATACGTCGGTCAGGTAACCATATGCCCAACCTACTTTGTTCATGATGCGAATATGTTTGGGGATCTGAAAACTTGTATCCCGATCACCATACATCCAAAACTTCACGTAATTGTCTGACTCATCGTATTGCGGGTAATCACTCTCTCTTGGAAACTGAATCATTGCTCGGTATATCGATTCGTAGTCATCATCTGTCAGCATAAAGCGTTCACGCTCGCTAACACTGGCTGGAAAAATGACGGCTTTTAGCATGTCGTGCAAATCCTGGATAGAGACGAAGTTCTTGTAGCGAAAATCAAAAGACTCATCAATAATCTCACCATCGTTATTCATATACGCAACGCCCCGAACTTGATCGCTCAATCCAAAATCATCGTAGAATTTGGAGTACACTTCACCTTGCTGGTACAACACGCCTTTATCATTGATAAACTGTAGTGGGTTGGTATATCGATTTCCTAGTGTATCGTAACCACTTACGGAAAGCCGATGGATGATACGGGTATCCGTAAAACCCTTAGCTCGTAGCCTCCGGTTAAAGTAAGCCTGTCCTAAGAATTCATACAGTCGGTTAAAGGCATCGTTACCACTCACCAAAAATATCTTTCGGAGGTAATGTTCTATCGATGGCAGGCCACTTGCTGAGGAAGGATCAATTAGTGCTGGTGTCTGTGGGCTGCGTCCGGCAAAGTGTTGTAAAATAGTGTGCTTATCAAGTCCATCAACGCTAAGCTCATTGAGCTTCTCCAAGGCCATAAAGGCCGCTGGCATTTTCACCGTGCTCGCTGGATAGAAATAACGATTGGGATCGCCACCATAGCGATGGGTAGTGAATCGAGGATGTCCATTCTGATTCCGGTCTATTTGCGTGTATAATACCTGGATTTCGTACTTGTCTGGATTCTGAGCCCAGGCACTAAAATCACTGCGATTACCATTGATTATTTTCTCCAGAACATTACGCTGGGCACTAAGGCTAAAGCTACACAGGAGACAGAGCGAGAACACTAGAATTCTCATAACAGGTGGGATTGGTTCTGCCGCTTAAGATAATTCAATTTGCTTTTTCAAGCACCATCCACTGAAAGGGGCTTAATGTTAGAGGGAAGCTTACAGTAGTATCTTTTTGTGGGTAATGAATCCACTGCGTATCATCTTCAGAAGCCTGGAGTTGGGCGGTATTTTGTTGATAGTTTACCAGTACGCGCAAACAGTGCTCCTCATTACGCCACTCCATACAAAGCACATTAGGGTGAGTAGTGATAGGTACCATACTCCAATAGCCTTCCTGTATGGTTGGATGTTGTAGCAGATTCAGTAAATACTGATAGAACACCGTTTCTCGTGGGCTGACGGACTCGAAACCCAATAATTTGGTAAGGTCTGTTTTGGTTGTTTTAAGACCGGCGTTCAGTGGGTTTGTTTCTGATGGTTGTCGCCCGAGTTGGACGGGGAGACGTTTCGCTCGCCCTTCCCATTGGCCTTCGTAGAAAAAACGCAGACCAGGGCTGATGTAGGCTACCATAGCTGCAGCTTGAGCTTGGTCCGCATCTAATTCTGACAAGATTCGATCTTCATCGTGGTTTTCGAGAAAACGTACAGAACGCTCTTGAAAACCGGGCTCCGCCCGCAAATGATCTGGTACTCCGGAGGTGTCTAATTGAATAAGCCGGTCACGAAGCCGCTTGTCGTAGGTATAGTCAAAGCCTAATTGCTGGAGCTCCCACTCCATATCCCAGTAGACTTCTGCAATGAAGCAAAAGTTAGGATGTTGACTCCGCACTTCTTGGATAGTCGCAGGCCAAAATTGTTTTGTGTCTTGCACCTGCATGCCCAGTGCATGTTCCCAGGTTCTGCAAAAGATGGCGGGAAGCGGAAGCATGGCCATGTCACAACGAACGCCGTCACATACGCTAGCAATTTCAAGTAAACGATCTTGCATGAATTGCCGTGCATTGGCAGAGGCATAATTCACCTGAATGGTATCCTGCCAGGCGGCGAAATAGGGGTCTTTACCGTGGGCAAACACCTTGTCTGGAGATGCGGGCGAACGGAAAAAGGTATGATTGTCGAGTTCCAAAAGAGGAGGGGTTACCTCCAGAAAAACATCTGGTCGCTCCGCTATCCATGAGCTTTCGGCATGAAAGTGGTTTGGAACGAAATCCAGGATGAGTTTAAGGCCGTACTTGTTGAGGCGCGTTCTCAATTTTGCCAGATCAGCTGGTTTTCCAAGATTCTCATGCAGTACGTAGCGATCTATTGCGTAGGGTGAACCAATGATATCTTGCTCTGTCCAATCTGGTAAAACGCGAGCGTATTCTTCTTGAAGGCCAGGCTCCAGTGCATAGTTGAGCACGTTCGGCCCCGTTTGCCACACCCCCATCAACCAGACATAATGGACGCCAAGCTTTGATAACTGCTTCCAATATGCATCGGGGACATCCAGGAGCTGCGTGTCTTTTCCGAAGCGATGTCGCCAAACACGGGTGTTGATCTGATAGAGTGTCGAATTCATATGGGTGAATTATACAGCGTCGTCTAGTTCCTCTATTTCCTCTACTGTATGAGAGGGGGGCGGTAAATCTTCCTTTACAAATTGACACCATTCGCATTGTGGTTTTCCACAACCGGTGTAGAAATCCTGCGCCATAATTCCTTTGTAGGAATCTTGCAGTAGGGTCTTTGCTTTACGAAGATCGCCTGCCGAGAGATCTAATTTTTCTATGGTGAGCTCGCCGTGTTTATCTAGGTCCAAATAGGAAATAGCACCCTCTCTGACCCTCCGGCTTTCTCCCGTTCGGTGTTCCCAAAGAAGTTTATAAAAGGCTAGTTGTCTCCAATAGTTTCCACCGTGAGGATTCGCATCCGTAGGGCCTCGTAACTTACTGTTATTGTGGCTGCCGGATTTATAATCTACAATCGCGACCTCCTGTTCACTGATGAAATCAATCCGGTCAATTACCCCCTTGATGGGTACCCCCTCCACTTCGATTTGTTGGAGGCGCAATTCAGTACGACATTGTGTTGTCCAACTTGAACTAAATTGATCGTGATATAGATTGAGGTTCGATTGGCCTTGTTGAAGGCGACGTTGATATTCCTGTTTTTCGAAGAAGGAACGCACTTTTTCCATCTCATCCGTAAAGAGGTCGAGTAAGACTTCTTTGGCGGGAAAAATCCGTTCAGCGTGTCCCAGCATTAGGTTGAAGTAACGCTGTAGTGCATTATGCAAAGCGTTGCCGTAGGATGCTGCTGGTCGCTGGATCTGCGGAGCTTGCAGGACCATCTCATAGAAAAAGCGCAAGGGGCAATCTAAATATCGATGCCAGGAAGAAGGACTCAGTTGAAAGTTGGTCAAGAGTTTGGCGATTGCCGATTGCTCCATAGCAGGTAGCTGTGGAAGTTCTTGGTTCTGCAGTGCCGTTACTTCGTATTCGAGGAGTACTTCTGGGCTGAGCTCTATTTCTTTTATTGGCCAGCCGCTAGCTTGCTTCAGTTCATCTACAAACTGACAAGCTAGCTGTGCTTTTCCTTTGCTGTTTTGCCTACTATAGGAGATAAATAATCGCTCTTTGGCTCGAGTTACGGCTACATAGAATAGACGCCGTCGGGTTTCATCCGCAAAGGTTTCACCGGATAAGGTTAAGGTATCCGGCAGCGGAAAACGTTGCCCCCGCCGCTGGTTGCCTTCCCAGGCATCTTTGGTCGCATCCAGAATGAAGACGGTATTAAATTCAAGTCCTTTAGAGCTATGCGCTGTCACTAGATGGATACCATCCTCCAACTCGATATCCTTACGCATGGGCATGCTCAGGCGATTGCCATCCATTTGATCCAGGATGCGTAGAAGTTCCTTGAGCTTTAAACGTGGGCGGCGAGCAACCTCTTCTCTGACCTCGTCCACAAAGGTTTTAGCCAACTGTACTTGCCACAGTCGATCTGGCGCTTTAAGCGCATTGCGCAAAAGGCCGCTTCCATTGAGTAGGTGTTCAATGAGCGCTGGCAGGCTTGCATCTGCCACCATAGCGTGCGTCTGTTCCCACCAATGTGCTACTTCGCTAATCTTTTCCTTAGCCACCAATGTTGAGGGCCAGGCATTCGCTTGCTGTAGCCATTGCCGCCAGGAGGGTCGCTCTTCGTAAGGTAGGCTTGCGCGACTCGTGGCTAATTGAGCGATATCCATCGGTAATAGCCCAAAACAAGCGTAGTGCAGGATTTTGAATAACCGATGATCCCCACTAAAACTTCGATGCTGTTCTTCCACCAAGTAATGGAGCATTTCCCTTAACTGCCGAATCAAAATAGTATCAAGCACATTCGTTTTTCGCCGCGTTTGGTACGGAATACCGTGCTTGTCCATCAGGTTTTGCAGTGATTGGACCTGCTGATGACGAGCATAAATCACCGCCATTTCACTCCACGGCACACCCTGCTCTGAGAGCGACTGAATAGACTGGATAATGGCAACCTCCTCTTGGAAGTTGTTCGGATATACTTGTAGTTGAGGGACTACCTTGGAAGCCTTCCTTTCTGGTAGGCTAGCTTGTAATTCTTTCTCTATGCCTAGGCGCTCTAGCTGCTTGGTGAGTCGCTGTTCATTATGTGTGATCATGCCACCGGCAGCATCGAGTATCGATTGCGTTGATCGGTAGTTCTGCTGCAGTAAAACTACCGCTATTTGATCTTCGTAGCTGTTGTAATAGTCAACTAGGTTTTTCAGGCGAGCACCTTGGAATTCAAAAATGGATTGGTCGTCATCACCAACAATAAAGAGGTTAGGCGACTCCCAAAATGCAGCCAGCATATGCAGCAATTCGTTCTGTGCACCATTGGTGTCCTGGTACTCATCCACTAAGAAATAGAGATATTGTTCCTGGTAATTGCGTAGCAAAAGCGGATTTTCCTGAAAGGCTTTCAGCACCCACAAGATCATATCCGCATAGTCATAACGGCCTAGCTTGGCAAGGGCATTTTCGTAGGCTGGGAATAAGTCTACAGCGGCCGCTAATACCTCCATGCGTTGCTGCTCGGTAGCAAACTTTCCTTCCTTCAGATCGCCTGCTTGATATTGCCCTTGACGTCGCTTGTAGCGAAATTCTTCTCTATGGGGTATATCCTCGAGGTAGGCCCGAACGGTTTCCTGCATAGAGGAGGTAGTCCAGCCTTCCGTTTTCATCAGTTGGAATAGATCCCGCAGGTGTTTTTCGTAGAAATACGGACTTATTTTACCTCGCCGGAGCGGATGTGAGCTATCCAGGCTATCGAGGATCTGACGAGTCAGTTCAATCTGTTCTAATTCGCTAACGGGTTCCAGACCTTGTCGCCCAAATTGAGCGAGATTATCCTGAATAACGGTATTACAAAACGAATGGAAGGTGTAGATGTGTACTCGATGGGCTTCTGGGCCAATCAACTCCAATAGGCGCTCTCTCATGGCGCGCACCCCCGCATCTGTGAAGGTTAAACAGAGGATACTCTGTGCAGAGGTGTCAGTGGAAAGCAGGATTTGCCCAATGCGGGCGGCAAGGATATGCGTCTTTCCTGTGCCTGGACCAGCAACAACCAGAACTGGACCTTCGATCTGATCCACCGCCTGTCGTTGGGCTGGATTCAGTCGCTCCAATTCCTTGGCAAAGCGCTTGTGATACTTAGCTGCTGGTTTGCTCATCCTGCGTGCTTGATTTGTCGTCCCAAGATACAATACTGCAATAGCAAACCTAGTACATTTGTAAGCTAAAGCCAATGCCCAATGCCAAACCCAGCCATTGATTATTCCGAATTACTGAATAGTATCGCTGAAGAGCTAAAACCTTACCATGGTAAAGGCCAACAGGCGACCTATATTCCTGAGTTAGCCAATCGAAATCCTGATAAATATGGTGTCTCCCTGGCCTTCTTAAATGGTGATGGCTATACCTACGGGGATAGTGAAGAGCGTTTCTCTATTCAGAGTATTTCCAAAATATTTACTACCGCCGCCGCTTTTAGTATTCGTGGCAATGCACTTTGGGAACGAGTTGGTGTAGAACCTTCCGGTACTCCCTTTAACTCCCTGGTACAGTTGGAGTATGAAGAAGGAAAGCCGCGTAATCCATTCATTAATGCCGGAGCTATTGTAGTAGCTGATGTGTTGCTGAGTGAACTAAGTGACCCTTATCAAGGGATGCTGGACTATGTACGAGAATTGAGTAGGTGTGAGGATATTCAATACGACGAGCAAGTTGCGGCTTCAGAGTTTGACACCGGCTATCGCAATGCTTCTTTGGCGTTTCTACTGAAGTCTTTTGATAACTTGGAGAACGATCCCAAGGACGTACTAGATCTCTACTTTCACTTTTGTTCTATTGAAATGAGTTGTACCGAGCTCGCTCATGCTTCCCACCTATTTGTAAGAAGAAGTAAGCTGGATTGTAAGATTCCTGACTTGAGTACCAGCCAACTGAAGCGATTGAACGCATTAATGCAAACTTGCGGGTTTTATGATGAGTCAGGCGAGTTTGCCTTTACGGTAGGCCTTCCTGGAAAGAGTGGAGTTGGGGGAGGTATCGTAGCAGTACATCCTGATGTGTATGGAGCAGCCGTTTGGAGCCCTCGCTTAAATGAAAGAGGAAACTCAATCCTTGGCATGAAGACCCTTGAGCTGCTGACGAGCAAATCTGAAATGTCGATTTTCTAATCAGAAATGATAATTTCCAACAAACAACAAACAACAAACCACAAACCAACAAACCAACAAACCAACCTACGCCTTCTGCAAAATCTTCCACCAGGAACCAACCTTACCTCGCCTTGCAGGGAAGGCCTGAATCCGATCTTGGTTATGAATAGCTACTTGAAGATCACCGGGGAGATAGGGGAAAAGAATGTCCGACCAGTTTTGGCGATTGGCTTTTTCTGTGTGTAGCCACTTATCGAGTAAGATGGGGATCAGGTCATCTGGTGTGCCTTGAGCTCTTAGCATTTGAATGCCTAACTGGAAGGTCGCGTCGTCATGGGCCTTCAGTAAACGTTCCATATTGCCTATTTGGCTTCGCTCCCGACTGTGGGTCAGAAAACGCTTTTCTTGACGATCCAGCCATTGAGTCAGCAGGCGTTCTTCCAAAACAATAAGAGGGCTAGTCGGGCAAGGTAAATCCCCAGTGAAGGAGCTTCCTAATAATACGCCATTGGCCTCTTCCAGCTGAGAGGTGAGTGTTACCCCTGCTTTGTCGAGGCGCTCTCGGAGTTTTTCTGAATCACCGGCTGGTTGACCATAGAAGTACCAGGTCCGGCTCCGCAGCTGACCATAGCGCGCGGGATATTTTCGCAGCAACTCATAATAGGCACCAATCTGTATGGTGGGGTGCCAGGCATCATTTAGGCAAGACCACAATTGCTCTACGGGTACCGGGCCAGCAGCAAATCCTTGCCAAAGCTTAAAGAAGACCTCTTTTTGGGCGGGTACTACCGAGGCGGGTACTTCGGCTAAAAAGCCACTAATCTGGTCTTGTAGTTTGCGGCTAATCCCTCCATAAAGGTGTCTTAGTTGCGGTAGCTTATGTAATAAAGCGTTCAGCCCGGGCCAACTTGTCGGTGTGTAGCGCACGTCGAGGTAACTCAAGTTTGGAAGTGCATCAAGTGCGTTAACCTTTAGCTCTATGGGGTTATGGGCAATCTCTAAGCGTTGTAATTGTGGAAGGTTGCGTCCGCGTAGGTTGAGTTTGCTCAGGCGATTGTGATTTACAACCAGCGCATACAGGCTTGCGGGAAGCATAGGGAGTTCCTGAATTCGATTGCGAGCGAGGTTTAAATATTGCAGCTGTGGGAAGTCGGCTTCTTCAAAAGAAAGAAGGCCAAGTTTGTTGCTGGAAAGATTCAAGTGGAGAAGCTCTGGGCAAAAAAGCTGTACTGGCGCTACGCCTTTTAACCGATTCTCGCTTACATCTAAACTCTCCAAGCTAGTGGAGGCTAAAGAAAGCTGACGCAATCGATTATTCCTGAGATCTAGGTGCTTGAGTTTCGGAAGTAAACCCAGAAGATTCTCTTCAATGCCCGTAATTTGGTTGAAGCTCAACTGCAAGCGCCGTAGTTCAGTGAGAGCACTAAGCCCCGCTGGTAACTTCTTGATTTGATTGTAGCTGAGATCCAAGCTTTCCAGGTGCGAAAGCTTTTTCCAGATTTTTGCGGGTACTCTAGTGAGTTCCTGGCCAGAGAGAACTAAACTAGTAACGTGTTGTGGGTTTTCCAGTGCTTCTTCCAGGGAATGTGCCTGCATAAAGTCTTATACTTAATAGTACCATAAAGATAACTATTTTTGCAGCGTTAAACGTTGGACATACTTATGCAAATACGCGAAGTCACCACCCCCCAAGACTGGAAAATCTTTCATCAGGTACCACATTACGTCTATCAGCGGGATCCGCATTGGATTGCTCAGTTAGAAGGTGATGTTGAAACGATATTCAATCCTGAGAAGAATAATAATTTCGCCGAAGGCAAAGCTCGCCTTTGGGTATTGCTGAACGAGCAAGGAAAAGGCATTGGCCGAATTGCTGCTTTTGTCGATGGTAAGCGCAATCGCCAGCGAGAAAAGAAAGAAGGCGGTATTGGCTTCTTTGAATGCGTCAACAATGACGCTGCAGCCAACCTTCTCTTCGATACTGCCGAAGGTTTCTTGGCGGAGGAAGGCATGAACTACTTTCATGCACCGATCAATTTTGGAGAACGCGATAAATTCTGGGGGCTACTCACGAAAGGCTGGTATCCACCACTTTACCATGAGAATTATAACCCTACCTATTATCAGCGTTTTCTGGATCAAAGAGGATATCAATTCCAGGAGCAAGTTTTTACCTTCGGTGGACGAGTAGATAACATCTCCTACGATCGGTTAACACAGATTGCTGGTCGAATTCGTGAACGATACAATGTGCAGTCTCGGAGTATTGATATTAAAAACCTTCGATCAGAAGGGGATCATATTGCCACGGTCTACAATGCAGCGTTTGCTAGCATGCCTCACTTCAAGCCATTAGATGGAGGGCAGGTATACGGATTATTGAGTCAGATGAAGCCGGTTATGGATCCCTACCTGACGTGTATCGCCTTTGCGGGGGATGAACCTGTTGGTTTCTGCGCGTTGATGCCAGATATTAACGAGTCGCTCCGATTTGCGAAAGGGAAATTGAAATGGTGGAAGTTGCCTCGCTTCTTCTACAATATGAAGTTCGGGCCACAGAAAATTGTGAAAGGGGTTGCCTTTGGTATCCATCCTGATTACCAACGCCGAGGAGTTTTCTCGGAGATGGTTGATTTTCTTGCCAATGTAGGAGATCGCTCCAATCCGCGTACTTACGGTAATCTAGGCTTGGCCACTATTCGTGGTGGAAATTTTGCCATGCTTAAAGCTGCATCAGCAGCCTTGAATGTCTATATAGAACGTGAGCACGTTTCATTTGTGAAGCTCCATACTGATGAGGCTGCCTATGAACCATATGAAACCTCAGAGACCGGAGATGTCCAGTTGGGTAATGCCCCGGATGAATCGATTTATCCTACCCACTAAGCGTCAAGTCTAATGCGTGTATTGGTTGTCAGCAACTACGATGATAATTATAATGCTGTGCGCCCGGAAGGGGAGCTGTTTATCGGTTTACACCGTGCCGGCGCAGACGTACAGGTTATGACTTATGGTAATACGCCATTTGCTCAGCAGTTTCGTGATGCAGGCATGCGTGTTATTGATTACCATCCGGATGATAAATTCAGTTCAGAAGCGGTTGCAAAGATCCGACAAGAGATTCTAGAGCAGGATCGTCAGATCGTACATCTTTTTAATAACAAAGCCATTATCAATGGCATTCGAGCTACTTGGGACTTACCAGTCAAAGTAGTAACCTATCGCGGATATACAGGTAATATTCATTGGTGGGACCCTACCAATTATCTTACTCACCTTAATCCTCGGGTAGATGCTATTACTTGCGTGTCGGATGCTGTAAAGGAAGTATTCGAACGCCAACTTTTCTTCCCCAAAGGAAAAGCGGTGACGGTAAGCAAAGGACATAACCCTGCTTGGTATGCCGATGTGGAAACTGGTGATCTTACACCTTTCGGTTTTCCCGAAGATGCGGTAATAGTGAGTGTGGTCGCTAATGCCCGCCGAATGAAGGGGATTCCTTATTTATTAGATGCTGTTTCGCTTTTACCTCCAGAAAATCCAGCCCGGTTCTTGTTGATCGGCCGAGGATTGAATGATGCTAAAACGCTGAAGACACTTGCGCAACGCGGTATCGCAGACCGTTTTGTCTTCGCAGGTTTTCGGAAGGATGTGCTTTCCTTGGTAAAGGCTTGCGATATGAGTTTACTACCCTCCGTTAAAGGAGAGGGGCTCTCTAAGGTGCTGTTAGAAAGCCTCTTTTTAGGCAATCCTACGATCATGACCAATATTGGAGGTAATCGTGGTTTGGCAATAGACGGAGAAACAGGTTTAGTTATTCCCCCACGCAACCCTCAGGCGATGGCAGCAGCCATTCAATTGTTGACGGATGACGCAGCATTGCGACAAAGAATGGGGAAAGCCGGTAAAGAGTACATTCAGGCTAACTATTCTGTAGAACGAAGTGTGTCGGAATTGATGGAGGTTTATCGCAATTTGCTGGAAGCCTAACCTTTTTGGCGCATCCGTTTAGGACCGAACCAAAGCCAGAAACCAGTAACCGTAAATGTAAAGAGCGCAAGGCCTGAGACTGTGGTGTAAAGCAGTTTGAAAAATTTCCAACCCAGACGACGGTCAATAATGGACCCATCGTGAATTTGTTCCAAAAGATCAGAACGCCGTTTGCCAAAGCTTAGTAGCTGGCCGGTAGTCAAATCCAGTTGCAGTTCCTGGTAATGCTCCTCGAAGGTAAACTTGACGATGCCTTTTCCAGGACGTACATCCATTCGGTCAATGCTGGGATCAAGGCTGCTATCTAGCGAATCTAAGTAAAAGAGGGCTTGGTTTTGCAAGTCTGAAAGGGGAAGCCAATCGGTAGCTACCGATGAACTTCCCTTTTGAGTACTGGGTAGCAGGTAGCCCTTACTGTCTTTTTTCCAACCCAGTAAGAGGCCTGTAATACTGATGAACAAGAATAGGACAAACAGTGTGGCCCCCGTCCAACGGTGGATTTTGCGCACCAGGCGCAAGACTTTAGCCTGTTGTTGTCTTTTTGTGAGTTGCTCCATGCAAATTATACCGCCACGTTGAATTCGCGCAAGGCGCTGTTTAGGCTGGTTTTCTTGTCGGTGCTCTCCTTACGTTGACCAATAATCAAAGCACAAGAAACTTGATAATCGCCAGCAGGGAAAGACTTGGTATAAGAACCAGGGATCACAACTGAACGAGCAGGTACGCGGCCTCTGTAGGTCACAGGTTCTGGTCCGGAGACATCAATGATGCGGGTGCTTTGTGTGAGTACAACATTGGCACCTAGCACCACTTCTTTTTCAATATGGACACCCTCAACAACGATACTTCTTGAGCCAATGAAAGCATTGTCCTCAATGATTGTTGGCGTGGCTTGAGGGGGCTCTAACACACCACCAATCCCGACACCACCACTCAGGTGAACGTTCTGACCAATTTGTGCACAGCTGCCTACGGTAGCCCAGGTGTCTACCATAGTACCACTCCCGACATATGCACCAATATTCACATAGCTCGGCATCATGATTGTACCTGGCTCCAGGAACGAACCATAACGAGCGAGGGCATGAGGAACTACACGTACACCCTTTTCCGCAAAGTTCTTTTTCAACGGAATCTTATCGTGGAATTCAAACGGCCCTACTTCAATGGTTTCCATTTGAGCAATCGGGAAGTAGAGGATCACAGCCTTCTTCACCCAATCATTCACTTGCCATTTACCATCGGTTTCCGGATTGTTGGGCGTAGCAACAGGTTCTGCAACCCGAAGCAGGCCTTGATCCAGCTGATCGATGATGCCACGAACGGCATTTTGTACTTCTGTATCCTTGAGCATACTACGGTCGTCCCAAGCTGCTTCAATCAATGAACGAAAGGCTGTCATGTCGTTTAGTTTTTAAACTCGCGCGAAGATAAACAGCATAAACGACTACACCCAAATTTGGTTGGGCGGCAGTATCAGGATGACCGAAAAATGATGTAAGTACTGTAGTTATTGCCTAATAAACGTTGCCCGATAGTGACTACCATTTTGTTCTGACTGGGCCAGTACGATGTAGCTGCCTGCTGGCAGGCTACTTGTGTCGATCGGCTTACTGCCATCATACGGTTGTTGTACTAGTAATTTGCCTTATGTATCTAAGATTTGGACATCATAGGTGCCAACGGGTAGATCAAAATAAATGAACGCATTGCCGGGGTTGGGAAAGACGCGCATATTTTGTGTTTCCACTAAATCGCTAGTACCAACAACTTCTTCTGCACTAACGAGATTAGCTAAAAATCGAAGGTAGGCAGCCTGGTAGTAGATAGCTGGCTCCGATATTTCCCAGGAGGAATTGGGCCAACCGTCATTAAAGTCCAGGTAGCTCTTCTGAGCGGGCTGGTTAGCGGGAGGAGAAATTGAGCCGACAGAAAAGGCTGGGTTAGGTCCACCTGTAACATAGCCCGGTGCAGGTCCTTTGCTGGATGTTAAAGCGTTGTCATAGTCGGTTCCATCTGAAAACCAGATATGGTAAAGTTCATTGACACAACGGTCGCCACCATAATCGTACATATTCGAAAGCATAACCATGCCGAGTGGATTCAGTCCATGAAAGTAATGGATGTGCTCTGAGGCTTTGCGTTCTAAGGTGCTGAGGTCATCTCCTAGCGTATTGTTGCTCATTTGGAAGTTTATCGTTCCGTAATTGGCCTTAGCTCGGTTGCTTCCCCAGTTGTAGGTCCATGGTGGTACAAAGCTGCGGTATAGATCGTTCTCCGCCCAACCAAAAAATCCATTCCAGTTATTGTTGACGGCATTTGTCACTGACGTTCTAATAGTTTGTTGCACAGAAGGCGAACCTGATGCTAAGTTGAGATAGCTGATGAGTGCGTCTTGGACAAATAGTAGATCGCCGCCCCAATAGTTATTAGCCATCGGAGTGGTATTGGCGTATTGTGCCAAAAAGAAATTGTGGTAGCTTTCATCTGTAGTGAGGCCACGGAGATAAAAAGCAGCTACTACCAACGATTCCAATTGCTGATTTTCGTTTCTGTCGGCATCGCCAGCTACAATACTTCCATCGTCACAATTGGTCTCAAGCGTGTTATTGTTAAAGCGTTCCAAAGCATAACTATAGGTGTTGACGGCTTGTATTGATAAGGTATTGGCGTAGTCTTCCAGCTCATTAAATATTTGGAATACTTGAGCAGCATGAGCAAGCACGCTAGCACTAGCAGCAGAGGCAGAGGTGCAGGTAGGGCCGTAAAAACGCTGGTCGGTGTTGGCACTTGGCGGAGAAACGGCGTTCTCACTGTGGTTTTGACTCCCCATTTTGATGTGGACACTACCATCGCTATTAATCATTTTTAGGAGCCAATCGAGCTCCCATTTCACCTCATCCAGGATATCAGGAATTCCATTTCCACTTTCGGGAATATTCCAGTTGTCACCAAAGGCATCCGGGTTTTCCTCATAGGCGGAAAGAAGATTATGGATTGTCGATTCTGTAAAGGTTACATACTTATTGTAATCGCCAGCGTCGAACCAGCCGCCGGTGAGATTCTTTTCCAACGAAGCATTTGACGGATCATAGATGTACCGGCAATTGGCATCTTGAAGCGGGTTCATGAAGTTCATGCCGTCGGTCCAGTTCGATCCGGCATAGGGAGATTCCTTTGCGGCATTACAGCGGTTATAGTAGAACATACGCCCCGCTGTTCGAAATACATCGTGATAAGGGTTCTCTTTGATTTCGAATACAGCCGAACGCTCGTTATTGACGGGGTCAAACACGTAATAACTGCCGACGGTAGAGACACTCGAAAAATCAAACCACCAACCTTGGTCGCCCGACAAATCATCTGTTTGCCCATTGTCGAAAACCTGTGGACTAGCAGTATAGACTATGGCTTCCGTGTCTGCGTCGCGTAATTCCAAGCTTGCTGCCGGACTGTAGCTTTCACCAGCATTGAATCCCACTTGTGGATTGCTAAGTACGGCGACTTTCTCAGCATTTGGCCAGTAGCCAAATTGGTCGACATGGATAAAAGTGCTTGGTTGGGCCAGGAGAGTGCACGTGTATAGCAGGAGGCTGTACACCAGATGATGTTTTGACATAGTGTGATTGTTTACTAATTTGATTCCTTGTAACAGGTATTGCTCTAGAGAGCTTTGCTAAAATACAGATAATATGACCACCGCGCTGAATCTCCGACAATCATTGTCGGCTACTATCGTTACTCGATTCTTCTACAGCTACGTTGTCTTGTATTGCCTTTCCAATCAGTTCATTACCAGCTCGGTCTTCAATAAGTTTTGGGCGAGGATTGCTCCTGCATTTGCCCAGTTGTTTTTGGGTGCTGATTCCGATGTCGGCCCAGTGGTTAGTGGCAGCGGTGATAGCTTTTTTGACTACACTAGTGTCTTGATGTACGGTATGGTAGCTATTGGCTTAGCAGGAATATGGACATTCTTCGCGAGGCGCTATCAGGGACTTGATGGCAAACTCCAAACTTGGATTTGGATACTATTGCGCTACTACATCTTTTGGCAAATGATGCTTTACGGTTTTGCGAAAGTGATGTACATGCAATTCCAACCGCCCTCCGTAATGCGACTCCTTAAACCACTAGGAGAATCTTCGCCAATGGGGCTCTTGTGGACCTTTATGGGGTATTCTGAGGGCTACACGGTCTTTGCAGGAATTGGTGAAGTTGTTGGTGGCCTCTTACTGCTGTTTCGCCGAACGGTGAGCGTTGGTGCATTGGTTGTTTTCGGAGTGATGGTAAATGTGATGATGATGAACTTCTGCTATGATGTACCAGTGAAGCTCTTGTCTACCCATTTAGTAATTTTTAGTCTATTCTTATTGTACCTGGATCGAGAGCGTATTTGGGCTTTTGTGAATAACCGGGTGGTTGTTCCTGTTGTGTATCCTCCCGTTTTCAAGAAACCGCGTCTGGAACGACTCAAGAAATGGACGAAGTGGTTCATCATCATATTGGCTATCGGAGGAATGCTCATGCGCTCGGTAATTAGAAAAGATGTCTTCAAGATGCAACAGCAAACGGATTTTCCGGGCTATTACCAGGTTAAAACCTTTGAACGCAATGGGGAGGAAATTCTGCCATTAATTACCGACAGTACACGGTGGAATTATTTGGCGATTGAACACCAAAGCTTTGCTCAGATTTTGATGACGAACGGTAATGGGGCCTACTATTCCATGGAAATGGATAGTACTAAACAGGAAATGCAGTTGCGACGCAATAATCGTACGTGGGAGAATTATTCCCTGCGGTTTCAAAAGGGAGAAAAGGAGTTGATTTTAGATGGAACGTCGGGTGATGGAGATAGCCTTCACATTGTTTTGGAGCATCGCATACGCGAGGATATACCGCTAATATCTCAAGGGTTTAGGTGGGTACAGGAAAGGCCTGATAATCGGTAGGGGCGCTAGAGGTTATAGCTCCAGCTGTTTAACTAGCCATTCGTGCTCCAATATCTCTGCGGGTTTGGGCAATTCGCTAAGCAGTTCCTTCCGGCGTTCTGGCTCGAAGTCGGGTATTTTGGCTAAGCGACGGGTAAAGTCTATGAAGTTCTTGACCCGCTTTTTAAGCCCGCTCTTTGCGAGTTGTTGGCGATAGATGTACAGTCGATAATTCTCTAAAAAATTCAAAAGAAGTTCCAGTTGGTCGTTTTCCCAATAAATCTTTGCGGTCAGGTTTTTAGCGGCAATGGCAAGTAATGGATCACGTAAGTCTAGTTGGAGCAATAGGAGTAGTGCGTCGTCTACTTTTCGCTCATAGTAGAGGCAATGAGCCAAGTTGTAATTGTACGTGTTTTCGTTATCCTCAGACGGTAAGTACGAGCGGTATCTATCCAAGAATTGACGAGTCCATTTTAACTTCCCGGTGCGCAAGCCAACAGTAATTAGGTTGCTGTAACGCCAGGGTAGTAGTAGCCCCTCTTCCAGTATCAATCCTTGATCAATAAGCTTCGTATTGATATCCAAGTAGTATTGGTAGAACTTCGCATTACCGTGTTTGGTAATCTGGCTCGTACAGTGGTTGAGTAGGTAAGTGTAGAGGTGCTTGAGAATTCCTTCTGGAATTTCCGCATGATGGTGCTCTAGTAGCGTCCGCAACTGAATAAAGTGTTCTTCTTCCTGTGGTTTTTCAATGAGAAGCAGGGTTACCCGATAGAGATCAATCAATGGACTGCCCAAATAGGGTGGCTGCGAAGCCCATTGCTTGATGGCATCTGCATGTCGTATGTCATAAGGGATGTCCAGAACACTGCCAGCGCTGGTCATTTCTAGAATGTAGTCCAACTTACTAGAGAGATAAAATTCATCAAGTGCATCTGCCGCGGCTTGAAGACTAGGCTTGTGTTTGCGCTGATAGGTTTCTTGCGCGCGAGCTTCGAGTTGGTTAAGCTTATACTGTTTTATAAAGAAATCCGGCCCTCGTCGTTTAATGTTTGATAGTGCCTTTTGAGCTTGGCGTTTGGCGGACTGATAGTGCTTGTCCAGCTCTAAATTTTCATAAATGTCCATCAAACGGAGTTGCTGCTCAAGGGGGTCGCTGAGTAACTCTGAAACAGCGAGGCATTGGCCTAAACCTTGGAGTAATTGACTACTTCGATCAGTCAATTTTTTATCGCCCCAATTCAAGGCTTTTTGGATGCTTGCTCGAGCCACTTTAGCACTTTTATACTGTGGTGCAAAGCGGATGAGGTATTGATACAGTCGCTGAATTTCGTTATTTTGAGTAGTAACCAATGCTGGAAGCAAGCGATCAAATTGTCGCAATTGAGCTCGACTTAGTTGTCGCATCAACGCTATTAACTTGCTTTGTTGCATGGTGGTATTGATAGGCTTAACCCTACAAAAATGCAATATAAAATCCTATTATCCCTATTCCTGTTGCTCCCCGTATTGCTTGATGCTCAGTTGCTTTTTCCAGGAGACCTGAACAATGATGGGGAGGCAAATCACATCGATTTATTGCCGTTGGCCATTGCTTATGGACAAATTGGCCCTGAGCGTCCGGGAGCTACCTTTGATTGGGTTCCACAAGAAACCTTCTTTTGGGAGCTGAGCCTTCCCGTTACTGGAATTGATTTGTCCTTTGTGGATGCGGATGGGAATGGCATTCTGGATTCCTTAGACCTTGATGCAATACCAATCAACTATGATAGCACACAAACAGATGCGATTCCCGCACCTGAGCCTTACCTCCTTCCGGAAATCTTTGAAGTAGATGAACTCCCTACGCTCATATTGGATATTAACCAGGATGAAGTCGGTGCAGGAGATACCATCGAGGTGAACATTTCTTTGAATATTCCGGACCCCTCCGTTTTTCCGTTGTCTAATCCACCCACGGCCTTAGCCTGCCTTATCACATTCGATCCTACCTTCATCAATGAGGAGGCGATCTTCTACGAACCTGATCCTAGTGCTGACGATCTTATGTACGTTGCCGCAAGTGTAAGTAGTGTTGATTTTGGCCGATCACCCAACTCTGGCACTATTGAGTTTGCCTGTGGTGGCCGTGGCGAAGGTGCACTGCGAATGTCTCGTCCGATCGGTAAATTCAAAATTGTTATTGAGGATATGATCTTATTGGAGGGTGACCCTGATTTTATGATCACAGATCAGATCATGATCAACCTGAATGAGCAGCTTATTGATTTACAAACCCAAACCGACGGTTTATTGGTAAGCGTTGCTTCTGATCCTGAAAAACGGGTGGATATAGAGGGCTTTCCTAACCCTACCAGAGGTGTCATTGTTATCTGCCCCGCAGAATTTGCGGATCCGTCAACGATTTCCGTCTATAATGAAACTGGGCAACGCTTTAACCTCAATTTTGTGCAGGTCAATGAAATGTGTTGGCAAGTAGATTTAACAGTCTTACCGGAAGGCATATATTGGATGATACAAGAGGTTGGAGGGTACACTCAGCAAATTACAGTGGTCAAACAATAGCTGGAAGAACCAATCTTTTCACTGTATTCGACCCACAGTATATGGGATCCCATAACTTCCACCTAATCACCTAACCACCTAACCAACTCTAGTGCGTCTGATCAAAATCCTCAATGATTTTTAAAACGAGCATAATGTCAAAGTAGAATTCTCGAATAAGATCAAAGTGGATGTTGGAGGTAAAAATGCTAGGTTCGAGCAGGTCTCGGTCTTCTGTGATAGCGGTGAAAATGTGTCGATCAATGAAGGACATGTAGATGTCTTTTCCAGCCATCTGAACATAACGAACCAGCGCATCCTGCATAGGTTCTGATAAAATACCCTGTACGTGAGTGTCAGGGGTAGCGTAAACCAAGAAGAGATCTCGAAAAATGGGATTATTGATTTCAAAATCCTGATTGATTCCTCCCTTGAAGTTGTACTCTTTGATGGTGCGCGTTAGATACTGCTTTTTGTGGCGAGGCCACACCACAATTTCGCCGCGAGTGTCTTCTTCAGCAAAAATGGAGTGAAGGAATACTCCTTCAAATACATCTTGCAGTTTATTGGTCATCGGCGACATTTCCCTTACCACTAGTTCCGATAGTGCAAAAGGCATTTCGCCAACCATTCCCTTGATGAAATCCTCTCCTTGATAATAGCTTCCTGTAGTGTGGAAGATATTGCTTTGCTGGAAGAGGAGTTTAGGGATCTTTCCCCGGGCATCGTAAGAGAGATCCGTAAAGTTGAGTTGTTCGTTCATGAACTCCAAAATCAACCCTACGATCCGGGGTTTAAACTCTTGTCGGAAACGTTGGATGCGATAACCTAAGTAGAAAATGTAGAAGGTGATCGGTAGGATCAAGAAAAGAGAGAGTAAAACAACACCTAGATAGGCCGAAATAACGAGGATGAGGAAGATGATGAGCAGGGAGAAAAAGATAAGCCCCAGTAAGCGCTTACGCAAGCGTTCTGTTCGCTTAAGTTCCGGGTAGATATGGGTATTATAGTAGCGTCTAAACGCATCAAGATGCATCAACTCCATAGCCTGCCAAAATAAGGATTATTGCATTATTCTTGCTCCAAAACAACCTTTTGCTGTATTTGCTTCCTCTTTGGGTAGTAGACCAGGATTAATTTTAATACCGAAGACTGGCTAATTCCTTGAAAATCCGTAATTTTGCGCTTCTATGAAAAATAGCTTGTTAATCACTTTAGTGGGATTAGGCCTTTGCCTACTGAGTACCTCTTGTAAGAGCGAGTTTGAGCGTATCCGTACCAGCGGTGATCCAGAAACGATTCTGGAGAAGGCTCATGCGTACTATGAGGCGGAAGAGTATCTCAAAGCACAGACGCTTTATGAGTTGATAGTGAGCAGCTATCGGGGGCGCCCGGAGGCGGAAATGATTTCCTACAACTACGCCTACACCTACTACAACTTAGGACGCTACATATTGGCCGCCTATTACTTCGATAATTTTGCGAAGACCTATGGTGCTAGTCAGTACCAGGAAGAGGCTGAGTTTATGCATGCTTACAGCAATTATAAGCTGTCTCCAATTTATCGTTTGGATCAAACGTACACCCTTAAGGCAATTGAAGCACTGGAGGAGTTTGCTAATCAACACCCAACCAGTGAGCGCGTAAGTGAGTGTAATCAGTTGATCGACGAGATGCGCCAAAAACTGGAGTTGAAGGATTACGAAGCAGCTAACTTGTACTACGATCTTCAACAATATCAGTCAGCAATCCGTTCTTATGAAAACTTGTTAATCGAGTTTCCAGATACTAAAAGGGCAGAGGAAATCCGTTTCAGGGTAATAGAGTCGGCCTTTTTGCTTGCTGAGAACAGTTTTGTAGAAAGACAAGAAGAACGCTATTCCGATATGGTTAAACGTGCTGAAGCATTTTCTAGCCGTTACAGGGGTGGAGATTATATCATCGAAGTGCAAGAGATGCTCGGCGATGCCCAAAAAAGACTAAAACAATTGCAAGATGTCAGATATCAAAAATAAAGTGCAGGGTCTAGACCCTAATGTTCGTGCTCGCGACGTACATGAGATGTCTTCAGAAACTGAGAACATCTACGAAACACTAGCGATTATCTCCAAGCGTGCTCGTCAACTGTCTGTTGATCTTAAGCATGAGTTGAATAATAAGCTAGAGGAGTTCGCTGTATCTTCTGATACCATTGAGGAGATCACTGAGAACAAAGAGCAGATCGAAATCTCTAAGTTCTACGAGCGTCTTCCAAATCCGGTGATCATCGCTACAGAGGAGTATCTGAACGATGAGTTGTACCACCGTTATAATGAGAAAAAGCGCCTGGACGACTAATAGTGCAGGTATAAACCAGAAGGGGAAAAGCGGAAGGCTGGAAGTGTATAACTTCCACTTCCGCTTTTCTATTTCTATACCGAAGCCGAAGAGGTTTGGGAATCCAAACCTTCTTCGCTACGAGTATATACTCGCAAGAAGCAGTTTGGCTTCGCCCAAACTACTTCGTTAGCGGTATTGTATTCTTGTATCGACGCAGCTATGAAAAAAACCACCGGGCTCTATCTCGCCATTCTTGGAGCGTTCCTTCTGCTTCTCACTAATATCGGACAAGCTCCGCCACCACCAGGGACTATTGGCCCTTATCTAGATGGTGTGTTTCCCAATCAAGCCCCCGGAAGTGCCTGGGAGTTAGAGGAGGTGTTGCCAGAGATGTATTTCTTCGATCCGCTACGTATTATAGAAATGCCTGGTACCGATGATTTACTCATTCTGTGTAAAGTCGGTGAAATTTGGCGCGTCTCTATCAGTGATCAAAGTCGGGAACTGGTACTGGATCTCAAAGATGTTACTTACGCCCGGGGAGAACCTGGGGCTGTAGGGATGATACTCCACCCTTCTTTTGGTGATCCCGGTGCTCCAGATAAACAGAAACTATATTACTTCTATCGAACTAACCCTAACCCTACCGTAAGGAACCACCTGGGCTACAATCGCCTATCCGTCTTTAACTGGAATGAAGCGGAAGGTGTCTTTGATCGGGAGTCGGAGGAGATTCTAATTCAGCAGTTTGATCGCCAGGCCTATCACAATGGTGGCGGGATGTTCTTTGACCCTGAGGGTTTCCTGTATCTCTCACTGGGAGATGAAGGGAGTATCGAGTATGAAGATGCATCTACTCAGACCCTCTCGAATGGTTTGTTTTCAGGCATTATCAGGATTGATGTTGATAACGATCCTACCCGTAGTCACCCTATCCGGCGTCAGCCAAAGCCTAATGCCACTCCTCCCTCCAGTTGGCCAGAAACTTTTACGCAAGGGTATAGTATTCCCAACGACAACCCTTGGCAAACTGCCGATAGTAGCTCACTTGAAGAGTTCTATGCCATTGGTGTGCGTAGCCCGTACGGACTGTTTTTTGATGAGGAGAATGAGCAGATCTGGCAGATTGATGTAGGTAGCGATAAACGAGAAGAAATTAACGTAGTATCGAAAGGTGATAACCTACAGTGGCCTTATCGAGAAGGCACGCGCTCTTCCGATGTTTGGGATCGGCCAGAACAACTTATCGGGCAAGATCGCGGGCCCTTTTTTGAGTATGACCGGACGGTTGGTTTCTGTATGGTCGGCGGTGGAGTATATCGAGGTAATCGTTATCCGGAGCTCAATGGCAAGTTTCTCTTTGCGGATTGGAGCACGGGCAATTTTATGGCGCTCACAAACACGAATCCGAATGAGTCCACTACTATGGAGGTGCTTATTGCGACGCTCGTAGGGCAGCCCATTGATGATTTGCAAAGAGGCAGTATAACCGGCATCTACTACCTTTCGGATGGCCATGTTCTGCTTACTATAATGGGAGGAGATGGACATGGACTTGATCCCGGAAAGATCTTACGTTTAAAACGGAGAGAAGATATTCCTGAACCGCCTAGTCGGCTATCTGATTTGGGCGTGTTCACTGATTTGTCTACGCTACAAACGCGCGCAGGGGTTATTCCTTACCGTGTAAATGCCCCACTTTGGTCGGACCGAGCAGAAAAGCAGCGCTGGATGGCTATCCCAAACGATGGGAGGTATGATAGCGAAGCGGAGCAAATTGACTTTAGCCCAACCGGCTCTTGGGATTTTCCGGAAGGGACTGTTTTTATCAAGCATTTTGAATTGCCTACGACGAATGGTGGGCCTCTGGTCCGCTTGGAAACGCGATTCTTTATTCTTGGTGCAGAGGGGGTGGCCTATGGATTGACCTACAAATGGAACGAAGATGGAACAGAGGCTTATCTCTTAGGAGGAGGTACGGCTCGTGAGGTGACTCATTATGAAGACAATCAATTGGTTTTTGCCCAAAACTGGAGCTTCCCGAGTCGGAACCAGTGCCTGACGTGTCATAATAGCCAAGCCGGATTTGTTTTAGGGGTTAAGACGCACCAACTGAACGGAGATTTCAATTATACGAGCAGTGTCGGTGAACAAAATCAATTGGGCTACCTCAATCAAAGAGGCGTGTTTTCTACCAATATCGGAAAGCCTCAGCAGTATCATCGTTCTTATGATTTAGCGGATGAATCGATCTCACTAGAGACGCGAATTCGTTCCTATTGGGATAGTAATTGTGCCTCTTGTCATCGTCCTGGCGGAGTGAACAACCTGGAGCTAGATCTGCGCTTTGAGACGCCCGTTAAGATGAAGCATATCATCGAGGCGCCAACGCTCAGTATGAATTCCACGGTGGAAAATACTATTGTGCAACCGGGTGACTACGAAAGCTCAGAGCTGTGGGTACGAGATGCTAGTACCGGTAGTAACCAAATGCCACCTTTAGCCAGGAATATTGTTGATGAGTCATATGTGGATGCCCTGGCGGAATGGATCGGCCAGTTAGGGGTGGAAGATGGAGAAAAAGCGAAGAATCTGGTGTTCCCTAATCCAAGCTACGGACAACTAAACGTGCGAGTGAGTGATCAATGGGAGTCACCTTTTACAATGACTGTCGTCAATATAAAGGGACAAACCGTATTTCAGCAGCAAACAGACGAGCACGTCAATCAGTTGTTCTTATACGATCTTGTGCCGGGTACTTACTATCTTATCCTTTCGGATGGAAATCAGGAAGAGAGTAAGCAGCTCATTATTCATTAATTGCTGAAGAGCGCCAATTATATGCAAGCGATAGCAGGTAAGAAGATTATTTTGGGTGTAACCGGTAGTATTGCTGCCTATAAAGCAGTATACCTTACTCGCTTATTGGTAAAAGCCGGGGCAGAAGTACAGGTGTTGATGACGCCATCTGCTGCTCGGTTTGTGCAGCCACTCACCTTCGCTACGCTGAGTAAACGGCCTGTCTTTATGGATGTCACGGCAGAAGATGCCTGGAACAATCATGTTGAGATGGGGCTATGGGCGGATGCTATGCTGGTGGCGCCAGCAACAGCAAATACTTTAGCACGCTTGGCTAATGGTATTTGCGACAACATCATTGCGGCGGTATACCTGTCGGCTCGATGTCCTGTATTTGTAGCACCAGCGATGGATGTGGATATGTGGCATCATCCGAGTACTCAAGCTAACATCAAGCGCTTACAGAGCTATGGAAATCATCTGATCCCGGTAGAAAGCGGCGAATTGGCCAGTGGTCTAGAGGGAGAAGGTCGTCTGGCAGAACCAGAAAACATTGTGGCCTTCTTGTCGAAGTTCTTTGGTGTAAGCCAAGCTTTGGTGGGGCAGAAAGCACTTATTACCGCTGGACCTACCTATGAGGCAATCGACCCGGTACGCTTTATTGGCAATCGTTCTTCTGGGAAAATGGGCGTGGCTCTAGCTAAGGCGATCATTGAGCAAGGTGGTGAAGTGGTGCTTGTGATGGGCCCCTCTAAACTGCAGCCCCAAATGAATGGGTTAACGTTAATTCGGGTAGAGTCGGCCCAGGAGATGTATGACCATGCTGTGGCACAATTTCCATCCTGCCAGGTAGGCATCATGGCCGCTGCGGTAGCGGATTATCGACCGCTTGATCCAGCGCAGGAAAAAATAAAGAAGAAAGGAGATCGAATGACCATTGAGTTGGTCAAGAATCCAGATATCGCGGCTACCTTAGGCAGTCAAAAGAAGAGCGATCAAACCCTGATTGGTTTCGCTCTGGAAACAGAAAACGGCGAAGCTAATGCCCGGGGGAAGTTGACGCGGAAAAACCTCGACTATATTGTACTGAATTCACTGCGTGATCCAGGGGCTGGTTTTGGTACAGATACCAACAAGGTCAGTATCTTTGGGGCAGACAATAAAGTTGTTCATTTTGAGTTAAAAAGCAAGGAAGAAGTAGCGAAGGACATTATTGCTACGACCTTGACGAAGAATAAATAAGACATGAGAAAAGGAATACTACTCGTTGTGCTGTGCGGCTTTTTGAGCACGGTTTTTGGACAGGAGTTGAATGTAACAGTAAAGGTGAATACGCAGCAACTGCAATTAGTAGACCCGGCAGTATTCACTACCTTGGAACAGGGCATAACGGAATTTTTGACACAGAAGTGGACCAACGATGTCTTCGATCCCGAAGAGCGCATTGATTGTAACTTCATTTTCACCCTACAAAAAGAAGTGTCAGCGACTAGCTTCGAGATGACACTAGCGGTGCAATCTTCACGCCCGATTTTTGGGACTGATCAAAGCACTCCGATCCTAAATACGATTGATAACTACGTGGCTTTTGAGTACGAGCAATTCCAGCCGCTTCAGTTTAGTGAAAATCGATTCGAGAATAACCTAACCTCGGTACTAGCTTTTTATGTCAATCTAATTCTTGGGTTAGATTACGATACCTTCTCACCTACTGGTGGCGAAGTATATTTCCAAAAGGCACAGGAGATTATTAATAATGTTCCTTCAGGCCTGTATAGTACGTATCTAGGCTGGTCATCTACTGATGCAAGTAATAGCCGTGGTAGTCAGAACCGCTTCTGGATTATGGAGAACTTGCTTTCACCTCGTATGAAACCGATGCGTCTAGGCATGTACCAGTACCACCGTCAAGGTTTAGACATGATGGCAACAGACGTTGAAAGTGCACGAGCATCTATTGCTGAGGTGGTAAATACGCTTGGTCAGGTAGATCAGTCCTATCCTAATGCCATTCTTACCCAGTTGTTCTTGAACGCGAAGCGCCTTGAAGTCCTGGAACTCTTTAAGCGAGGCACAACAGCAGAACGTAATAATGTTCGGCAGGTGATGACTCGGGTAGACCCAGCTAATGGCGCCCAGTATCGCAGTCTATAAACCTGTAGTATATGAGTAGGCTGCCAAGAACCTTCTGCGTGCTATTCATGCTGATGATTTGTTCGCTGTTCGGAGAAATAACTTATGCGCAGCCGCTGCAAGATGTCGAAGCCTCTTTACGCTGGGGAGACCGTCAAAAGGCACCTTCCAGTAGCGAACTAGCGAAGGTGATAAAGGCTGGCACCTGGGGTGCGTACCTTATGCGCTATAAGCCAGGTCGTGGGTTTTCCAAAGAAAAATATTGGATTGAGCACTACAATGCTCAAATGAATATGATGGCTCGTTTTGAGTTTCAGCTACCCGGTGAGGGAGGTGGAGACTTGGAAGATATCATTAGCCTAAACGGGCAGCTCTATTTGATATACAGCCGCTCTAACCCGGTTGACCAATCCACGCAGGTGATACTGCGTCCGTTTAGCCCGCGGGGGCAAGTGACCGGGCAAGAACGCCTACTAGCAGATTTACCAGAAGGCGAAAAATACCGCCGTCGACAGTTTGATTTAGAGTTTAGCCGAGACAGCTCTTTCCTGCTACTATATAATCAGGTTCCTCCAGAAGACGATGGCCAAGAGCGCTTCACGCTGCGCGTATTCGATGAGGATATGAACCTCTATTGGTCTCGTGATGTCAAATTACCTCACGCTGATCGGGGTTTTAGTATCCGATCTTATCAAATAGATCAGGAAGGGAATGTCTACTTACTTGGCCGCGAAGCTGGTGCTAGCCAGGATGATAATCGACGGCCTGTATTTTATGTCTATGCCTACACCCGGGATGGACGCCAGGAGACGGTCTATCAACTAGATATTGCAGAAGTACAGCTCAATAAACTCTTACTAAGGATTGCGGGCAATGGCGATCTCGTTTGTGCAGGCTTGTATGGCGTGCCAGGTCAAGAATCGAATATTGGGGTTTGTCATATTCGGATCAACCCTTTGACCAAGGAAGCTTACAAAGTAGACTTCATGCCCTTTACTGCTGAGTTCTTGACAGAGTCGGAGGGAGGTGATCGAGGGCGCCGCATTGCTACCACAAAATACTTCCAGTTGCGAGACCTCACCCTGCGTTCAGATGGAGGGTGTGTGTTGGTTGCAGAGGAGTACTTTCGTACCCAGTCAGGTGGCCGCCAAGCAGGCCCGGGGATGCCTCCGATGAATACGCTGTTCTACTACAATGATATCATGGTGGCAAATGTCGCTCCCGATGGCACCTATACCTGGCTACGCCGAATCCCAAAAGAACAGGTAACGGCTAATGATAATGGTCGACACTCCTCCTTTGCTCAGGCGACTGTTCAGGATCGCTTCCTTTTTATCTATAATGACCATCCCGATAGCTATCGGCCGAATGGCGAGCGCCGCCGAAATTTTGAAGATCAGAATACCGTCATCTCTATCAGCGAAATAACCCGTTCTGGGGAACTCTCTACCGTTCCATTGTTTTTTAACATTGATGCAGGTATTAGAGCAAGACCCAGGCGCTGTATCCAGATTAGTGCGCGACAGATGCTTATCTATGGAGAAGAGGAGCGGGTATATCGCTTGGGGCTTCTAACTTTTTAACTTGGGCAGTATGTTTAATGCAGTGCATGTAATTGCTGAATTAGAGCGAAACCGAACGGTATTTCAAGGACTTTTGCAGGACTTAGAACCAGAGCTTTATAACTGGAAGCCTGATGATAAGAGTTGGAGTATTTTGCAAATCGTATGCCACCTCTACGATATCGAGCGTGAAGATTTCCGAGAGCGCGTTCAATCAGTTCTAGAAGATCCGCAGAAGCCATTTCGATCAATTGAACCCCAAGACTGGATTGAGGGGCGCAAGTACGCTGAGCAAGACTACAATGCTGCAGTAAAGAGTTTTCTAGACGAGCGAGATCAATCGATAGTATGGCTACACAGTCTTGATAATCCGGGATGGGATAATACTTATCAGCATCAAATTCGTGGAGCAATGAGCGCTGCTCTTTTTATTAGCAATTGGCTTGGCCATGATCAGCTTCACATTCGGCAAATTAATCGACTCAAGCGCCAATATCTAGCGGCGCAGACAGGCCTTGATCTCACCTACGCAGGCAATTGGTAATTAGCGAAAATTCGCTACTTTTGGTCTTGCACTGAATTTTATTGAGATATGGAGACCTATGCTGCAGTATTAGCAATAGCTATTCCGGGCTTTGTTGGCTTGATTGTTATCGAATCGATTGTCGCACGAATAATGGATGTGCAAGTGAATCGTGCGGCAGATACTATTTCCAGTTTAAGTTCGGGAATTACAAATACCCTCAAGACCCTTATGGGCTTAGCGGTAGTCATACTCAGTTACCAATGGATGGTAGAAAACTGGGCTTTGTTTAGCTTGCCAGATAGCTGGTGGGTTTATGCGTTAGCTTTTATTGGATTGGACTTTAAGGGGTATTGGTCTCATCGTTGGAACCATAAGGTCAACCTCTTTTGGAACCGGCACATTATTCATCACAGTAGCGAAGAGTTTAATCTTTCTTGTGCCCTTCGGCAGAACATCTCTGCTATCGTGGGCATTTACTTCTTCCTTTATATTCCGATGGCCATTATTGGTGTGCCAGCAAAGGTTGTAGCTTTCATAGCTCCCATTCATTTCTTTAGTCAGTTCTGGTATCACACGCGTTTGATTGGCCGGATGGGATTCTTGGAATATATCATTGTAACGCCTTCGCATCACCGGGTGCATCACGCTATAAATGATGAATACCTGGATAAGAACTTCTCTGAGATCTTTATCATTTGGGATAAACTGTTTGGAACCTTTCAAAAAGAGCTAGATACAGTACCACCTGTTTACGGTACCAAGCGCCCGGCAGGAACTTGGAACCCAATCCTGATTAATTTCATGCACCTCTGGAGTATAGTACAGGATGCGTGGCGTACCCGTTCTTGGTGGGATAAGCTCCGAGTTTGGTTTATGCCTACCGGTTGGCGCCCAGCCGATGTGGTTGAGCGTTATCCAATCCCCTACTACAAGCATGCCAGTGAGCAGCGCAAATATGATAGTCGTCCTTCCATGGCGCTGCAATGGTGGTCTGTGGCTCAGTTGTTGATTCATCTCGCCTTTATGTACCACATGATGTTCGAGATTGCAGATCTGAGCTTTGGGCAGATTTTATGGTATGGAGCTTTCTTAATGGTTTCGATTTTTGCCTACACCACTCTGCTCGACCGGCACCAGCTTTCACTGTGGATGGAAGCGTTTAAGTTCGTAGTCGGGCTAGGCTTAGTCTATCTTATGAATGGTTGGTTCGGCCTAGGGGCTGTCGGGACCTGGATTGTAGTCGGTTACCTGGTTTTGGCTTTGGCGGTATGTTTCGCATTCGTGCGAAGCGAAGTTGGTGCCAAGGTTCCCATGGCGATGAACTAATCGTGCTATTCCGATCCTGGGTTATCGCAGGAAGTTATTAATAGCTAGGACTCCCTCAACCGTGAAGTTAGGCTGTACTTCACTTTCATTGGAACGGCCATGACTGATCCAGCAAGTGGTATGTCCAAAGTCGTTGCCGCCTCTGATATCCGACTGTAAGTTGTCGCCAATTACCAGTATTTCTTCCTTGGCGGGGTTGGTAGGTAGACTGCGATAGGCAAAATCAAAAAAGGCGTGGTCGGGTTTGGCAACACCAATTTCGTCAGAGACGACGATAGTAGAAAAATGATGGGTCATGCGCAAGAGCGCTAGACGAGGGCGTTGAACCTCTTTCAGGCCGTTGGTGATGAGCCCTAATTGATAGCTTTGTCCAAGCTTATCTAATAGTTCATGGACACCCTCATAGGCATGACTTAGCGCTACTAGGTTTTCCAAATAGCGCTTGCTGAACGCTGCTGGTGAGGCCGGTTCTTCTTCAATCGCTTCAAATAGCCGAGCAAAACGTTCAATCCGGAGGTGCTCCGCAGTCATTTCTCCACGTTCAAAGGCTGTCCATACCTGATGGTTAATATCCTTGTATAGTGAATAGATGGAGTCAGAGCAGCGTGAGCCAAAGTCTAGAAAGCTTTGCCAGAGTGCATTCTTACTGGTATTCGTAAAATCGACTAAGGTATTATCAAAGTCGAAGAGTAGCCATTGGAACTGCATTATTGTGGATTGTTAGTTTTAGAGTACAACCGGAATAATGCCCGGGAAGTTCTCCTCTACCCATTTTATTGGAGCTGGGTTTTTATCGCCGGTCTGTGTATCACATTTAAAGAAGAGGTAGTACAGCTGATGTTCGCCTTCCAGCCGATCCAATAGACGCTCCATACGTGCAGCAGCGCGTTCTGGATGCTTGTAGACTACGGTGTCCCGCCAGATGTAATAGATTTCGTCGTGATTCTGAACGATGTTGAGTAGAATACGATCATCAATGTAGCGCTCGAGGAAGCGTCGTGCTAAGACAGCGTGATGCTGATTCCAGTTGCGAGGGCGGCGTTTATCTTCTTGGAATTTGAAGGTATCATGTGTGAGCGCGATCAGTCGGAGCTTAGCTCGAGTATCGGGATCAACATCGAGTTTGTCAATGTTTGCCAGGACCTCTTGTACGTGCTTATATACTTCTCCTTCCGGATGACCATAACGAGGAACACCCCAAAACATCCCCTCGATGACAAGCGGGTCCTGCATGAGTTTGTGCTCAAGTTCGTTTTCCAGGCGCAGGGTTGCTGCTAAATCTATCTTGTCTGCCGACATACCTTTACCCATGCGGTATTGCTCGCGTCATTGATTAGCCAAAATTACAACTATTAGCCATCTAACGATCACTTTAAGGCAGAAGTTGCTCCTCTAATTTAACCACGCTTACATTACTATAAATTGTCATTTGCTATATATGCTATTCAAATGTGTTGTGATTGGTGTTTTGTTTGGAATAAAATTTTAATTATTTGAGATTAATGCATAATTTAATTCCGATTTAGTCTTTTGCGCCCTGCCAAAAGATGCCCTTCTTTTTATATCGTTTAAAACCATTTATCTATGGGGTATGACACTAAGAATATTCGTAACGTAGTCTTACTAGGCCACCCCGGATCGGGAAAGACCACCCTAGCCGAATGCATGTTGTTCGAGGCGGGTGAGATCTCTCGCCGGGGCTCATCTACAGAAGGCAACACCGTTTCCGATTACACGAACATTGAGAAAGAACGCGGCAATTCCATATTCGCATCGCTAATGCATGCCAGTTGGAAAGACAGCAAGATCAATATTGTCGATACGCCAGGTTATGACGATTTTGTAGGAGAAGTTATTTGTTCCTTAAAAGTAGCAGATACTGGAATCATGCTGCTCAACGCTCGTAGCGGTGTAGAAGTGGGGACCGAACTCATCTGGGAATACATAGAACGCTTCTCTACTCCTGCTCTTTTTGTGGTAAATCAATTAGACCACGAAAAAGCTGATTTTGAATCAACACTTGAACAAGCTCGCGAACGCTTTGGCAACAAGGTACTTCCCGTCCAATACCCACTCAATGCTGGAGATGGGTTTAATACGATAGTAGATGCCTTGCGGATGACGCTCTACGTTTTCTCAGAAGATGGTGGCAAGCCCGAGAAAAAGCAAATTCCACCAGAGGAAATGGACCGCGCTATGGAGATGCACAACGCACTCGTAGAAGCGGCGGCTGAGAACGACGAAGGCTTGATGGAGAAATTCTTTGATGCAGGAACGCTTTCAGAAGAGGAGTTGACCGAAGGATTACGTATTGCCATCGCCAATCAAGAAATATTTCCGGTATTCTGTTGTGCTGCTGAAAGCAACATGGGGAGTGGCCGGATCATGGGTTTTGTAAACGACGTTTGTCCTAGCCCTGCAGATCGCCCACCAGCATCATTAGCCGATGGTTCAGAATTGGTTTGCAGCGTGGATGGCGATACCACTATCTTTATTTACAAGACGATCTCAGAACCTAGAGTTGGCAACGTATCTTATTTCAAGGTATACAGCGGGGTGCTCCAGGGAGGAGACGAATTAGAAAATGCCTCAAATAGCCAGACCGAGCGTTTCAGTCAATTATTCCTGGCCAATGGAAAAGATCGAAGTTCTATCGATGAAGTACGTGCTGGCGATTTAGGAGTGACACTAAAGCTAAAGGATTCACATACCAACCAAAGTCTGAATACCAAAGGTAACGGCCGACAAATTGAGCCGATGCATTTTCCTGAGTCGCGTATTCGCGTAGCTATTGAGCCACCGGGGAAAGCAGAGATGGAGAAGCTCATGAAGTCCTTGCATATCATAGAAGAGGAAGATCCCACCCTTCAAGTTGAGCAGTCGGCTACATTGAAGCAAACACTTCTTCACGGCCAAGGGCAGCTTCACCTGGATTTGATCAAGTATCGTATTCAAAAGGTGAATGGAATTGAGATGAATTTTATCCGTCCACGTATCGCCTATCGAGAGACGATTACAGGTGTGTCGAATACTTCTTATCGCCATAAAAAGCAGAGTGGTGGTTCTGGTCAATTTGCAGAAGTACATATGCGGGTTGAGCCTTACCATGAAGACATGCCAGATCCAGATGGACTAACGGTTCGTAAACGCGAGGTAGAGGACCTTCCTTGGGGGGGTAAACTCTCCTTCTACTGGTGCATCGTCGGTGGTAGTATTGATAGTAAATACGCTAACGCGATTAAGAAGGGAATCCTCCAACGCATGGAAGAAGGACCTTTAACAGGATCGCCTTGCCAGGATATTAGGGTGTCTGTCTACGATGGAAAGATGCACTCCGTGGATTCCAATGATACGGCATTTATGATAGCTGCGCGTATGGCCATACGCGATTCCTTTAAGGAGGCCAGTCCGCAGATTCTAGAGCCCATCTACGATGTACAAATACTGTGTGATGCTGAAGTTATGGGAGACATCATGGGTGACCTCCAGACACGTCGCGCGATGATTGCCGGTATGGATTCCGTAGGGCACTATCAGCGGATTTCGGCTAAGGTGCCTCAATCTGAAATGTTCCAGTACTCTTCAACCTTACGTTCTCTGAGCCAGGGTCGAGCTAAGTTTACGCGGAAATTCTCGGAGTTCAATGCAGTACCATACGATATTCAAGAGAAGCTAATGGCTGACTACCACGAAGAAGAGGTAGAAGCTTAAGAGTGATACAACGTTAAATTAAAAGAGGGCAAGAAGCGTGATGCTTCTGCCCTCTTTCTGTTTTTATGCTAATCGCTTTCCTAGAATTCAGCTAAACGCGGAGCTCGTGGGAAAGGAATAACGTCACGAATGTTGGTCATTCCGGTGATGAACTGAACCATACGGCCAAAGCCCAACCCGAAGCCTGCGTGTGGAGCGCCGCCAAAACGACGAAGGTCAAGGTACCACCACAGTTCTTCCTCAGGGATGTCCATCTCCTTCATTCTCTCGAGTAAAACGCTCTGGCGTTCTTCCCGCTGTGAACCACCGATTACCTCGCCAATGTATGGGAAGAGAACATCCATTGCAGCAACGGTCTTGTCATCATCGTTCATACGCATGTAGAACGCCTTGATATCCTTCGGATAGTCACGAACAATGACTGGCTTCTTGAAGTGCTTCTCTACAAGGAAGCGCTCATGTTCAGCTTGCAAGTCAGCACCCCAATGTGGCTCAAACTCGAATTTGCCCTTCTTGAAAGGCTTACTACGGCGCAGTAATTCAATCGCCTCGGTATAGGTGATGCGTTCGAACTCGTTGTCCACAACAAAGCGCAACATTTCAATTAAGCCCATTGGGCGGCGTTGTGCTTGTGGTAAGTTCTTTTCAGCATCTTGAATACGTTTATCTAGCAACTCCAAGTCTCCTGCGAAATGATCAAGCACGTAGGTGATGAGGTACTTTACAAAGTCCTCAGCCAGATCCATATCGTTATCAAGATCGAAGAAAGCGACCTCTGGTTCAATCATCCAGAACTCCGACAAGTGTCTGGTGGTGTTAGAGTTTTCGGCACGGAAAGTAGGACCAAAGGTGTATACTTTGCCCAATGCCAATGCTCCAATCTCTGCTTGCAGCTGGCCAGATACCGTCAAGTTGGTAGGCTTACCAAAGAAGTCTTGGTTGTAGTCCACCTGTTGATCTTCCGTCATGGGGGTATCAGCTGGATCAAGAGTGCTTACGCGGAACATTTCTCCCGCACCCTCCGCATCGCTACCCGTAATGATTGGAGTATGGTAGTAATAGTAACCACGATCGTTGAAGTACTTGTGTACGGCATAGGCAACAGCATGGCGAATGCGGAAAACGGCACTAAATGTAGCCGTACGCGTACGCAGGTGTGCATGCTCGCGCAAGAATTCTACGGTCTGCTTTTTTGCCTGTAGTGGGTACTCGTCCAAATTATTCTCACCTAGAATCTCAAGACTTTTGGCAACAACTTCTACGTCTTGGCCTGCCCCTTGGCTTTTTACCACAGTACCTGTAACACTAATACAAGAGTGAAACTTAATGCTGTTGATAAGCTCTTCAGGGAAATTCTCAAAATCAACCACGATCTGTAGTGTCTGAGAAGTTGATCCATCAAATAAAGCAATAAAGCGGCGTCCTCTATACGCACGCACCCACCCCATAACGGTTACCTCCGAATCGAGAGGCGGGTTCTGTAGTACTTTCGTGATCTCTGTTCTGGTGATCATTACCCTATCATTTTTCCTGCTACTAACCATCGTTTTGAAAAGATAGTTTCGCAGTCTTGGAAATTCTACATGGCCTTAGACCTGGCGTCTAATAGCCACTTTGCGAATTAAAGCGCGAAGATAGGAATAAGCTGGCATCTGTGGTTCTAATGCCAGCAAATTTTAAGGGTATGCGATTCTACGGCCTTTTTACTACTGACGGTAGTAGCTAGCCAGCTCATATTCTGGCGCTAAAGGACGTTCTTGAACGGTTGCTGTCTGAGGAATAATGCCCTGTAGCGCAAAGTCCAAAATGGCATTTGTTACTCTGGGTGTTCCCAAATGATGTCTAGCACCCAGTGGCAAGTAAAGGACACTTCCGGGCCAGTAGGCGTGATAACCTAATGCTTCATTGCCAGAGGTTACCTTGTCTAGCGGGTCATGAACAATCAGTGCTGGAATATGGGCCAGCTTCGCAGTCAAGGGAGCAATGTGAAATGGTCGTAGTGTGTCACCAGCAGCTCGGGCTATTTCGCCTTCAAACTCCTGATACAGTTTTTCGTTTAGGCCTAATGCCCGACGGAATGTTTTGAAAACACTACGCTGCGCATCACTGAATGCACCCATTACTACCATGCGCTTTGGATGCAAGGCCTTAGGCAGAAAGTCCATACACTGAACACTACAAGCACCACCGAAAGAGTGAGCAATAATAGCAGCAGCCTGACCATTGGCTTCAATGATCTCGCGTATAATATTGAGATTGTGTACAAAGTGCAAACGCTCCTTTACATTTTGTCCGTGGCCTGGTGGATCATAGGCAATGACTCGATAACCAGCTTCAACTAAAGCGGGAACAAAATAACGCCAGCGGCCAGCATTGTACCCCCAGCCATAGCTTAGCAACACGTAGGGTGATTCGGCTTCGCCCCAGTGATACTCGACAACCTTTCGGCCTGCCCGAAGACTATTCTTTACGGTAGCTGTATCTAAGAACGCCTTCTCTTTAGGGCGGATATTCGGTGTAGGCGGAGATGTAAACAGTTGGTAAGCACGCTTGCCTGCTAACTTAGGACTGAAGAGCGCAAGACCATTTAGTGCACTGCCAATCAGCTTGAAGCTAAGTTGTTGAATATTCATTTTGTGCGTTTTTTAGGGCGATTACATAGCGACTGACGAAATCTTCCAAATGTTTTTCGTCTCCGCTGAGCTTATACATCGTTATAGAGCCTTCGTATTGGAGCAGCATAATGTATGCTTGGTCTTCGGCTTCTTGTATGGGCATGACACTGGCAAATAGTTTGGTGAAGACCGTACGCCACTCTGCGTAAAAGGCAATTAAAACATCATTGTAGATGCCTTCTTGCCCCATTTCCATGATCACATTGGTGAAAAAGCATCCCCGCTGATCAATTTTAGCTAGGCGGTTCTGTCGGCGAAGCATTTTCTCCAGGCGTTGTTCGAGAGGAAGGGGCTCTTCGGCCACAGCCAAAACATAAGTGCGGAAAAAATCCATTGCGAAGTCTAGCACAGCCCGCATAAGGCCTTCCTTTGAACCAAAGTGATGCAGCAGGCCAGCTTTGCCTAAACCAGCAGCTTTGGCGAGCATACTTATACTCGAACCATTGTAGCCATGGAGGTTGATAACCTCCCAGCAGCAGAGCAAAATGTCTTCTTTTGTTGTCTTTTGGACCGGCATAATTCGTTTTACTAACCGTTCGGTCGGTAAGTTAAGGGCTTTTTCAATGCATCGCAAGTTTTGCCTACTAATTTGCTAGTGTACAAATGATAATAGGTGCTATCGTTGATAGCAATGGATGTTTTTAATGATTAGCCTTAAAGTGTTGAAAAAGGAAGGGGAGGTCTAACGAGTCAGGGCTTGAGCCACGCGGCTTTCGATATTAAGTTGATGCAAATCATTGATGGTCTTCTGGATCTCCTGCTTATCTGTTTCCATCATTTTCAAGAGAATCTTGACACTATTGTCAATAACGAACTGAGGGTCATCAAGTGTCTTACTTACGGCCTGTAGCGCAATTGTTTGCATTAAGCCACGGACTACCATCGCATAAAGTTTATGTTCCGCTTCGTTGAGGTCTGGAAGAGCTTTGCCGAAAAGAGCCTGGCTGCGTTCGGTTTGATTAATCAACATCTTGGCAGAGATGTCTGGTGAGTTATAGGACATCAAATACAACTCTGCCGAGGGAGCGTGCTGCGCCATAGTGTGTACGTGCCAGGCCAACTCACTTGCCAGGTGTAGAAGGGTGTTTTGGCCAGCGATTCCAGCAGTACGATCTAGTACACGGAAGAAGGCTTCCATTACAATATGCGCAAAAATGTCCTCCTTATTCTTATAGAAGTGGTAGATGGTACCCATCTTCAGATCAGCAGCATCCTTGATCTGCCGCATCTTGGTCTTTTGGTACCCTTGAGCTAAAAAGAGTTTGCGGGCAACACTAATGATTTTGCCTTGTACTGCAGCTTTGTGTACTTCCCGTTTCATTCTAGTGACTTTATCGAGGATTAAATTACGACTTTTCCCTAGAACGTGTTCAAATTTGCTTGCTTAATTCAAAAATTGCCTGTAATTTTATAATTAAATTAGAACGCGTTCAAAAAACCTCATAGCCGATGTCTGCTTATTTGAATATGGATACCCTGCGTTTCCAGCTTTTTAATACCCATAAGCTGGAAAATTTGCTCGAACTCCCTCGCTTCGCCGATTACGATATGGAGTCGATCCAGATTATGTTGGATGCGATTAAGGATTTCTCGGATAAGGAACTCTATCCCGTTTTCCGTGAGATGGATGAAAATCCGGTTCATTATGATGATGGCAAAATTGTTACGCACCCATTACTGGGTAAAATTTTGCGCCAGGCAGCCGAATTGGGGCTTGTAGGTGGCACCTTCGACTATGATGACGGTGGCTTACAGTTACCTTCTACGATTGGTACCGCTACTTACTTCATTATGGACGCGGCGAATAACAACGTTGCAGGCTACACTGGCTTGACAATGGGAGCTGCGGAGTTGATTTTGCACTTTGCTTCTGACGAGCTAAAGCAGGCTTACGTTCCGCATATGATTAGCGGTGACTGGGGTGGTACAATGTGCTTGACTGAGCCACAGGCAGGTAGCTCCCTTTCTGATATTACTACTACGGCCTACCCGCAAGCAGACGGGACTTATAAGATCAAAGGCCAAAAGATATTCATCTCAGGTGGAGATCATGAACACGTAGAAAATACCGTACACCTACTACTGGCACGCATTGAAGGTGCGCCAGCGGGGACAAAAGGTATTTCGCTTTTTGTTGTTCCTAAGCATCGCCCAACCGAGAATGGCTTAGTACCTAATGACGTTTTCACGGCCGGAGATTTCCAAAAAATGGGTCAGAAAGGGTATTGTACTACTCACTTGACCTTTGGCGAAACTGATAATTGTACGGGCTTCTTGGTAGGTGAAGCTAACCGAGGCTTGAACTATATGTTCTTGATGATGAACGGAGCTCGTATTGGTGTAGGACGTGGCGCAGTAGCTATTGCAAGTGCTGCATATCATGCTTCCTTGCAATACGCAAAAGAAAGACCTCAAGGTCGCCGTCTTCAAAATGACGGTAGCAAAGACCTGAACCAAGAGCAAAGCCTAATCATTGAGCATGCGGACGTTCGCCGGATGCTATTCCTACAGAAGGCTATCTACGAAGGTGGCTTAAGCTTGGTACTGCAGTCGTCCTATTATCTGGATATGGCAAATCACGGTCCGGAAGAAGAGCGTGAGAAGTACAAGCTGTTGCTAGATATTCTGACGCCGATTACCAAGACCTTTCCATCAGAGAAAGGTCGTGAAGCGGTAGATAATGGTCTACAAGTACTTGGCGGATACGGTTTCTGTAGTGATTTTGTATTGCAGCAGTACTACCGTGATATCCGGATTTTTGCCATTTACGAGGGTACTACTGGTATTCAATCCTTAGACCTTCTTGGACGTAAGATCACCATGCGCGGTGGGGAAGCACTTCAACTGCTTTCTGCCGAGATGATGGCTACGATCCAAGCGGCAATGGATCATAATGACCTCAAGCCATATGCTGCTAAACTGGGTGATCGCATTAAGCAAACTCAAGAGGTATTGGCGGGTCTAATGCCATTTGCAATGAGGGGAGAGCATGAGCGCTTCCTTGCGGATGCGACGATCTTCATGGAATTCTTCAGTACGCTTGTTATTGCCTGGCAATGGCTAAAGATGGGTGTTTCGGCGAAACAGTTAGCTTTAACTGGAGCAGGTAACTATACCGAAGATTTCATCGAATCAGTTCTCCATACCATGCGATTCTACTTCACATACGAAGTACCTAAAATGAGTGGCTTGGTAGATATTATGAGCAACACAGAGGAACTGACTTTGCTGAAAGAAAAGGTTTGGTTGTCGTAAATCGTCATTTCCTGTCAATTCGGAGACAGCTTTGCAACTGAGAGTAGCGGATTTTTGTCTTTAAGGTGCCCCTTCGTTCAACAACGAAAAAACCAAGAAGACCATGCGACGCTACTTGATTCTGGCCGTTTCGGCAATGTTCCTATTTGATATGAGCGCTCCTGCAACAGGAGTTGTAGAGCTTTCAATTGATGAAGTTCAACATAATTATGGTACACTCTGGGTAGGAATATATGACTCAGAGGAAGCATTCCTTGATCGAGATCGTGCTGAATTAAGAGCGGTAGAGATCCGCGACCTTAAAGACAAGAAGGTCTATCTCAATAACCTCAGCTATGGCGATTATGCAGTAGCGGTCTTTCATGACTTGAATGACAACGGAGAGATGGATTTCAATTGGGCGGGGGGCCCGACGGAACCTTTTGCTTTTTCTCGGCCGGTAGCATCAAAGTGGCGAGTCCCAAAATTTTCGGAAGTTAAAATTGGTCTGTACCAATCTCGGAGAACTATCCGGACCTCCTTAAAAAGTTGGTGGGACCAGTAGAATTCTTTGTAGCGAAAATTCGCTGGGTCGCGCGGAATGCATTATCTTTCGAATCCTTAGAACTATCGATAATCTTCCGCAAATGTCTAATTCATATCCAAACTTACTGGCACCTCTTGATTTAGGGTTTACCCAGTTGAAGAACCGCGTTTTAATGGGCTCTATGCACACTATGCTGGAGGAAGCTCCTGATGGGTTTCCAAGAGCAGCGGTGTTCTACGCCGAACGCGCACGTGGCCAGGTTGGTCTGATCGTGACTGGAGGGATTTCGCCTAATGAAGAAGGATGTGTAGGACCACATTCTGCCATGCTGACCAATGCTGAAGAAGTCGCTAAGCACCGTCTTATTACCGATGCGGTAAGAGCAGAAGATGGAACAATCTGCATGCAAATTTTGCACTCCGGGCGCTATGGTTATCATCCAAAAATTGTTGCTCCTTCTGCAGTGCAAGCACCCATCAATTTCTTTAAGCCAAGAGAACTAAGCGGAGAAGATATTGAGCGCACAATCAATGATTATGCCCAGTGTGCGGTTTTGGCTCGTGAGGCGGGTTATCATGGTGTGGAAATAATGGGCTCGGAAGGTTACCTCATCAATCAGTTCATTGTACAACGGACAAACCATCGCGAAGACGAATGGGGCGGAAGTTATGAGAACCGCATGCGTTTTCCGGTAGAAATCGTTCGCCGTGTGAGAGCTGCAGTGGGGGATGACTTCATTATTATCTACCGTCTGTCTATGCTAGATTTGGTAGAAGGCGGAAGTACCTGGGAAGAAGTAGTAAAGTTGGCGAAGGCTATTGAAGCTGCTGGAGCCAATATCATCAATACCGGTATTGGTTGGCACGAGGCCCGTGTACCAACGATTGCAACCCGTGTGCCACGAGGTGGCTTTAGTTGGGTAACGGAAAAGCTAAAGGGCGAAGTAAAAGTACCGCTAGTAGCAGTAAACCGGATCAATATGCCGGGTATTGCCGAAGATATTTTGGCCAACGGCCATGCGGACATGGTTTCGATGGCGCGTCCATTTTTGGCGGATGCCGAATTGGTGAAAAAAACTATGGAAGATCGGGTTGATGAGATCAATACCTGTATCGGATGTAATCAAGCCTGCTTAGATCACACCTTCGAAATGAAGATTTGCTCTTGTTTGGTTAACCCGCGAGCTTGTCATGAAACAGAGCTCAATTACCATCCTACCGAGCAGAAAAAGAAACTCGCTGTGATCGGTGCAGGACCGGCCGGATTAGCAGCATCGACTATCGCCGCTGAACGTGGGCATGAGGTAGATTTATTTGAGGCGGCACCGGAAATCGGTGGTCAGTTCAATATGGCTAAGCGTATTCCTGGAAAAGAAGAGTTTGAAGAGACCTTGCGGTACTTCCGCCGACAGATTGAGTTGACGGGTGTTCGTTTACATCTAAATACGCGTGCTACGGCTGAGCAATTGCTCGCAGGCGGTTATGATGAGGTGATTTTAGCAACCGGTGTGTCGCCTAGAGTAATTGACCTTCCTGGTATAGATCATCCAAAGGTGTTAGGTTATATAGACGTGCTCTACCATCAGAAAGAGGTGGGCAAGAAAGTAGCGATCATCGGTGCCGGCGGTATCGGCTTTGACATGGCAGAGTACCTCTCTCATGAGGGCGAATCTCCGAGTTTGGATGTCAAAAAATACATGGAAGAGTGGGGTGTAGATATGGCGATGCGTACGGGAGGTGCTTTAATGCAAGCAGAAGTAGCTCCATCTCCAAGAGAGATATTCTTGCTAAAACGCTCAACTGGAAAGCACGGTAAGAACCTGGGTAAAACTACGGGTTGGGCCCACCGCGCCAGCCTCAAGATGAAGGGCGTGAAAATGTTAGCCCAAGTGTCCTACCAAAAGGTGGATGACGAAGGCCTTCACATCTTGGTGAATGATCAACCTCAAGTGCTTGATGTAGACAATGTAGTGATCTGTGCTGGTCAAGAGCCATTAAGAGAATTGCAAGCCGGCTTGGAGCAGGGCGGCATGAAGGTGCATCTCATTGGCGGAGCGCATGAAGCAAAAGAACTTGATGCAAAGTACGCGATTGATCAGGCGGCAAGGTTGGTGGCACAATTATAAGTTTGCACCCCAATCGACTAGATTAAATCCTCCGCCTGTAGATTTTTTTTCAGTGCGGCGTGTTCTTTCCAAAAGTTATCACGAAGCTGATTGACAATATCTATGTAATCAGGGTGTACCGCAAGGTTGTTCATGGGGCGCTCATCTTCCAACATCATTACTACCCAGTACTGATAGCCGGACTGTTTTGTGAACGCTCGCAAATGGGCAATACCCTTTTCCGTTTCATTCAAGACACTATAGTAGGCGGCCCAAAGTAAGTCGCTATAGATGGAGGTATTTGCTTCAGTAAAGGCCTTGTAACGATCGAGGAAAACTTGGGCACGCTCTTCTTCTCCGAGTTGCAGTAGGACAAAGGCTATCTTGATGTCTTGATCGCCGAACATGTCAAGGCCTAATTCGGTCCTAAGTCTTGAAAACTTCTCGTAATAGTACCAAGCTTGTACATAATCCTCCTGGTGGCAGTATATCTTGGCTATCTCCTGGATTACATCAAGCCGCATTGTATCTCTTTGATACAATTCCAATAGATGCGTTTGCGCCGCTGCAAAATCCATCGTTTGCCCCAGGGTAACGAAAACCCCTAGGAGTTCTGAATAAGGATTGTCAGCATTGTAGTCAAGGGATTTTTGTAGGTAGGGTTCGGCTTCAGCCAGAAAGCCATTTTGTGCTAATGCATTAGCTAGTGTCAGATAAGTAATACTCCGGGCCGAGGAGTCTTGCTCCGCTACCGTATAGCGAAGGCCTCGAATCGCATGTTCCAGGTATTTCTTAGAGTCAGGGATTGATATCATATAAACCAAAGCCAGTTGATTGTGTGTCCAGGCTGAGTTTGGATAATGCCGCAATACCTTTTCGAAATACTCCACAGCCAAAAGGGGCTGCTCAGCTTGCATGTAGTACATGGCCTTAGCTAATAATCCTTCTGCTAATTCACTATTCAGTAGGATCGCTTTGTCGGCATAGGTGTTGATATCCTCGCCGTACTGTTTGTCAAGCTGAAACAAATCCAGGTAGTAGTAGGCTACGGCTATATAGGCATAAGGGTTCGCAAAACTAGGGTCTTCCTTAATTGCCAATTCAAAAAGGTCGATACCTGCTAGTAGGCCTTCTTTGGTCTCCTCATTAAGTCGATCTAGACCTTGCAGATAGTAATCATAGGCGATCGTGTTTTCAGTTGGAGTCTGTTCGATTCGGGCTCGCTCATCAGCCGTGATGATAGCCTGTGTGGCTTGAGCAATGCTGGTGGCTACCTCTTTCTGTAGCTCAAAAATGTCGTCTAACTCTCGCTGATAGCGTTGCGACCAAATCTGGCGATCGTTCTGCGCGTCGATCAAACTGATGTTGAGGAGGATTTGATCACCTAAGCGTTGTCCACTGCCTTCTACGACGTAACTCACCTCTAATTCTTTTGCAATTTCTGGTATTGCCTTAGCGCTGGTGCGATATTGCTCGACGGTGGTTCTACTCCTTACACTTAGGTCTTCAATCTTTTGGAGGTGGTCCAAGACGGTACTCATCAAGCCATTGACTAAGTAAGCATTTTCCTGATTTTCACTGTCGTTTGTAAAGGGTAGTACGGCAATGGATTTGTCGTAGGTGAGTGGTTGATTATTCTCCTTTTGGAGCCAAAAGAAAATCAATGCTGTAATCGTGACTAGTGCCGTAAGACTTGGCCAAAGGTAGGATGAGCGTGAACTGGTTTGATCTTCTGGATTTGATGCTTCGGAGGTTTCTACTTGTTGCTTCCCTTCCTCTCCGGGCGTGTATCCGTAAGCTTCGCGATAGCAACGGATGAAGTAAGACGTACTACTAAACCCAACCTTGAAGGCCACTTCCGAAACAGTCAAACTATTGTCTTGCAATAAGTCTTTTGCCTGCTGTAGCCGAACCTGTCGTATCAATGCGCTAACAGATATACCAGCACTCGCTTTTACGCGTCGCAGTAGATTAGAGCGACTCATGTTGACTTTGTCAGCCAGCTCCGCTACACCAAATGACTCATCATCTAGGTGCTCTTCAATGGCTGAGATCACCTGCTGGAGAAAGCTATCATTAGGGTTTATGAAGTCTGACATTCACTCGTGTATATAACTACAATAATAACGACTTATCAGGACCACTGGATCGAAAGTTGTTGGACAAATGCGTCATAGTTGCTATGACTTGCGCCATAATTAGCATCGTTGCGCCATAATTGTTGAAGGTTGCTACTTGCTTAGTTAGTAGCACCTTAGGCAGTGCCTGAACTTTGTGGCAATGGTAATGAATCACCAATCACAAACTAAAATTATCACGATGAAATCATCCACAATTCAGACCAACCGCACTAGCTATCCATTGCTATTCGTGCTCTTTCTCTTTTTAGGAGTCATGGCATGTTCTTCAGAATCAACGAATGAGCAAGGGCAGGTAGATCAAGAGGTCACAATGAGTATTCATGAGGCCATCTTTTTTGGCAATATGGCACAATTAGAGGCTAATATCGCTGCTGGAACAGATTTGAATCAATTGGACCAGTTTGGTTCAGCCCCACTACATGTAGCTTCTACTTTTGGTAAGACCGAAGCAGCGAAAAGGCTCATCGAAGCAGGCGCGGATCTGGACGTCCTAAACCCTGAAGGTTCTACTCCTCTACATTTGGCGGCCTTCTTTTGTCGAACTGAAATCACCAAGGATCTACTGGAGGGTGGAGCAGATGTAGCTGTTCGAAATAACTATCAGTCTACCGCCTTGGAATCGGTTCAAGCACCTTTTGCCAGCGTGAAGACTATCTACGATGAGCTGGGAAAAGCCCTAGGGCCAATGGGCCTTAAACTTGATTATCGACGCCTGGAAGAGACCCGGCCGCGTATCGCGGAGATGATCCAATCCTACCAAAACTAATCCTACCGAAATGCAAAATCACACTCGTCGTTACGATATTGATTGGTTGCGGGTCATTGCTATTTGGCTACTGATCATTTACCATCTTGGGCTGGGGTTCCAGACTTATGGTGTGTTCATAGGGTTTATCCAAAATAATGATCATTGGCCAAGCTTACAGGTGCCGATGTCCATCTTGAGTATTTGGCGTATTCCTTTGCTATTCTTTATTTCTGGAATGGGAGTTTCCTTCGCTATCCGTAAACGCAGTTGGGGAACCCTCATGAAAGAAAGGTCGCTGCGAATACTCCTACCATTGGTTTTTGGTAGTATCGCTATTGTACCCTTGCATGTAATGCTATGGCAGAAATATTATTTACAAGATCTAAACTACAGCCTATTCCCCGGGCACCTCTGGTTTTTGGGTAACATCTTCTTTTACGTTTTAGTATTGTCTCCACTGTTTATATACTTAAAACAGAAAGTGGACGAGCAGCTAGGACAACGAATACGACGCTTTTTTGGCCGACCATTCGTATTTCCCGTTATGGTTATTCCATTTGTAATAGAGGCTCAGATCTTGCAACCGGAATTCTTTGAAATGTATGCCTTCAACTGGCATGGTTTCTGGCTAGGATTACTTGCTTTCTTTTGGGGCTTCCTAATGGTCTATGCCGGAGATCCTTTTTGGCAACAGCTTAAGCGATACAAGTGGCTCTTCTTGGGTGCTGGTTTAGCCTTCTTTGCGGCTCGATGGGCATATTTTGAGCTCTCTTCACCACTAGCAATGAAGGCTATCGAGTCGAATCTCTTTGTATTGGCCGTTTTGGGTTTGGGAGCCGAATACCTGAATCGACCAAGCAAAAGACTTACCTATTTGAGTACAGCTTCTTATCCGATTTATATCCTTCACATGTTATTCCTGTATTTAGGGTCTTATTGGGTATTCCCGTTGTACTGGCCAGTGGCAGTGAAGTTTCTAGTCGTCTGTGTATTTACCTTTTTAGGTTGTTATCTCACGTACGAATTTCTCATTAGGCGAGTTCGGATTCTAAGACCACTATTTGGCCTTAAGATGGAGTCAAAGTCAGTGAAGCCTACCGTTTCACAAGGAGAGGTAATGAGTGAGGCGTAGGTGAGTTGGCGAGTCGAGATAGTAAATAAAAGATGACTAGAAGGGCAAGTGTGCAAAGTTAGTAGTGTGGAAATTGTAGACCGCCTGCGGCGGGCCCACCCTCTTG
>CAJXOS010000010.1 GCA_913057725.1 uncultured Lewinella sp.
ATAAGGGTGGGTCCCGCCCAACGGGCGGGCTGTATCCTGTGATATCATAATCCCGAAAAAGCGATTATACTACTGGTGTCGGGAACTATCTTTCCTACTCCCCGGTTCTTGGCATCAGACAACATATATAAACGAACTTAACCGACACACCCATCCAATGACTTCTTGCCCTAACGAATAGTCTAATATGAGGAGCTACAAATCCTCAGCAATCACCCAACTGTAACAATTCGTCCGATAATCCTACTTTTGCCGATCGGGCGCACAACGAAAACCACGATCACCCTCATGCGAAAAATCTACCGACTGATACGTGCCGCCTTACGCGGCGACGAATACGATTACACCTCAGGCTCGATCAAGAAGGCCATTTTTATGCTCAGTATCCCAATGGTACTGGAGATGGCTATGGAGTCGCTCTTTGCCCTGGTCGATGCCTTCTTTGTGGCTAAGGTCAGCCCCGATGCAGTTGCTACTGTAGGCCTCACCGAATCTGTTATTACCCTGGTATACGCCGTTGCTATTGGAATCAGTACTGCCCCGGTAGCTATGATTGCTCGCTATATAGGCGAGAAGAATCAGGCTGGTGCCTCACGTGTAGCTAAGCAAGCGATGTACATGGCTATTGGCGTGAGTATTACACTAGGGATCCCGGGTGTCATCTTTGCCGACGACATTCTACGTCTTATGGGTGGCAGTGAGGAGTTAATTGCCTCGGGCGTCAACTATACTCGTCTATTATTCGGAAGTAACGTGGTCATCATGTTGCTTTTTTTATTGAATGGAATCTTCCGTGGAGCTGGCGATGCTGCTTATGCCATGCGCGCGTTGTGGCTTGCAAATGGCATCAACATTATCCTTGATCCGATTTTTATTCATGGCCTTGGCCCTATTCCTGCTATGGGAGTTACCGGAGCCGCTGTTGCTACTACTATTGGCCGAGGCATCGGCGTGAGCTATCAGCTTTATGTATTGTTTGGCGGCCGTGGAACGATTAAGCTGCGGGCAGGCGGTTGGAAACTGGATTGGGATATTCTCAGGCGATTGGGGCGGATTGCTTCATCTGGCGCGATGCAGTACATTATTGCTTCGGCTAGCTGGATCTTCCTTATGCGTATCATAGCGACCTTTGGAAGTGAAGCTGTAGCAGGTTATACTATTGCCATCAGACTAATCATCTTCACGCTCTTGCCAGCTTGGGGCCTTTCCAATGCTACCGCAACCTTAGTCGGTCAAAACCTAGGTGCTAAAGAACCGGACAGGGCCATCCGGTCCGTCAATATTGCCGCAGTAATGGCTGGAATCTTTCTGGGGATCATCTCCGTTTTCTACCTGATATTTACCCCTGAATTCATACGATTCTTTGATGACACACCAGCAGTTGTTGAGGCCGGCGTCACGGCCTTGCGCATATTCGCTATTGGCTATGTGCTGTATGGATTCGGAATGATCTACAGTCAGGCTTTCAACGGTGCAGGGGATACTCGTACCCCGATGATCATTAATGTTATTTCCTTTTGGATCACCGAATTACCCTTGGGGTATTTTCTGGGTATCACCATGGGCTTGGGTGTCGCTGGCGTTACCTGGTCGATTATTGCTGGTGAAACTATGCTGACACTATTGGCTTACATACTCTTTCGAAAGGGGAGGTGGCTGAAGACGGAGGTGTAGGGGGGGCCTCGCGTCGGGGGACGCTCGGGAACGGTTAGTTGGTTAGTTGGTTAATTGGTTAGTTGGAATTTAGGGGCTGTTCATTCGTTGTTCCTAACTACCGGTGTATTTTTGTGGCTTATGGCAAAAACTAAACCAGGTTTACACAAGCGAAATGCACACTCCAGCGGATACGACTTCGCAGCACTGACCGAGCATTGGTCTGATTTGGAGAAGTATGTCATAACTGGTAAACATGGAAAGCGAACCATACATTTTCATGACCCTACGGCTGTCAAATGTTTGAATCAGGCCTTGTTGATTCATCATTATGACTTAAAATACTGGGACATCCCTGACACTTTCCTGTGTCCTGCCGTACCCGGCCGCGCCGATTACATTCATTATCTAGCTGATCTATTAGCTAGCGCAAAAGGTGGCAAAATTCCACGCGGCAAAAAGATCCGTTGCTTAGATGTTGGAACTGGTGCAAACCTAGTTTACCCCATCGTCGGGTCTCATACTTATAGATGGTCATTTGTGGGTACGGATGTGGATGATAAAGCTTTAGACGCTGCACAACAGATCTTGGATCAAAATCCAAATTTGAAATCCAAAGTCTCTCTGCAGAAGCAAACGAATAGAACTTCCATCCTCCGAGGGATAATGCAATCAGGTGAATATTTTGACTTGATGCTATGTAATCCTCCTTTCTATAGTTCTGCTGAGGAGGCTCAAATCGAAAATCAACGGAAGCAGAAAAACTTGCATGGGCGTGCTTCTTCTACCCGCAATTTTGGTGGACAGGCAAATGAACTCTGGCATCCCGGTGGAGAGAAGGCCTTCATCCAACAGCTCATTGAAGAGAGCGCCGAAACACCTACTCAATGCTACTGGTACACCAGCCTGGTTGCGAAGGAGCAACACCTGAAGGTTTTATTGCAAGTACTCAAAAAACTAAAGTGTACCGAAAGCAAAGTAATTCCAATGGCGCAGGGTAACAAGAACAGCCGCATCCTGGCTTGGACCTTCTTGAACAATAAGCAACGAAACGCTTGGGAAGGAGCCCGCTGGTAAAAATGGTAGGCTAAAAGAGTGTCGGCCAGCCCAACAACTGAACTGACCGACGCACTCTTGATGAAAAGTCAAAAACTGTTCGCTATCGAATAATCACCATTTCTTTACTTAAGCGCTGTCCTTGATAATCGAGAACGTAGGCGTATACACCCGGTTTCAAGGTAGTAGGCGCCAAATCGATTTGGTGATAACCTTGTTCATAATTCGCTCTTACCTGCCAAACTTTACGACCCGTCCAGTCATAAATCGTTACGGTTGCATTGCCCGCTTCCGGTAAGCGGAATGGAATAACCGTCTGATCCGTCACTGGGTTCGGATAGTTTTGCATCAGTAAGAGTACAGGCTCTTCAAGTCCTTCAAACTGAAGGCCTACATTCATTAATTCCCAGTCGGTACGTGTGTACGCTTCCGCTGATATCAAGGCCGAACTGAATTCAAATGCATCACTGCTCAGTACATTCGCCTTCGCGCGAACCACAAGCGTAAAGAGTACCTCCTCACTTGCTGTTCCTAGCTGATGCCAGCTCACTGGCACAATACCGCGGTTAGCATGTATCAGGTTCCAGTTTTCTTCCTTCAATAATCCTGATTCTATCGCTAGAATCTCCAGATCTTGAGGATCTACATCAATCGTAAACTGGAAGCCTTCAATTGCTGCAAGATCAGTAGCACGAACAGGTAGATGGTAGGTCTTACCACTTTCTAGTTCAAGCTCATCCATCATCATTGGCCATGTTGGTCGGCCGGAACGGTCATCGCCTTGAGTCATGGTAGCGCTTGCCTCCCATGAGCCGTTGACATCACCGATCTTAATTCCAATGAAATTCTGATCGAATCGGCATTCCTGAAGTCCTTCGTGGGTGATCGATTCCGGGAATGCTTCATGCCATGGGTTCTCTGTGTCAGGGAACTCATAATCTGATGCCACAAACCGCCAACTACTATTAAAGCGGAACCCTGGATCCATGCCTAGTAGCAAACGACGTAGCTCTAGAATATCCATAGTCGAAATTGCACCAGAGTTATTCACATCGGCTGCAATTAAGCGATACGGATCAGCAATAGGTGTACGGTTTAATAAGTGGGATTGAACCGCAATCATATCTAAGGTTGTGATACCTACTGCATCATCTCCTGTGCGAGTTGGGTAAATCGTGTAGTTCTCGTTTGGAAGTACATCTCCAAACAGATACGATCCATCTTCCATCGTCACTTCAAGTTCTGTGTACGGTCCTTCCAGACGAAGCTCAATATCCTGTAATGGATTATCATTCAAATAATTGAAGACTGACCCCGCAATTTGAAGCTCTAACTGACAGTAATCGCAAGCCTGATCAGGATCTTGTACCAAGACCGTTACCGTACACGTGCGGTAGTTTCGTCCGCCAACTGAGCCATCTGGCTGTACTGCGTAAGGATTAAATGCTTGATCCCAGACGTAAACTTCTAATTCTACACTGTAGCGATCATCCCAGGTCAGGTAAATCATGTCTTGCTCTGGATTCGGCGCTTCTCCTACCCTATTCACAGAGAACTGAAGTGGTGCACTACAATCTTCACCATCACAGCTCATCAACTGGAACGCAGAGACAGCTACTGCTGCGGCATCTACCTCGCCATCACCATCAATGTCAGTACCTGGTTCTAGGGCTTCCAAGTTGACAATTAAGCCATCATAGCAAGTCGGTTCCGGAATGTAGCAATCCACTACAGAGAATGGGATCGTAGCCAAGGCGGTATTCAAACAACCATCTTGTGCAACAATCTCGAAAGCATGGTTACCGATCGGGAAGTAGCCTTCGATTAACAATTCTGGTAAGCTGCCAGTAATTACACCTGCATCGGTCAAATCAACATCTGCAACACCATCCGCATTGACATCCAGGAATAAGTTGATCTGTAATTCGTCAAGCAGACAGAACTCAGCAACATACAATGGAATTTGCACCAAGGCTTCACAAGATTCGTCCGTTGTACAGAACGGTTCTGTTGCTGCATACTCGATAACTGGAGCAGTTAGGTCATATATCTTAATTCGTTGTGTATATGTCCATCGACCGCTGCTGGTAACTGCACGCCAGTACCCTTCTACATTAGTCTCCCCGGTACAAAAATCACCTTGGGTTCCAGCAGCCGGCAACTGGTTGCTAGCACTATCATCTGCATCGATAAAGGCGCCATCTATATCCCGAAGAATCCACACGTCCTCTTCTCCAAGTTCACCATCACAATCTTCATCACGACTGACTGGTATAGCTGGAGACTGACCATCCCATTCACAGAGATTTGTAATGACATAGGTCCGCTCAATAAATCGGCATTCCGTATCCTCATTGGCCAAGAACTCATCTGTGTATGTCACTTCGATCTCATCGCAGCTGGCGTTGAAGACTTCAATGCCCGTGACTTCCTCAAGGCATTCTGTGTTGATATCAGCCGCAAGGCGAATAGCATAACTCAGCTCGTACTCAATAGTCACGAGTTGCTCAAGCGTATCTGTAGATTCGTTACCTACTTGGTCCACAGCAATAAATCGGCGTAGAATAGTACCACCTTCACAGGTAGGCCAATCAACTGTAAGCTCTAATTCAATCGCTCCCGCAACACAGTTATCAATTACTACAGGACCACCAAAGAGTTCGTAGAGGTGATCGGTATTGTATGGATCAAAGTCATTTGGCAATGATCCACAACCAATGCTGACATCATCCAGTCCGACACAATATGGCAAGGTCTTATCTTCTACAAGAACCTCTACCCAGCAGGTGTTGATATTGCCATAAATATCAGTAGCTCTAAGCTCAACAGTGATATACTGATCAGCATCGCAGCAAGTGAAGATGACGGTAGACCCCCACTCACTCCATTCCGGAGTATCCAGTAGGGTACAGTCGTTAGAATCAGTTGTGTAATAGCGCCGGATCTCTACAGAGGCTACTTCACAGTTATCAGTCGCTCCATTCAGGAATTGATCCACAAAGGCGACTGCAATGCCTGCTCCATTGAGGGACGCTACAACACCTCCTTGACAGAACAGCGTAGGCTCTTCAATGTCCGCTACTCGCAGATGGCAGTCTTGAGTAGTACTTAGGCCACAGTCATCGGTGACAATGTACCGCAAGGTGTAATCTCCAACTGACACTCCAATCAACAACCTTGAATCAGATGGCATTAGGGTATACACCACAACACCATCCTCATCAAGCAATTGGGTAACTATTTCATACGAATCCTGGCATCCACCGGACACCTCTGGTAGCGGTGCGAAGAAGCTGGCAGAACAGCTATTAGGATCCGTTGTATACAGCATGATATCATCTTCCAAAATCGGGCAATAGTGATTGCTCGTTGGGCAGCTCACAACTGGTGGCGTGCGCAGGAAGAAAATTCGTTGTAAGCAATTAAACCAAACCAGATAAATAGAGTCTAAGCTGAAATATAAATTAATAAAATATGAGGAGAAAAGTCCTATTTTCAGCAATAATAATTTTATCTTTTGTTACCAGTGTAAAATCACAAGATACTCTTGTCTCAGCTTTTTTTGGACTTGATAATGGACTACCAGGTTTATTATGTAATCAACCAGGAAGTCTGCTAGATGGTATGCCTGTTAATTTTAAATTCCCATTAGATGCATCCACCTTGTCAGAATCTGATTTTGAAGTTGTAGATAGCCTTGGAAATATACACATACCGATGTGTGCTGTTTTAGCACCGGCAAATGAAAACGGTGAAAATCGAACAGTGCTATTGATAGGTGAATTTGGAACTGCTATTACTAATCCACCTTTTGAAGTTAGAGTTGTAGGGGATTTATTTACAACTGATACTTTTTCAGGAGAGTCCGCTTGTTCAGAAATCATAAACCTAAACGGAATCACTACCACGAATGTTATTCCGCTTGCTGATGGACCAAGTTTATTCTTTGCCCAAAGAATTGATGGCAATCTGAATGAATGTAATTCTGGAACACAAACGATTCAAGTTGCTTGGAATGGTGGCATTACACCGTATATAAGTGGTGATACCGAATCTGACTTATTTCAGTACTATATTGGCTATTCTGACAGTTCTGGAGTTCTAATACCGCATGTACCTATTTCGATAGCAGATATAAATGACAACGACAATTTTCACCAACTATGTTTTTCTACAAGTGATGAAATTGTTAAAATTTCAATGATGGCTAACACGGTCGAAGACCCAAACCAAGACCCGAATTTATACAGCGAAATTGATGTTAGTTACTGCACTCCTTTGACAAGTATTGAAGAGAACCTCTTCGAAAAAGGGTATAAAATTTACCCGAATCCGTTTTCGGATGAAATTTTTGTCGAGAATCTGCTTGGTGATGAATACTTCATCATTTATGACATTTTAGGGCGAAATATTACTGAAGGAAAATGTTCAGGAACTATAAAAATACCAGAAACAAACTCAGGGATATACTATTTGACCATCCTAAACAATAACAATCAGACAACTTACAAGTTGATTAAAAGATAACTGCTTACAACAATGTATATGCGATAATGCTCCCTAAACGGTCGCACTACGCATATACTAGCCGTTGTACGCAGGTATGCGTTTCACCATCGCTAGTCGTAACAGTGAAGGTTCGTACGATAATCAGGTACTCACAATCACCGCTATTCTCAAACTCATCAGTGAATTGCACATCGGTAATTGAACAATCTCCAGCAGCAATCTCTGGCTCGCCCGCAATAGACAAGCTACCGGAGTTATTGAAGAATTCTTCTTCATCACCACAAACAAGTTCTTCCAATTCGCCAGACTCATTTTCAACTGCGAAGACATCTGGTGGACAAGTAATTTCACAATCCTCTCCACAATCAGGTACATCGATCACCAAATCTGCCACGCAATCAGCTAGATCAGCATCTTGGATGGTGATATTAATCGGACTAGCAGCATCTTGACTATATGTTCTGCTAGTTGGTACTCCATACGTCCCTGTAAAGGTGCCATTTGGATCGGTACCAATCCATTCGTTAGCATCCGTACCGGTAGCAGTTACAATAAAGGTTATTGTAAAGGTGCCATCATCGTTACATTCCGTTTCCGTCTCAACGCTAAGCATACACGGATCCGGACATGGATCAACTGGAGGCAGGATGCGAGCATCAGCACAGTTTATGTCTACTGCATCTCTCCACACCAACAAATGACTTTGTCCGTCGGCAGGAATTTCGATAGTACCTCCTTCTCCATAAGGACTATTCGATACTACCGTACCATCCAGTACCAATTGATAGAAAGCACCTCCAGGGTTCTCTACCGTTGGTGACTCAAAGGTCAGGATGTATGTATCGTCTGATGGATCACTTGTACCATTGTTGTAGCACGGTCCCTGAGAAAATGGTCCAGCCATCAATTCGCACTCTGGATCAATATCTCCACAGGCATCGTCCGTCAGGTCATCCTCTCCGTCACCATTAACATCTACACCTGCTTCATTAAATAGGCCTTCGCCAGCTTGCGGCACGCCAGTAGTCGATCCACAAGGTGTGTAAACATCATCAGAGATGCCATCATTCAAGTTGACACTCACATTGAAGGTCACGATGTACGTGTGGCTTTCGCCAGGAGCAATATTCTCATTCGTATTTAGAATGGTAGTGCCCGTAGTGTTCATTGCCCCACTATTCTGGCCACTGAAGCTGCCACTGTTAATTGTGATATCACCATCAAACATTGGAGTGTCACGGAGTGTGTAGGTACCCGTAGCGCCACCGTTGTTGGTTACTACAATGATGTACTCTACGTCGTAGGTGCCATCTATTTGTTCGGTAACACTTAGCAAGTCCTTTTGGAGCTCAATATTTGGAATATCTCCACAAGCATCATCCGTCAAATCATCTTGTCCATCACCGTCGATATCCAGACCAGCCTCATTAAACAAGCCTTCGCCAGCTTGCGGTGTCCCGGTCGTAGAGCCACAGGCAGTGTACTCATCATCCGATACACCATCCATGAGTTCGAGCGTTACGTTGAAGGTAACCTCGTAGGTATGCGTCACACCAGCTCCGATACTTTCATTGCTATTCAGAATCGTAGCACCGCTCGTGTTCATCGCGCCACTGTTCTGGCCACTGAAGCTTCCACTGTTAATGGTGATATCACCATCAAAGAATGGAGTATCACGTAAGGTGTAACTACCAGTTGCACCACCGTTGTTCGTTACGGCAATGGTGTAACTCACATCGTACGTGCCACCTCCGGCAGGTACTACGCTTAGTAGCTCTTTATCTAGCTCGAGGGCTGGTAAGTCGCCACAGGCATCATCTTGAATGTCCGTTTGACCATCACCATCACTATCTAACTCAGCCAGATTATATAGGCCCTGACCAGGGCTGCTTCCTGGTCCATTGCCAGCCACAGCACAAGCGGTGTAGATATTATCACCGCCGTCGGTAGAACCATCCTGTAGATCGAGCGTAACGATGAAGCTCAAATTATACACATGTGTTGCACCGCCCGCAATACTTTCGTTACTCGCCAGTGTATTAACGCCATCAATCAGGTTGCCACTATTTTGACCACTGAATGAACCACTAATAATCGTCACATCATCGTCGAAGAACGGGGTGTCTGTCAGGGTGTAGCTGCCAGGTCCACCATCATTAGTCACCGTCACTGTATAGGAGACCGTATAGGTGCCATCTCCATTGTATACTACGTCGACTATGTCTTTCACCATGTCGATATTAGGCGGATTCCAGAAGCCAGCATCGATGGTATTATTGGTCTCAGACTGCATCAAGGTAATGACTCCAGTTTTACCTGTAACTGGATCGGCATCACTGTCCGTTGTATCATCCCCTTGATCCTGTGGTGAGGAATTAAACCCAGTTGGGCCCACAAACTCTACCATGTAATCTCCTGGAATGAGATCCGTGAAGCTGTACAAGCCATCAGCGTTGGTAGTCGTTGCTTCGATGAAATTCATGGAAGCATCCAAGAGATTTACGGTAACACCAGCGATCCCTGGCTCACCTGGATCTTGTTGGCCGTTCTCATTGAAATCATTCCAAACGAAGTCACCGAGATTGGCACAATTATCCGTGCTTACGTTCACAGTCCATTCGTCCATACCCATTGGTACAAGTGGCTCACCGGTGTCAGGGTCTAAGACGATTTCTCCATCCACATAAACGGTAGCTTGGTCGGTAGCTACGTTGGTCGTTGTTTCCTCGTAAATCAAGGTATAGGACCAAACGAATTCCTCATCCGAAATGCCATCACCATTGTTGTCGATGAAGTCCAAATAACCATTGCCGTTTAGATCACCTCCAACCCAGTACGTTCCGTAAGGTTCCAGAGTAATTGGAAGATTGGTATCCTCGGCCATTATATCTCGAAACTGCACGCCTGGTGCCCCACCAATCATTCGGGTGGTCAATGTGAAAGTGACCTCTTCTCCTGGGCAGATATTACTCTTATCGCCTTCTTTGTCCATGTTGATGAACACCCCTACATAATTGGAAGGATCCTCATCCGTCACCGGTGGTCCGAATGGATTGTCATTCTCATCAACTGGTTGACCGGTAACAGTAGCTAAGTTGCTGTATTGCCCTGTCTGAGCAGTACCGGTTAGACTCAGAGTTGCACTCTCACCAACCGCTAAGAACGGAATGGTACCAATGGTGCCTTCTTGATCATCTTCAACTACCAGGTCAATTAAATCAAGCGTACCAGTATTGGTTACTACATAGGTCCATTCTACCTCTACGTTGTTATCAGGAATTAAGATTACAACACCAACAGGGTCATCTGCATCCTGCCCATTGGTAGCCTTTTCAATATCAACTGATGGCGTCTGCTCTACCGGAATGGTTTCTTCATCTTCGTCGTCGTCATCGCCGTCACCATCGCCGTCTTCGTCAACGGTCTCATCTTCGTCTGGATCAGAATCATCATCGTCTCCATCATCGGCCGTAATACGTGCTTTGTTTGTTAGGGAGAAGCCCTGGAAATCGCTCGCAATTAGATAGGTAAGCGTGATCGTCTCCACTGCTCCACTTGGCAAGTTGGAGATCAAGTACTGATCTGGGTTAAGTTAAGTTCAGTCACATTACTATTGCTACCCACATCACTTCCTTGAAAGATCAAGCCTGTTTGTGGTACGTCTGTTACCTCCACATTGGCGGCATCTGTATCTCCCTCGTTCTCTACCAGAATATCGAACGTAACGGTACTACCTGGTGCAAATGGTCCAGGTGTAGAGGAATTTTCTCAACCGAAGCTATGAACATATCCTGACCAATAAAGAAAATTTGCAAGCGATAAGTCGCTAATCTCCTAGCTCCAATTGATTACGAACCAGATTAAAATAGCGCCCCTTTTGATTCACCAATTGTTCATGGGTGCCTTCTTCTACTAACTCTCCTTTTTCCAATACCACAATATGATCTGCATTCTTCACGGTGCTTAGACGATGCGCAACGATAACCACAGTTCGGCCTTGATAAAAGTGTTGGAGGTTTTCAACAATTACCTTTTCGTTTTCAGCATCCAAGGCATTGGTCGCCTCGTCGAAGAATAGGTGAGTCGGATTTTTATAGATCGCTCTAGCAATCAAGACACGCTGGCGTTGCCCCTGGCTGATACCATTGCCCTGCGGACCAATCTTAGTTTGAAACTGTTGTGGCAAATGCTGTACGAAGCCCTGTAGATTGGCCATTTTAGTGGCAAAGACCAGGCGTTGCTGATCAATAGTGGCACTGCTTTCGGTAATGTTTCTAGCAATCGTATCTGAGAACAGAAAGCCATCTTGCAGCACCGCCCCACAGGCGGAACGCCAGGCAGATACTGTATATGCTGACAATGCATGATCACCTAAGCGAATCTGCCCGGCACTGGGTGTATAAAATCCCAATAAGAGTTTGACGAGTGTAGTCTTACCACTGCCACTAGAGCCCACAATAGCGGTTACCTTCCCGTGAGGAATTCGTAAGTCGATATCATTAAGAACATTCCCTGACAACGGACTGTAGGCAAAGCTCAGTTTATCAATAACCAGATCGGCTTCTACTGGAAGTTGATTGATCTTGAGTGCTGAATCAGGCTCCTCTTCTTCTAGGTTCTGAAGTTCACCCATGCGCTCTAGACTCAAGCGTGCGTCCTGCGCAGTGCGTGTAAACCCTACCAACCTTTGTAATGGTACATTCAGCTGCCCCACTACAAACTGGATAGCTAACATTTCGCCTAAACTCAACTGCCCCTGAATCACAGCCCGGGCTGAAATAAAGAGGATAAAAATATCTTTCAGCTGACTGATAAACTTGGCGCCGGTATCCTGATATTGGGTCAGCGTTAGAAAACGGGTATTGGTTTTGAAGAGCTTATTCTGAATCTGGACCCAGCCAAAACGCCTCCTCCTTTCGCTCTGTTGCAGTTTGATTTCCGACATCCCTTCCACCAACTCAATCAGGGTATTTTGATTCTCGGTGAGTTCACGGAATCGTTGATGGTCTACCAAGGCGCGTTTCCTCAGGAACAGAAAAATCCAACCAACGTACAAAGCGGCCGCACCAAAAAACACCAGACAGATACCGATGTGATACCACCCCAGCAGAACACCCAATACTACTAAGCTCACAAAGGAAAACAGTGCAGCCAAGGTAGTATTGGTCAAAAACTGCTCTATGCGGTTTTGATCATAAATGCGCTGCAGGAAATCCCCGGTCGACTTCTGATCGAAATAACTCAACGGTAAACGCATCACCTTCTGGAGGAATTGGGCCACTAAACTTACATTGACCCTCGTTCCAACATGAAGCAATATCCAACCCTGTAACAGGGTGATACTCACCTCACCCAAAAACAACAGGAGCATCCCTACCAGCATCAACCAGACAAAGGATAAGTCCTGGTTATTGATCCCGACATCTACCAGTGCCTGCGTCAAAAATGGGAATAGCAGTTGCAAGGCACTCAGGCCGAATAGCCCGATCAGCAGCTGCACAATTAGACGCCGGTAAGGTCCTAAAAAGCGTAGTAGATAGGAAAAGCCGTATTGCTCCTCAGCCTTATTCTGATGTTGTTCATAAAAATCGGCAGTAGGTTGCAGCAACAAAACAATACCTTCTTGTTCACCTTCAGAGCACCACCCCTTTTGAAAAACCTTGGGACTCAGTCTTTGCAAGCCAGGCGCTTTGGGGTCACCGACTAGCACCTCCTTTTCACTTATCTGATAGACCACCACAAAGTGGTTTTGCTCCCAATGAACGATAAATGGTGGCTGCAGGTCAATTAATCCACTGTGATCACTATCTGGATGTTGCCAGGGCAGTCGAAACGCATCGGCGTTGAATCCGATTTGTTCTGCCGCATGAACGATGCCCAATAGACTGACACCATCACGCTCAATATGACACAACTCACGAAGGTGCTGCAAGCTGTATTGCTGCCCATGATAAGCCGCAACCATACGCAGGCAGGTTGGACCACAATCCACTTGGTCAAACTGCTGATAGAATGGAAAGCGCCTCAGGAACATAGTGATACAATCGGATTCTCAGCAATATAAGGATTGGGTAGCAAATGTACTTTTCTGAATTCGTGAGTGATGGAATAGACTTAATGGGAAGCAGTTTTTCGGGTTCATAAGCACCTGACTAAGAATAAATCCCTATTTTTAGCAAGTCATTACTAATCAGCACCTACACGCTGATCGCCCCAAGCAATTCCGGCATTTATCCGGGCAAGGACTACTAATTCAACACACATTCCCCGCAGTTTTTTGAAACTACACAACCGCTGTGTTATTGGCACTGCAGTGACTTAAGATTTCTTCGCCGTCTTAAGGAGGACGAGTGACTGTTTGCGTAATGATTTGACCCCTTGCTATGAAATATCTGATACACTTTTTACTCGTTGGCGCCCTGTCCTTGATGGTCAATGGATTACAAGCACAGGAGAATCGCCCTTCCTATTGTGATGCTTTGCCCAATACCTACAGTAAAGGTGCAAGTAGTAGACCATCACTACCAAGGTTTGGAACTGCTCCTACCAAGGAATATAAAATCCAGGTTGCGATTTTGCGCAATACTGATCCGCGTGAATATCCTTTTCACGAAAAATTAGTAGCCCGCTATCGTCCCTGTGAAGAAGTCTGGGTGATAGAATCCAGAGAGAGTTACGCTAGTAGAACGACTGCTCTGCAACTTCGCAATGAGCTGCGCGAGATGGGATATCGAGGTGCTTATCTAGTGGAATTAGTTGGTTATCAATGACTTTTTGTGGCGAACCCGGTAACACCGGAGTATAGATTGGAATAAAGAATTGAAATACAATCCCAACAGGTAGCTGTTAATCAGCTGCTTAATATGAACATATTAATCAATCGTCGTCATCCGTGGAGGAATCGATATTTGTCGTCGAGCGTAGTAGATCTTTGGTAATGCCTGCCAAATCTGCGACCTTAGCCCTGGACCTTGGGAACAGTGGCCAAATTGAGGGCGTTCCCGCGAATGATAGCAACACACAATCCATGAAAAGAATCGCCTTGTGCTGCTGGGTAGCTTGCTGCTCCCTGCTGGTAACAGCACAAAATTACACGACCTACTTCACCGGCAATATGCAAGATGCTGTGGTGGCACCACAAGGAGGTGTATGCCTAATGGGCGGAGCCACAGAAGATGATAACGCCATGCGCTGGTTTCTGCAGCGCGCAAGCGGAGGCGATGTTCTCGTCATCCGCGCTTCCGGATCTGATGGTTATAATGACTATCTCTACGACGAACTAGGAGTAAACGTTAACTCCGTTGAAACCATCGTATTCAATAATGCCTCCGCTTCCAGCGAGGCATATGTTCTTGACCGCATCAGTAAGGCCGAAGCTATTTGGATTGCTGGAGGTAACCAATATAACTACGTAAACTACTGGCGCGGAAATCAAGTCGCGAATCTAATCAACCAAGGCATTACCCAACGGAATATCGTTATCGGTGGCACCAGTGCCGGAATGGCTATTCTAGGTGGCGCCTATTTCTCGGCAGCCAACGGAACCATCAACAGTGCAGATGCATTGAGCAACCCCTTCGACAGTAGAATGACGGTTGACAACACACCATTCATCCGCGTTCCATACCTGGAGAATGTGATCACTGACACGCACTATGATGATCCCGACCGCCGCGGCCGTCACCTCAGCTTCTTAGCCAACGCTATGACGCAGTATGGTGGCACCTTCCGCGGCATTGCTTGTGATGAATACACTGCCGTTTGCATTGACGAAAGTGGTATCGCCAAGATCTACGGTACTTATCCAGATTTTGACGATAATGCCTACTTCCTCGTTCCCAATTGCGGTTTATCCGACAATATGCCTGAGGTATGCACGGATAATCAACCTCTTACTTGGGATCACAGCGGAACAGCCGTAAAAGTATATGCGGTGAAAGGAACGCCTACCGGTCTTTATACCATCGACCTAAATGATTGGACCACCGCCGAAGGTGGCGATTGGCAAGATTGGTCGGCCATTGCCGGAAGCTTTAATGCCGTGACTAGTGATGAACCAGACTGCTTGGCTTCCTCCACCTATGCTGCTGCAGATCCGATTCCATTTCGTATCTACCCTAACCCAAATGATCAAGGTGTAGTGACGATTGAGGCTATCAACCCACTTGCTGATGGCAAAGTTCGCGTGGTAGATGTAGATGGAAGGACCTTGCAAGATTGGACTTCACTAGGGCCTAGTAGTCAGCTAGACGTTAGCAATCTGCCAGCGGGTTCGTACTTCTTGGAGTACTCTAGCAATGGTGCATTTAGTGTAAGAAGGCTCTTGGTACGCTAAGCGGATAATTCCGTTTCTGATACTTCTAATTGTTGCTTACGCCAATGCCCGGGTGTATGCCCCTTGGCCTTTTTCCATAAGCGAATAAACTGCCGAACTTGGGAAAAGCCACACGCCTGGGATATTTCCTTCACGGACAAATCAGAGTGCTGTAGCAATTGTTCGCCATGCTCAATGCGTCGCTCTTGGCGATAAGCATGAATAGTCTGTCCTGTATGGTGTTTGAATAAGCGAGCTAATTGGCGACTGCTAAGATGTAGTTGGCGACTTAAGTCCTCCAAGGTAAATTCCGTACTAAGGTCATTGGATAATAACTCCTGCGCTCGGTAAACGAGTGGATGGAAGTGATTCTTGAAATTGAGAAAGGTATTCTCCTGACTGCTTGTCTCTGGCCTTCGTACGTTTATCACCATTTCTTGGGCTACTTTGGCCGCTAGCAGTGGATTGGTCCACAGCTCAATTAAAGCCAAGGACATATCAATACCTGAAGTCATTCCCGCACTGGTAACGACCTCCCGATCAAAACAGTACAAACGATTACGCTGCACACGAGCAGAAGGGTACCGATCCTCCAGATAATCCATGCATTTCCAATGGGTGGTACAAGCACGGCCATCCAGCAACCCCAGCTCTGCCAATACTAACGCTCCGGAGCAAATTGACCCTAACAGCACACCTTTCTCTCGCTGTGCTGGAAGCCACGTTCTCAACTGATCAATTACTTCGTCTAACGCACCACGTTGTAGACGTTCTAAATCTACCCCCGGAATACAAAGGAAGTCTCCCTTTTGTAGTCGCAGTTCTTCTAAACTTAGTGCTGGTGCCAATGCCAGGGTCTGCGCCGTTTGAACATGACCATCCACACTAGCAAATTGAAGTCGAATGGAAATACGCCCTAGCTGAGCAGCTTCATAAAACACCTGAGCAGGACCAGCTAAGTCCATGAGGTGGACACCAGGAAGGAGGATAAAAGCAACTGTTCGCATGTTCAAATGTAGTCAATAACCGACATTCTATTGTCATTAATTGACAATTAGTAATTCGAATCAGTAGCAAGTCTACATTTGTCCATAGATCAAATTACCTGACATGAAACATTTCGGATTCGCTGTGTTCTTCTTATTTATTAGTATTCCAATTATATGGTCTGTGCAAGCGCAGGACAGTATTGCGGAGGTCTACATTTGCCCACCTTGTAGTGACGGATCCTGCGATACGCAAACCTACGATGAACCCGGACAATGCCCACATTGCAATATGACTTTAGTAGCAGAAAGTAAAGTATTAAACGTGGCCATCTTCCTCTATGATGGTGTGGAAATTTTGGATTTTAGCGGCCCAGGAGAAGTATTTGCAGCCAGTCATTTCGACGGTGGTGGATTCCGGGTCTATACGGTAGCTGCCACAAAAGAGCCCTTAGTGAGTCAAGGCTTCGTACATATCCAGCCGGAGTTTTCGATTACCGATTGCCCCAAACCAGATATCATCGTTCTGCCGGGTGGAAATACAGGACCATCAGTAGACAATGATGCCGTGATCCAATGGGTAAAAGATGTAGAGCCTGATCTTACCGCTGCTCTATCGGTCTGTACCGGGGCTTTTATCCTGGAACGTGCCGGGCTACTCGTGGGTAAAAAGGCTACTACTTTCCATAATGCTATTGAATCACTTCGCGCCAAAGCAACAGAAACAGAAGTACTGGCTGATACCCGCTGGGTAGACAATGGTAAGATCATCACTACGGCCGGTGTATCTGCAGGAATTGATGGTGCATTGCATTTGGTAGAGCGACTCTGCGGCATGGAAGTCGCTCAGGCTACCGCTCACTATATGGAATATGATAAGTGGGATCCAAAAGATGGATTGGTAGTGAAACCCTAGGAGTTAATCCTTGCTGTGACTTGTCTATTGGGCAGGTCACAGCCCCTCATAATTAATCAGAGATAAGGGGTTTATTGTATTTTCACAAGAAAATACGAGTCCCCTTGCTCAAGTCATCTCAAGTACTGCGGTTATGGAGTTTGATTCTCCTGCTTGTTTGCTCATCCGTAGCGATCGCTCAGGATGATGACTGCACTTTCTCCCCTCCCCCTTTGCCTCTCATCCGTGGGAAAGCTGATTTTGAGGACCTCAAACAACGAGCCTGGCAAGCCTTGCAATGCGCCCCAGAATCATCAGCGACCTACATTACGGCCTTGTCTACCCTGGCTGATGTTTACAGATTGTATCGTAAAGCCGATAGCCTAGAATACTATCAAGATCAATCGCTCAGATTAAGTAATGAGCATCTAGCGACCAACCATCCTACTACTTTTCAATGCAAGCTAAGAGTAGGTATAAGGGCAATTAACAACGGTGATTTCACAACTGGAAAAGCAGTCCTCATTACACTGGACAGTTTACTACCTACCACTAAAGATGAATACCAACTACTCGCCCTTGAGCTGATCCGGCTTAAAGCCAATTATCATCGAGACCAAGAGCAATTGGAAGAAGCCTTAGCGCTGTACCAAGAGGGATTACAGCTATGTGAGGCTCTGAATAATGAAATTGGCCGAGAGCGAATGAGTGCCTTCTACGGCTCCATGGCTGCCGCTATTGAATCGAACGGAGACCCACTACAGGCGCTAGAAATTAATCAAAAGAGCCTTGACCTATTCTTCCAACACCATGATGACACCCATCCCGAGGCCGTAGCCGTATACAGTAACTTAGGTATGGATTATTGGCGCACGGGGATGTACCAAAAAGCCATCGGCTACCTCAACGACAGCTATCGCAGTCTTGAAATTGATGGGCGTTCGGATGAGGTACCAAGTGATATTATCCTCAATAACATGGGGGGCGCTTACTATCAACTTGGAGATCTAGATAAAGCCATTGATTGCTATCAAAAAGCGACCGCCATTAGGACGGAAGCTTACGGGCCGGAACATCTCCGTACAATGGTGAGCACCTTTATGCTAGGGAGCATGTACGCAGAACGAAATCAGCCAGAGAAAACGGTGGAGGTTCTGGAATATGCCCGTCAGATACTGGACAAGGGATCAAATGGTTACTACACAGCAGTTTGTAATAACAATCTTGCCATTGCTTACCGGACTTTAGGAAACTTCGAGCGTGCTCGCGAATGTTATGCAACAGCGCTAGATATCTACCTCGATCAATACAGTGGCCGCACAATCACCATTGCCAACACCCAATACAATCTGGGCTTTCTCTATACCCAGATGGAAGATTACGATCAGGCAAAGTACTACTTGCAACAAGCCTTGAATAATCTGTCCGACGTCTTGGACGCTGATAATGGTGAAGTGCTAAATATCCAAGCCGCCTTCGCGCAAGCAGAATACCTTTCCGGAGATTACGAGAATGCTCGGGTACGCTATAGGAACATTCTGAACCAGTGGAACCTCCCAGCAGATGAGCAATATTTAGCAGAACTGGAAGATAGAGCTAGCACACTCAAAGTCTTGCAGTCGGCCGTGGATTTTCATTGGAGTGCGTATGAAAAAACAGGATCCGAAGCGGAGCTGCGTCAACTCATTCAACTAGCAGAAAACGGATTGCAGCTGCTGCAAATCCAAAGGACTGCGGCAAAAGCAGAAAGTAGCAAAGTTTTCCTCACGCACAACTACTACGGCCTCTACGAAAAAATCATTCAAGCCCAACTGATCCTGGCCAACAGCAAGGAGGAAGAAGCCCAATCATTCGCTTATAATGCAGCCGCAAAAGCAGGAGTACTATATGATGCTATTCAGCTATCCGGGGCCTCCTCTTTCTCTGGCATTCCTGCGGATAGTCTGCAACGTCTACGAGACCTCAATGCGCAGCTCAGTTTCATTGAAAAGCAAATTGCCGAACACAGTACTGACAGTACAAAGCTAGCGAGCTTACAGAAGCAAGCCTTCAACATCAAGCGAAGCGTTGAGAATACAGAGCAAGCCCTAGCGGAATATCCCGCCTACGCAGAAATCACGAAAACGACTCAACAGCTCTCCGCAAGGGAGGTCAGTCAAATGCTACCAGCGGGCTCTGCGATGATCAATTATTTCCTGGGTGATAATTCCTTGACCGTTTTCGTCACTCCAGCAGGAAGTGAAACAAGTGCTTTTACCAAGAACCTACCAGACAACTTTGAAGAAGAGCTAGCCACTTTTCTAGAAAACACACAACAGCGCCCCCAAGCTGGCCCTGAGTCGGTGGCTCAGTATCAAAGGCAAGCGGAAGCCCTTCACACGCTCTTACTAGAAGAGGTATTAAAGCAAATCACCGAGGAGACCGAGCATCTGATCATCGTGCCGGATGGCATTTTAGCGTACCTGCCTTTTGCAGTTTTGGTCACACCTACCGGCGAAGTCTATAGCAGATTTACTGAACTACCTTATTTGATCAAGGAATATGAAATCAGCTATGCTCCCTCCCCTATCATTTGGCAATCGATGACTACAGCCGATGTACCCACCAAAGGCACACTGGTATTTGCGCCCAGTTTTGATGAAGTGAAAATCGATACTACAGTCGCCTTGGCGATGAGAGAGGTAGTTTTGGGCCCTTTGTTCTTCAATACCGAAGAAGCACAAAACATACAGGAGCTGACTGGCAGCAAGTTATTTACTCAGTCTGAAGCTAGTATTGCCAACCTTCACCAGCACCTACAAGATGCCGATATCCTTCATTTTGCCACGCATGCCAAAGTAGAGGAAAATCTTCCTCGCTACTCCTTCCTGGCCTTTAGCAGCATAAATTCGCTCCCCGAGCAACTCTTCCTTTCGGAGATTTACAATCTCGAATTAAAGGCGAACATGGTGGTCTTGAGCGCTTGTGAAACTGGTTTGGGCAAGCTCCAGCGTGGGGAAGGACTCATCAGTTTAGCACGCGGTTTTGCCTATGCTGGAGCCAAAAGTATTGTGCCGTCGCTATGGGCTGTCAATGATCAAGCTACGGCCTCCATCATGACCACATTCTATCAGGGACTAGCGGACGGTGGTACGAAGTCGTTTGCACTGCAGCAAGCACAACTTCAGTATTTGAATGATCAGAAGGAGGATCAACTGGCCCACCCTTTCTATTGGGGAGCGTTTACCATTATAGGTGATAATGCTCCGATAAGCTTTGCTCGCAATGGTACGCTAATGTGGATTGTAGTTGCTTCAATAGCCTTCCTATTCCTCGTCCTTTTTGTTCGCCGAAGAAAGACACCAGCTTAAATTCTACTGGAGTAATCGCCAAACACTACTGATTTTACGCTTAAGCGCAATTGCATCTTGATAGTAGGGATGATCGGATGAAGCTATGATCTTGTTCAGTCCTTTTTCGACGCCACTATTTTGCCCTGCGGCTAAACGAGTAAGAATTTGAAGCCAGTCTTTTGTGGGTCCTTCGCTCAAAGATTCTACTTGTTCTAGAGCAGCTTCTATTTGATCAGATTGCAGGTAAGTATGTGCTAGCAATTGTTTGCCATCTTCTGTGGCTTTCAGTGTTAGATTAGCTTCCATTAGTTCAACAACACTAGCGTAATCTTCCCCATAGAAAGCAGCAGTAATCTGCTCCCAGGCAGAGGCATCTCCCGCTGAGCGGGTACCCGAAAAATTGGGAGTTTCGTAATACGCGGTCAGCAAAGCTTGATTACTGTAAGCAGTATTGGCATACCAAACAGCTGCCATCCCGAGCAGCAATAGCACACTGGCCGCTATGGCCAACGGTCTACGCCAACTTACTTTCAAGGCCTTTTTTTGCTCTTGCGACTGTTCCAATTGTTGTAAGCGCTCCTTCAAGCTAGCCCGCCCAGCAGCGCCCACGACCTTATCTAGATCTTGAGCGAACTCAAGCTCCTGAGCCAGTTCATCACTAGCCTTAGCATCCGCCTGCAAAGACGATTCTTCCTCCGCAGAAAGTTCGCCTCTGAGCAAACGCTCAATCCGATCTTGGTCCTTATCATCCATCATACCTTCTGCATATTAGCACGCAGTGATTTCACACAACGTGATTTTTGAGCTTTAACGGTATTTTCATTCTTGAGGCCCGTTTTAGCTACGATTTCTCGTATGGACAAACGCTGATAGTAAAACAAATCGATCAACTCCTGGCAGCTCTTGCCTAGTCCTTTCAATGCTACCATAAGGCGTTGCTGCCGATCATTCAACTCATCGTCAGGAGGCGTCCAGCTTACTTCTTGTTCGACGGCTTCTGATACCAGAGTGCGTTGTTTGCCCTGCCGTTTCAGGCTATTAAGCAACGTGTATTTACCAATGCTAAAAAGATAGGTCTTAGGTGAACTTGATAGCTCCGTCAGTTTGCCCTTACGTACATTCTCATACAATATGATCAGTGCATCCTGATAAGCATCCAATACATCATCCTGTGATCCGCCATACCGCGAGGCGAAGGCCAGAAACTCTTCCCGCCACTGCGCGTACAGTTTTTCCACTGCACGGAGTCCTTCCTCCCGCAGCTCGCGGATCCAATCTTGATGGATTGTTTCGGCCATTAATAGATTTATCGCTTAAAGGTTAACATTGATAGCTAAAATAAAGAAGGACAATGACAATTACCGGGGCCCACCTAGTATTTCTGAATTATCGAAAAATACGCCTCCTTACAATCTTGCTATTGAATCATTTTATTGGCGATTACAATTTTTCTCAAAATCAATGTTAACCTTTTACATCGCAAATTATAAAGGAGTGCAAAACCCACTTAGCTATGTTAGCTCGTACTCTTTTATCATTGCTGTTCTTTTTGGCGAGTATCTCGCTCGCAACTGCTCAGCAAACACCTATTATCCCACAGATCATTGTCCCACAACCTGTACCTACTTCTACCGTTGAATTACTAGGTCGAACAGGGCAACCTGTCCTTATTCTAACCAATACTAATGCCCTAAAGTCTTATGATGTTATGATTGGTGCCACGATCGTTGGCGACAATCGCATACAGGGAGAAATCGACCCTCGAACGAAGCGTCCTCGTTTCCCCATTACCCTACCACCAGGCCAAACCCGGAGTTTTACGGGTGATGAACTCCTCGAGGTCTTTTCCAACTATAGCATTTATGATATTAACTACAGTGGTATTGACCTACGAGACCTGGTGATGAACCAGCTATTTCCCGAGGGTTCATATGTAGTATGTGTACAGGTATATGATTTCAACAGTGGCGACCGACTCTCTGCTGAGTTGACAGGCTGTACGCCTCCAATCAAAGTTCGCACTCCTGATCCACCGATCATTATTACTCCCCGTGAACGAGAACGCATACCCCGCACCATTGGTGATATAATTACCTTTCGCTGGACGCCAGTCATCCTTTCTCAGGGGATAGCAAACTACCGAATTCGCATCGCCGATTTGCCATCTGGCACCAATCCCTATGATGCCATTAACGACGACAACTTGCTTCGCTGGGAGGTCGATGCGCTTATGGCTCCGATCTTTATTTATGACGCCAGTCTGCCACCATTGCCAGATGGTAAATACGCCGTACAAGTAACGGCCTATGACCCTATGGGTCAAGCGGCAATCAAGAATGAAGGTCGCAGTGATGTGGTGCAGTTCAGTCTGCATACCGTCTTACCAGAACCGCCAGCTCTACGTTTTCCTTACAATGTCTCCCTTATACCCCAAACCGAACCGCAGAACTATCGCTTCAGCTGGCGCCGTGTTAATGTGAATGGTTCCCCACTACATCATGACTTTAAACTGGCACGTGTACCATTCGGCATTTCGCCTCGCAATGCTTTGGCAGATCCCAATATGCTTGTAAGCGAGAAAATAGGTTTACGTTCTGGCACTCACTACTATCGAGGGGAGCAAGAGGACCTAGTAATAGATGAGACCTACGCCTGGCAGGTTCGTGCTTATGACCCCGATGGTGTATACGAAGTAGAGAATGATGGCTTATCAGATATATACACTTTTACACTAGGAGAATCACTTCTCCCTGCCCCTGAAATCCTGAGCCCTCCGGAAAACTGGGAACACACCGCTCCTGGCGCTTTAACAGTAGCGTGCGAATGGCAGCATGAGGTATCGGAGAACATCGAGGTAGAATACCGTTTCTCCATATGGGAATATGATGGTAGCATGAGCCCAACCCGCTTCGTCAGCACCCAAAATCCTGTATTTACGAAGCAAGCTATTTCAGGTACCACCTATGAAACATCCGTCGACGACTTCGACTTTGGTGATGGTGGGACATACTTGCTTCAAGTAGAAGCTAGTGATACAGCTAATGAACGTTCCTTTGCCAATGATGGTAAGAGCAGTATTCATCAAATTACCCTGGAACGACTTGCTAGCCCACGCAATGAGCTAAACATTGCCTGTGGTGAAGGCTGCCGCTTTGAATTGCCCACAGGAACTCAAGGAGCAGTTGACCACTTTGTCAGTGGAGACACCCTCCGTCTTGGCAATTTCTTGATTCGCCTTACTGATGCCACTACTCGATCAGGTACCTTCTACAGCGGTGAAGGAGAAATTGTTGCCGGTGATTTCTTTCAGGCTCCTATATTGATCCGCCTGCGCGGGTTGCGATTCAATGCCGAGGGAATAGCAATCGGTGGCCTGGCAGAATCTATTCTGCAGTCAAATCTTGGCCTACCTTCTGCTTGGACCAGTAACCTAGGTGCTATCCGTCTTCCATCAGACCCAGCTGCTACACTAAATACACTGGACAACAATAGTGCCCCAGTAGATCAAGCTAGTGATGAGACCGTGCAGCTGCCGATCTCAATCAATGGTGCCCACATTACCTACCTCCGATTATTACCTACCACTGCAACCGCTAACATAGTAGCACTGCACGAATTAGGTGGTGATCGTGTAGCCAATAATAAGTATGCTTTGTTTGCACAGAAGGGATTCTGTATTACCGGTGCAGGGCCGGCGGAACCAGCATCAGAATCGTTCTTAGCCCTACAAGAAGAAGTGACGGTTGATCGCTCCAGCAATTACAGCATTACCTTAATTACCAACGCCCAAGGTGCTCCATTTGGTGGTACTGCCCTTCCTTTTATCTGTGATGGGGAACAACCTATTCAGGCTGCTGGATATGTTACACTTAAGAGTGAGCACCTCTCCGCCGAAGGGCAGGTACTCAACAACAATCCACTATACGGTGCATTCCAGACAACCTTTTCCGATTGGTTTGATTGGCAGACTGAATTATATCTCCGGCCAATCGGCGCCCGGGGAAGTTGCTGCAGCCTTGGTGAACCCGTCAAACTACAGCTAGCGGAATTACCGCACTACGAACTTGAGGTCGTAAAATGGCACTTTGATCACTCTGCCTATAGCAACCCTACTGAGCTTACTCTGCCGGAAGGAAGCAATATTGCCTCTCAGGGGCAAATTGATCAATTCCCAGGCTTAGCCAACCTTTGGAATGGCGTCTACTTTAAGGAAGCCTATTGGCATCTACCTCGGTTCCTACGGAAGGAAGACGGCAACACCCTACTTATGCGCGCCCAAAACATGGTCCTGGATGATAAGGGAATGAGTGGTCAGACCTTACTCCAAACCGCTGATAGCGGCATTGCCTGCGAGATCAAGGACTGGGAAGGCAATGTACAACAAGCCCAAATTGACATCCAACGCGATCAGCTCGAGTTGGCAGATATTGAGGTCAATGTAGAGTTACCATTCTTTTCTGGCAACTTCCCACTTAAACTTGAGAATAGTTGGACTGGCAACGGTACTTATTGGTCCGCAGAGTTTCAGGACCTCCAAGCAACGCCCTATTCCATGCCAGCCTGGATTGCTGAGTTCACACCTAGGCCAGACCGATGTCGCCTCACGGCTTTGGTACAAAGCAATGGAGAGGGTCTCATTATTGCCACCGACTTAAGCGGATTTCTCACCCTGGAAGAACACGTCGGAAGTATCACCGGTATTCAACTGGAGGGAATTGGCGTCAACAACATGTACATGACCAATGCACGTTCCGAGTTTAGTTCCTTACCACGCTTGCAGGTGGGTAGTTGGGATATCCCTACTGGTAGGACCTTAAAAATTGCCGACTATCGGGTCTTCGTAAGTGACATCCATGTATTTGACACCCCTGCAGACCTAGGAGTACCGGCTGGCTCTACGCTACAGTTTGAGTATTCCTTCAAATTTGACAATCTCCATGCACTAGGGCAAGCCGGTATTATTGGCTTTGCCGACTTCGAAATCTTGGCGACACAGAGCCCAAATCGGTCAGCCTATACACTCCATAGCACACGTATCGATTTAGACCCAATCGACTGGAATCCGATGGAAGGCATTGATGCCGATGGCAGCCTTAATTACGGCCTCCAAAATGGCAGAAGGGAATTTCATGGTCAGATGGAAATTGACTTGGTAGAGTATCGTGTACGTGTAAATGCCCAGATGGGAAGGTCAGGTGCAGTACCCTACTGGGCTTTCGCTGGAGAAGTAATTCCGGATGATGCAATTGATCTATTCTGTGGTCTGGAAGCCCGCAGCTTTGGCGGTGGCATATACTACAACATGAACAAACCACAGTCGCAAGCCAACGGTGCCAGTGTAACACAGGTCAATTTCTCACCACCTAACATCGGAATCAGCCGCAACAACTATGGCTTTATGTTCAGTACCGTACTGACGGATAGTGAAACCAGTGGTGATGTCTTTAATGGTCGATTCCTCCTTGAAGTGGACCTTCGTGATGAGGGTCTTGATCAAATCAGACTCAGTGGGATGGCCCACCTGATGGATAAAGAAGTATCATCCAACCACTGGATCAACAATACTGAGCCAGATAAAGACGCTGCCTTTACCGTAGATGGTGAGATACGCTTTGATTGGCCTGAACGTAGATTGGAAGCCTTGGCTGGTTACCGTCTCAATTTTGAAGATGGACTAATTACCGGACAGGGAGATGATGTAGTAGACATCCTCATTGATAGTCGTGATTGGCACATCTACCTTGGCCAGGATGACAATCGACTGAATGCTCAGATGAATTTACCAGGAACAACAGTGGCACTGGATGCTTACTTCATGGCTGAAGGAAGAACCAACAATTGGCGACGAGCCCTGGAGAACATCGAGATTGGACTTCGTGGAAGCTTATTTGCCAGAAGCAACAGTTATTGGGTGCCAGTAACGGTTGCCGACCGAATCCGTTTCTCCGGGTGGTTGGGCTTTGACCTAGAAGGAGGCTTAGGTTACAACACCTCTTTTTGCACCAATCATCCACCTAATCAATTCTTCAGCTACATCAGTGCAGGCCTTAACGCTGGCATGCAAGTAGACTACTATGAAAGTAGTCGCAGTATTCTCCCTTGGACGCTCGTTAACGACCGTTTTAACCGGTGGGAACGATGGTGGGGCTGGGACTTCGATATCGATATGGCCTTGTACACCCCCAACCCTACAGGAGTGCGCTTAGGTGTGGGAGTAGACATCCCCTACTGGGGCTGGGAGAACTTTAGCATCACCATCGGCTCAGACTGCGAATAATCACATATTAAAAATCACTGACAGCTTTCTAGCAGGAACACATAGGCTGGTCTTCGGATCAGGCTATATGCTCCCTTGCTGTGCCTGCTCCAGGAATAAAATAGTATTCCCGTATGAAAAACTTCATTCTGTTTCTCATCCTTTGCTACCCTGTTTTGGGTTTGTTGGCACAGGACAACGCTCACCAACTATTGGTTAAGAAAACCGCTACATCCCATCAAGCACGATGGTTCCCGGCCGACTATCGGGCTTGGGCAGCGGGCCTTGAGCAAGGCTATCAAATCGAGCGTAGTACCAATGGCCGTGACTATACAAAAGTTCATTCTGGCTTAATCAGACCGGCCTTTAGCAACTCTAACAGAGCTGATCAACTGTTGCAGAATGTGCAACAATTCAAGGATAGCTTACTGATCTTGCTTGATCAAAATGAGGAATCACAAAAAGTAATCAATAGCCTCCCTCGGGAATTTCAGCGTATGATTGCCATCGAGAGTAATGGTATTCAAGAGTCGGGTCTATTTTTCTCTGATCAAACTGCACAAGCGAATCAAAAATATTGGTATCGGCTCCGTCTGGGCGGAGGACAAATCCTCGCTACGGTACCACCCACTGGGATCAAAACAGAACAAGCATTACCACAGCTTGAGGCTATTCAACAAGGAGAAGCTATCCGTCTGAAATGGCTACAAAAACGCGCTCCCTCTAGCTTTCAAGCCTTTCAGTTGGAACGACAGGTAGAAAACGGCAGTTGGGCGATAGCAGGCGCTGACTGGCGTTTCCCCAAAGCCTTTCCCAAGCAATGGAACATCCAGGTGGATACCTTCTGGCATGTGGACACTATAGCTATCATCGGCCAAGAATACAACTATCGACTAAGGGCGGTTGATGCTTTCGGCGCTGTGTCAGAAAGTAAAGCTGTCTCACTAAGAACGAAAGACTTAACACCTCCTAACAGTGCCCAACGGCTAACGACTCAGGTAAGTCGGAAAAACCAGACAGTGGAACTCCAATGGAAATACCCTAATGCTGATCCCGATCTCCATGCATTCGCAGTTTATCGCAGCATTGATCCTGAACATGATTACCGACAAATCAGTTCAGGGATGCTGTCTACCAAAAAGCGGATATTCCAAGACAAAATTGCCGAAGCCAGCGGCAATTATTATTACAAAATTGCGGCCCTAGACAAGAGTGGCAATATAGCCTGGAGCCTTAGAGCTAGTGCTTACTTCCCTGACAAGATTCCTCCAAGTGTACCGACAGGCCTAGTAGCCCAACACGACACCATGGGCCAGGTGTCCATCAGCTGGCGCACTAATCCTGAGATAGACATTAAAGGATACTTTCTCACCAGAGGTCGTTTTTTGGATGATGAGTTTGTCGCACTGACACCCAACGCTGAACCGGGCACTTTATTTACAGATACCGTCCCACTCCACTTTGTAAACCGGGAAGTCTTCTACAAAATCGCTGCTGCTGACGACAATGGAAATGTATCCGCCTATTCCGCACCAGTGAAGCTCATCTTGCCAGACACAATTGCACCTGTCGCTCCGGTCCTCCGACCAATTGTACAAACAGCCGGAAACATTGAACTCTCCTGGCTATCCGGAAAGGAAGAAGACCTGAATACCGTCAAGATATTTCGAAAAAAGAGCGAGGGAGATAACTGGAACCTTATCCAAACTATCTCATCCACGCAAACTAGCACCCAAGACACCAAGTTGGATGCCGAAACAGGTCATTGGATGTATCGTCTGCAAGCTGTTGATGAAAATGGTAATCATTCGAAATTCTCCAATGAACGGGTGGTTCGTTTGGCTGCTCCAGCCGTTATGGTCAATCCTATTCAACGCTTGGAAGGTGATTATCGCCCGAAGGCGAAAGGAATAGTCTTGGAGTGGGTCCACCTTACCAAATCATCGGCTCGCTACCTCGTTTTCCGGCGAGAAAACCAGCAGGATGAGCCTATACTCATTACGCAACATGATACCACTCGATTTTTCGACGCAGAGGTGCAAACTGGTCGCGAGTACACGTATTTCATCATTGTGCAAACTATGGACGGCACTTACTCGGAGCCATCAGTAGATATAGTGGTTAGCACTCTTTAACCTTAAACCCTCAAAAGCACTTATCATGCCACGTATTAAGCATATTATCTGGCCACTTCTATTGTTATGCCAGCTCTCCCTTTTGGCACAACAGGTAGATTCCCTCAATAAAGTCTCACCGGTACAATTACAAGGAAGCCTCAGCGTAGGTAGCTTCGTTTATCACTCTACCCGCGAAAATAACCCGCTGCAGCCCTTCGGCTACTCTTTGAATGCGAATGCGCAGCTTAGGATTCATAAATGGTACATCCCGATATCGGCGGCCCTCAATCAGCAAGGTTCAAGTCTTAGTACTCCATTCAACAGGATCGGTGTCAGCCCAACCTATAAATCGTTGCGCCTACATCTAGGGCACACCAACCTCAACTGGTCGCCATTCCTGCTCAATGGTGCCACCGTTTTAGGTGCCGGAGCAGAATGGACACCTAAATCTATTCGAATGGGCATTCTCCACGGGCGACTGCTTAATCGACCTCGTTTCATTGGAAATGGGCCACAACTCCCTACTTATCGCCGAAACTTCCGAGCCTACAAAGTTGGACTCGGTACAGATCAAAGCTATCTCGACTTCATGCTCGTGAAAGGGCGAGATGATATTAGCTCGCTTTCAGAAGAACCAGACAGTGTTTTGGCAGCAATCCCAGCACAAGAAAACGTTGGCATTGGAATGGACTCTCGCTTTAGCTTTGCGAAAGACCGACTCGTCCTTAAAACTGACCTCGCACTAAGTATCTTCACGGAAGACCTCCGCTTTGACACACTACGTGTAGAGAACAATGATTTTGCCCGTTGGGTGCTCGATAATGTAATCCCCGCAAACGCTAGCTCCAACGCTACCTATGCAGGTGAAGCAGAATTGCAGTGGCGCTCTAGAAACTTCTCGCTTGCTGGTACCTACCGGAGGGTCATGCCCGAATTTCAGAGCTTTGGCGCTAATTATCTACTCACCGACCTGGAGGCCATCACATTAAATCCATCCTGGCAACTACTTGATGGTAAGCTTATTTTGGGCGGAAGCCTCGGCGTGCAATACAATAATCTCGATGACCGCTTACTGGCTAAAACCAAACGCAATATTGGAGGGCTAGACATCAACCTAATCCCAGCTCCGCACTGGGGCGTGGCGCTACAATACAGCAACTTTAGCTTTAATCAACAGGTATTGCTAGATTCCTTACGGCAAGATTCCTTTGTCATTGACCAGATCAATAACAACATCACTTTGGCTCCTCATTACAGCATAATCCGAGATGATTTGCAACAGCACTTCTTTCTCAATCTGAATTATCAAGGATTCAGAGATGAAGCAGTCTTCAATGAACTGTCGACAGACAACGACCTGTTTTTGGCCAACCTCAACTACATGCTGTATATGACACCTTTGCGGACTAGTATAACCGCGGGGGTTAATTACCTACGTTTTAGCTCCGAAACAATTAATCAGAAACAATTTGGCTTACAAATTGGTGCTAGGAAAGCACTCTTGGATGACAAGCTCAAACTCAGCATGAATGGTCAATGGGTTAAGAGTCGAAATGAGCAATTCATGGCTAACAATCTTATGCTACGATTTGGCTGTAGCTATCGTACTAGCAAGATGAGCACCTTAACCTTAAATAGCTTTTGGCAATCCAGCGACAACCTGATCGGCCAGTACACGGACCTTCGAGCGCAGATCAGCTATAGGTGGCGCTGGTAAGTACATTTGGTACTAGGGCGCTGGATGCGCCCTAGTTTTTACCATATCTGCCCAGCCGTATACCACAGGGCTACCACTGCCTTCTGTAGTTCGGCTTGCGTTTTTAATAGCTTAAGCTGGGAAGCTAGGAGTTTCTGCTGGCGGGAGTTCAGAAGGAATACTGAGCTTTCACCCAGACGGAACTTCACGCGTTCGGCGTCCATCAGGGTGCGGTAGTTTTCTACCACAGACTGAGATAGGACAAGCTGGCGACTACGGTTCTCCCACTCCTGCCAATAGGCCGTAAGCTTTGTGGTGAGTTCCTGTTGTTTTTGTTGCTGCTTCCAGTCGGTCTGAGCAATCTTGATATCCGTCAGTGCCACTCCCGCACGTTCCTTTCGGAGAAGCAAAGGTGCACTAAAGGTGAAGCCCCACTTGTAATTATTGGTCAGCAAATTATCGAGACCACCTTCTCCCTCAGGGTTAAAGTCCAAGCGGTCGGCCAGAAAATTATAATTGAGGGTTAACTCTGGTTTATACTGCTCCACCTTCCAGCGCCGCTCGATAGATAATTGTTGTTGCTGCAAGCGATAAGCACGTAGACTTGGATGGTCTAGCACCTGCTGTTGAAGTGTTGCTAGCTCTGGTTGGCGCTCCAAAAACTCCGGATGCTGTGGCACCCAGCTATCCTGCCAGTTGACCGGACGACCATCCTGTTCCCAAAACAAGGCTTGGATTTTCGCCACCGCATGGTTGAGCTGAAGGTTGGCTTCTTGTACCTCAAGGTCCCAGCTTTGCCATTGCAGGAAAGCTTCCAGGGTATCGATAGCAGGGTTATCGCCAGCACGAAAACTTTCCCGAATACCGGTTAGTCGCTCATCACTGTAGGTCCGTGCCTCAATCGCAATCTCTCGCGAATGATATGCGTACGACCAATCCCAGTATGCCTTATTAGCATCCATAAATAAGGCGTTCCGCAGCTCATCGGCAATGGCCCGATAACGATCTTGTCCAACTTGCGCCTGGCGCCAATCGGAGCGAGCCTCATCAAAGAGTAGTCCGCGCAGTAGTGGCAATTCAATACCAAGAACAGCTTGTCCACCTTCTGGCACCCGCCGATCTGGATTGTAGTACAAGCCATTGGGGTCCGTCCAATCGTACTCTGCCTTCAAGGCTACCCCCCAGGCAGTCGGGATTTTGATCCCTCCTTGGCCATAACTGTAGTAGTCACTACCGCCAAAGACCTTTTGGTCCTGCTCCGCCGACAATTTAGGATCAAAGCCCCCACGAGCGTATAGTAGCTCCTGGGCGCCTTGCTCCAACAAGAGTGCCGCTTGGCGTGAGATCGGGTGGTTGACCTTTACCCGTTGCCAGAAATCATCGGGAGTAATCACTTGCGCCTCCCCTATCAACGGAAAGAGGAATAGGACGAAAGCGACCCGATAAAATATGGGAAACAAATTGCTATTCAACATGCTTAATTTTCTCTCTGCTGTAGTGGATGTCTGCACCTACTTCAGTGACTTAATCGGTGCATCAAGCTTATCGTCCTCTTTCGCACCCTCATCTACACCATAATAATCTGGCGGGAATCCATTAAGCTGTCGCCACAACTCATACCATACGCCCACGTGCCCTAGCAAGGCAATACCTTGTGCTCCAGAGCCTGGTCTCAATGCTTCTGGCCAGTTTCGATCATCGGGGTTAGGCCCAACTAGAATCCGGTAGCGTCCATTCTTGTCGATATTGTTATCAATGGCTACTACTCGTCCGGAATAGGTACCTACAGAAAGGTCTGGCCAACCAGAGAATACAATTGCCGGCCAACCATCAAATACAAACCGTACTTCTGCTCCATGGCTTATCAGCGGCAGGTCCATTGCGCGAACGTGCAGCTCCACGGCCAGTTCAAAATCAGCAGGCATTATCGTTACGATCGGGTCTCCTTCCTTGACCGTTTCACCAATACCTGGCTTCACCACTTGGGTGATGTAACAGTCCTGTGGAGCAATGATATAGTAGAACTCGGCTCGCTTTTCGTAGTTATCCGCCAAGATCTGCATCTTATTCAGATCCCCTTCCGCTGCAAAGCGATCAGACAAGGTGCTGAAACGATCAGATTCCGCCTTAGCAATCTTACTATTGTATTCATTGACAACATTGCGAAGTGCTAACTCTGCTACCGCTAGTTCTTGCTTACTCTCCAAGAGTTTATTGCCTGCCAATACAGCCTTGGCTTTACCTTCTTGCAGTTTTTGCCGTTTGTCTTCCCAGTCTGTACGTGACTTAATTCCTTGTTGGAAGAGCGTATCTGTACGATCAAATTGTAATTGCGCAATTCCTAAAGCTACTTCAGCCTGCTGTACTTCAGCTTCGAGACTTTCTATTTTTAGTCCCACCTGCGTCACTTTCGCCTCCAATTGCTCACGCTTCAACGTAAGTTCCTGGCGCATTGCCACAACCTGATCAGCTAACGCTCCGGCCTTTTGATCATAAGTAACAATGGCATTCTCTTTTGCCCGCACCTGATTATCGGTACGATCCACCAACTGCGGGTCAAAGTAATCGACCTTAATTTCAGAAAGATGTACAATGGTATCTCCCTTCTTGACGAGTTGGCCTTCACGTACAAACCATTGTTCAATTCGGCCTGGAATGGTGGCTTGAATAGTCTGTGGTCGATCACCAGGATCAAGGGTGGTGATTTTGCCTTTTGTTTGAATATTTTGCTGCCAGGGCAGGAATAGTAGCACAACGAAAATGAGGAGCAAGCCCAACAGCCAGTTGCGCATCATCTTACTACCAGCAGGCAACGGATTGCGCTCAAGGCAGGTCCACTGCCCTTGGGGTAGTCGCTTAACTACTGAATTTTGCGGTGATATATTTAGCATCTGATTTCTGTTGAATTATTGTGGCCAACTAGGTACGATAGCCTGGCCATTAGGCATATTCATTTGGAAAATACGCTCGAAGTGTGGGTTATCGCGCAGCTCTGTGTAGTTACCTTCCGCAACGATCTCACCATCCTTCATGAGAATAATGCGTTCGCATCGGGCCGCAAGCAATGGATCATTGGATACTGCTAGTAAGGTCCAAGGTTGGCTACGAGCAGTCAGCATATCACACATACGTTCGCGCTCAGTGGGCTGAAGCTTATTCAAGAACTCCTCTAAAGCCAACAGGCGGGGATGCGATACAATACTTCTTGCCAAAAGAATCTTGGTTTGCACACTCTGTGGTAGGTTACGACCACCAGGCAGTAGTACCGTATCATATCCATTTGGTAGACGCTGTACGAAATCTTCAAGTCCTACCTGACGGGTTGCCCAAACGATTTGCTGGAAGTTGATTTCTTCGTGTCCCAAGCAAATGTTCTCCCAAAGGGTACCGTTGAAGATATCTTCCTGGGCACCGTGGTCGCCAATGTATCGGCGCAAGCTCTTCAGATTGAAGTTGAACATTGGTGCTCCATTGTAGCTCACCGTACCATCATAATCAAGTAGCATACCGGAAACAACCTGGATAAGTGTAGACTTACCAGAGCTGTTATAACCAGCAACACAAACCTTCTCGCCTGGCTGCACCTTGAAGCTGACATCACGTAGCGTTTTCCGATTACTGTCACTGAATTGGAAATTCAAATCTCTGATATCCAGCTCCATACCTTTTCCGGTATCGACACGCTCGAACTTCATACCCTCATGTGGGTCTAGTGGAAGGTCCGTGAAGTAGCCCATCTTTTCCAAGCCCGTCAAAAGGTCATAGACATCGGCTAGAGTTAGGATCACCTTTTCTACGGAATTGAGGATCAGAAGCACCACGATCTCAGCCGCTACAAACTGACCAATGGTGATCTGGTTATTGATTACCAAAATACCACCAAGTGCAAGCAGGACTGCTGTCACTACAGTTTTGAAGGCTACGATATAACCATACTGATTGACCAGAATACGGAAGTGATTGGCACGAGCATCGAGGTAGCCATCCACCAGATCATTAGTTTTACTAAGGGAAAGTCGAGCACCACTCGCCAACTTAAAGGTGATCATGGTACGTGCTACCTCTTGTAGCCAGTGGGCTACCTTATACTTATACTTACTCTCTACCAAGCTGGATTCTAAGCCTTTAGGCCCTGTCCAACGAAGCAGGAATACGAGTACAACCAGTACAGCCAGTCCGAAGAAAACAAAGAAGGAGTGATAGAATGAGATAAGTAGAAGACCAAAAATGATCTGCACCAAACCAGTGGAGAAATCCATCAGAACCTTAGGCAGACCTTTTTGAACGGTCAGGGTATCAAAAAAGCGGTTCACCAATTCTGGTGGATAATCGCGTTGTAGATCGTCTAGGCGGAGGTTAGGAATACGGAGCGCAAATTCAAAGGCAGAACGAGCGAATACGCGTCGTTGCAAGGTCTCCGCTACCGTGATCTGCATGATTTTAAGTACTCCAGAAAAGAGCGTCCCCAAAGTCACTACTGCAATCAAGATAACCAACGAAGAGGAAACATCCCCTCCTTGTACTAATCCAATTACTGCTTGAATGCCTAACGGCAAAGTCAGCGTCAGTAGCCCGCCGAAGATGGCAAATAGATAGATGTAGGCCACGTCCTTACGGTCTGGCTCTAGCAATCTAAATAGTCGCTGAAGTGAACTAATTCCAGAGTTTTGTGCCATGTGCATTATTTCATCTAGGCCTTTTGGCCGAGTGTTCGGTAGTTATAACAACAATGCCTTCTAAAAGGTGCATAAAAAAAGCTTATGGGTTCAATAAAATAGTTTTATTTACAAAAATGATAGTTTTACTATTATATTTGTGTGCAATTACATCAGATATAGACTTCAACCACTCATGCTCAAAACTCGAATCAGATGACAACAAGTGCCTTCGGACAGATTTTCCAGGAACACATCCCAAATCTCCAAGCTTTTGCCCTTCAACTCACCCGTGACAAGAACGACGCAGAAGATCTATACCAAGACACCTTATATAAAGCAATCCGCTATCGTCACCTTTACAAACCAAAAACAAACCTACAGGCCTGGCTGATGACGATTATGCGTAACACCTTCATCAATGAGTGGAGAAGACGCAAGCGCAAGCAGCAAATTGCCGAGATGCAAATTCCAGGCGTGACCTTCTCTCAGACTACTCCTGTACAAAACGGTGGCGAACGAAAAATCATCATGCAGGAAATCATGAAGGCGTTAAACGAAATAGATAAAGGCCTAAGTAAGCCATTCCTAATGGCCTTCAAAGGGTATAAGTATGAAGAGATTGCCGAAGAAATGGGGCTGCCACTAGGTACAGTGAAAAGCCGTATCCATCAGGCTCGGAAGTTGCTTAAAGCGAAGATTAAGCGTAACTATCAGGGTGAGAGCTTGCAAGAGATTCTTGCCGACTAGATGCAACAATAATACTCCAACAGAATAAAAAAGCCGCTATCGATGATAGCGGCTTTTTTTTGTCTAGTAGGGACATCATAAACAATAGTTATTTTTACAATAAACTATTCTAATATTTTTTTATCCAGAATAGTAAAACTATTATTATACTTGTACGTTGTTACCAAGAAGGTCATACTTTGCCCTTGTTTTTCCTTGAAAAACGATTAAACGAATTATCATGAGTGAGCAAAACTCCGGACTGTTTTCGGAACTGAAGTCGGACTTACCGGCGGGATTAGTTGTATTTCTCGTAGCAGTTCCCCTCTGTTTGGGTATTGCTCTGGCTTCAGGTGCCCCATTGTTCTCTGGTATTATTGCCGGTATTGTGGGTGGTACTGTAGTCGCATTAGCTTCAGGTTCTCCACTTGGTGTTAGTGGTCCTGCTGCTGGTTTGGCTGTAATTGTACTTACAGCTATCCAGAGTTTAGGTTACGAAACATTTCTGCTTGCAGTAGTCATTGCAGGTGTATTCCAGGTTCTACTTGGCTTTGCCAAAGCCGGTGTGATTGGATACTTCTTCCCTTCTTCTGTAATTAAAGGTATGCTTTCCGGTATTGGATTGATCATTATCCTCAAGCAAATACCACATGCCTTTGGATACGATAGTGATCCGGAAGGAGATTTGGCCTTCCAGCAAATGGACGGTGAGACCACCTTCTCTGCGCTAGAGCACATGTTTAGTGCAATCACTCCTGGTGCATTACTTATCAGTGTTCTATCACTAGCGATCCTCTTAATCTGGCAACGTCCATTTATCAAGAAATTCAAGATTTTCAATATTATCCAAGGTCCACTTGTAGTGGTGGTACTCGGTATCGTTCTTCAAGGAGTTTTAGCAGGCACAGAATGGGGCCTTTCAGCTGACCACTTAGTAAGCCTACCCGTTGCTGAGGGATGGAGTGAAATTACTGGCCTATTTACATTACCAGCATTTGGGGAGTGGAACAACCCTGCCGTTTGGGTTACTGCCTTCACGATTGCCGTTGTTGCGAGTTTGGAAACACTACTCTGTGTAGAAGCTACAGATAAGCTAGATCCATACAAGCGATTGACTCCTACCAACCGTGAGCTCAAGGCTCAAGGTTTAGGTAACTTCCTTAGTGGTCTGGTTGGTGGTTTGCCTGTGACTCAGGTAATTGTTCGCAGTTCTGCCAATATCCAATCTGGTGGTAAAACTAAAGCTGCTGCCTTTATCCATGGTATCATGCTACTTGTTAGTGTACTTGCAATACCTACCGTACTAAACATGATTCCATTGGCTAGTCTTGCTGCGATCCTGATTATCGTAGGTTTCAAACTAGCTAAGCCTTCACTATTCAAGGAAATGTTCAAGCAAGGGCACAAGCAATTCATTCCATTTATGGTTACCATCGTGGGTATTTTGCTAACAGACCTCCTTGTTGGTATTGGTATTGGTTTGGCAGTAGCGGTATTCTATATCCTACTCAACAACTACAAGACTCCTTACTTCGTAGAAGACAAGCGCAAAGACAAAGGTGTTATCCACCTGGAACTGGCGGAGGATGTTTCTTTCCTAAACAAAGCAAGTATTCTTCTAAGTTTGAAGAAATTGCCTGAAAATAGCAAAGTGATCATTGACGCTAGTCAGACGCTGCACATCGATTACGATATTCAAGATATCCTCATTGATTTCAAAGCCAATGCTGCGTATAAGGACATAGAACTTGAATTCGTCGGCCTCGACGAGGAAACGATGGAACTACAGCCTTCTGCTAAGCAAGGTAAGGTTGTACGCAATTCTAAGCAATTGAAGCTGGACTCATCAGTTGCTACGAGCTAATTTGCTCGGATACAACTTATAAAGATCAAATAATAAAGGGGCGGTGAATGTACATTCACCGCCCCTTGTCCTATATAATTCTACTATAACCCCTGTGTTGGGGGTAAGGTCACAATAGCAACCTTAGGCCACGTTTTGGGAGGATCTCCATTCCTCGATCTTATCACGAAGTATTGTCAGAAATTCTTCGTTATCGGGTAATTGGCGCTCGAATAATACTTCTTCTCCAATGACTAGTGCAGGAATGCCCCGCAAGTCATAAAGAATGAACTGCTCCAGATCGCTTACCACCTGCAGATCATATTCTACACCTAAGTCCTCCAACACCTCAACCAGCTGGTGTTCCCAGCTGGTCAGGCTTTTCGATTCCGTGATGCCAAATAGCTGAATAGCTATCATACTATACCTACTTTTATTGCAACATTAGCATCTGCTACTAAGGTCGCTTATAATCTTCTAGATGAATAGGCTCTTCAGCCAAAGCGCATACGATGTCGTAAGTAGTAACAATACCTACTAATTCATTCTTCTCCTCTACCGGCAAGGCGTGGATTCGGTTCGTCTTAAACACCTCTAGTACGGTGCGAATAGGATCAGTAGTCTCTACCTTTGCTAATCCTTCGGTCATGATATCTTGTGCTTTCCAAGCCCGTAGTCGTACGGTTTCCAGCAAAGAATCATGTTCATTTCGTGTAAAACCACGTAAGAAGTGGTTAAAGTCAGTAGAACTAATGATACCCACAATCTGCTTGTAGTTTACTACCGGCAAGTGGTGGATGTTATGCTCGTCGAAACAAGCTTTTACTTTTTCGAGATTATCGTCTGGATTTACTGTGACCAGGCGCGTACTCATAATCGTAGAAACAGGAGCAACAATGTTCATCTTGTAAGCTTTTTTGGTCAAAAATTCACATCCTAACTCATGGTATGATGATTGGATGCAGTTGCAAGATCGGCCGATTGTGCCCCTGAAGAAGATGATTTTTATCACCATCTCGTATGATTTATTCAGACAGCCTCTAAACAACAGGTCCATTAATTTGGCCGAACATTGCAGAAGGACTACCTTTCAAAATATGGAGAAATTACGTGCCTTGACATCCGAGGCAAAGCGATTAGAGGCCATTATTAACACTGCAACCGATGGTATCATCACCATTGATGATCGTGGGATCATTGAGTCCATCAACCCTGCCGCTGCAGCGTTATTTGCCGTTGAACCCAAAACAGTGATTGGTGAAAAGATAAATATACTTATGCCTGCCCCCTATCGTCAGGAACATGATCGGTATATGCACGACTATCATCACACTGGCGAGGCAAAAATCATAGGTATTGGTCGAGAGGTGGAAGGTCTACGGAGTGATGGCACAGTGTTTCCTTTTCGATTGGCTGTCAGCGAGATGCGTATTGAAGACAAGCGCATGTACACCGGAATTGTCCATGACCTCAGCGATATAAAAGCTGCCGAGCAGCGAATTATGGAGTTAAACCGGGCCTTGGAGGAGAAAGTTGCCCAACGAACAGAAGATCTGGCCAATGCTGTCGACCAGTTACTTTCTACTAATCAGCTGTTAAAGCAGGAGATTGAGGAGCGCCAGACTATTGAAAACCAGCTTCGGGAGAATGAGGTCGAATTGCAAGAAGCGCTAACCAAAGAAAAAGAGTTGGGCGCGCTTAAAAGTCGTTTTGTGAGCATGGCTTCCCATGAATTTCGTACACCGCTCAGCGCAATTCTGAGCTCTGTAGAGCTCGTTGAGATGTACAAAAATGTGGAACAACACCCGAAACGGCTCAAGCATATCAACAGAATAAAAGCGGCCGTCGGCAACCTCAACGACATTCTCAATGACTTCCTATCACTGAGCAAATTAGAGGAAGGTCGTTTGGATGCAAATCTCGAAGAAGTGGCGCTGGCTCCCTTCCTTTTACAACTGGAAGACGAGCTTAGTGTATTGCTTAAAGATGGACAAACTTTGGATATGCCAATCGCTCCAGAAGATTGGAAAATCCATACAGACCCTAGATTTCTACGAAATGTTCTGATCAATCTGCTGTCTAACGCCAGCAAGTATTCACCAGAAAACAGCCCTGTACATCTAATCACCACACAAGCAGAAGATGCGTACGTATTTGAGGTAAAAGATCACGGAATGGGTATACCGATAGAAGATCAAAAACACCTCTTCACCCGCTTCTTCCGAGCACACAATGTGGAGAACATCAAGGGTACTGGTCTTGGTTTACACATTGTACAACGTTATCTTGACCTGCTGAATGGCAGTATTGAATTCACCAGTGAATTGGGAGAGGGATCTATTTTTCGCATACGCCTACCAAAATAAACCACATTTACCACCAGCTTATGAAACGCATATTAGTCATCGAAGACAATGTAGAGGTAAGAGAGAATCTTGCAGAAATCTTAGAACTCTACGGTTATAGTGTAGAAGAAGCCGTTAACGGTAAAGATGGAGTCGAAAAAGCACTAGCAGCTCCACCAGACCTCATTCTTTGTGATGTCATGATGCCAGAATTAGATGGCTATGGCGTCTTGAAAATTCTTAGTCAAAAGGACTCTACCCTGAGTATTCCTTTCGTCTTTTTGACCGCCAAAACGGAACGGGAAGACCTACGTCGGGGTATGAACCTTGGGGCCGACGACTACCTCACCAAGCCTATTTACAAGGATGAGTTATTGGAAGTAGTTCAGCAACGACTCGCAAAGCAAGAGCGAATCAAGCGACAGTTTAGCCAAACTTCGTCTCAGTTCTCCGCCTTCATTGATGAGGCTCGCGGACAAGCCGAACTCAAGAAGCTATCTACAGATCACCGTTTGCGCCCTTACACTAAGAAGGAGAAAATCTTCACGGAAGGTGATTATCCGCGCTATCTGTACTTGGTAGAGACCGGCAAGGTGAAATTGTACAAGACCAACGACTTGGGTAAAGAGTACATCATCAACTACTGTCAGGCAGGTGAATTCCTCGGTTACACCCCATTGATCAGCGGTCAGGACGAGTACACCTTTACGGCGGCGGCCATGGAAGAAAGTGAGCTCCGACTTATTCCACGTGAGGACTTCCAAAAGCTACTCAATGTTGATCCGAATGTGACCTCCAGGATGATTAAGCTACTTGCCAATAATGTGGCCGACAAGGAAGAACAGCTTATGCAGCTGGCCTATGACTCGATCCGCAAGCGCGTAGCCGACACGTTAGTAAGTATTGTCAATAAGGAAGGCACCACAGAATTTGACATTCTTCGAGAGGACCTCGCCAAGATGGTAGGTACCGCAAAAGAGAGTGTTATTCGAACCTTGACTGATTTCCGCGAAAGCGGTTACATCGACATCATCGGTGGGCGCATCCATATTGTCAACTTAGACAAGCTAGCAAGTATTCCTGGCTAAACGGTCAGCCTACCAGTGAATGCATTCTTATGGATTTAGAACAGAACAAAGCAAACGCTATTGCTTTCTATCGGACTGCCTATGAAGGTAATCCTCGGGAGGCCGTAACGCTATACGTTGGTGACCAGTACATCCAACACAATCCTGATGTGGAGGATGGCCCAGAAGGATTTATCCGTTACTTTGAGCGTATGCAAGCGGAATATCCAGAAAAGTCTATCGAATTTCTGCGCTGTATTGCAGAAGGAGAGCTCGTGGCTTTGCATACCCGACAGACCTGGCCGGGCCAAGAAGAATATGTCACCATGGATTTCTTTCGCTTTGATACAAACGGCAAGATTGTAGAGCATTGGGATGCCATTCAAAAAGTACCACCAGTAGCCGCCAACGACAATAGTATGTTTTAATGCTAGTTACATTTCAGGCTCATCACTTCCCAAGTTATCAAGACTGGTTCTCTGACGCCAGTCTTGCCAAGTATCTCGGACCAGTGGATGAAGAATGGTTACAATGTGTACTAGAAGAAAAGGATGGTGCACAGTATGCCATGCTGGACAATGGAAATTTGGTCGGAGTAGCCGGTGTAAAACACCCAACCTCTGATCATCCTTATTATGTACTCACAGACATAGCCATTGCTCCTCAAGAACGAAAGAAAGGGTATGGAGCCAAACTACTTAAGGCCCTATATGAGCAGTATCATGACTTGTACTGGCTATGCTATATAGACCTGGACAACAGCAGTGCCATTGCGTTCTTCACACGGCAAGGTTGGCAAGAAGAACCGAGCAAATCCGATGCGGAAATGTTAGCCTTTCGCTACCCCAGGGCGTGAACGTAGCTCTCCAATTTATCTCCTGTTTCCAGGCCTAATTTCTTACGTAGACGATAGCGCGCCTTCTTCACAGCCTCATCGGAGATATTTAGAATATGGGCAATTTCCTTGGATCCTAAATTCATCCGAAGCAGCGTAGCCAAACGCAAGTCATTTTGCGTCAGGCCCTGGTGGCGTTCATTTAAGGTTTGGTAGAAGGCCGGATTCATTTCCGTGAACTGCCGGGTGAACTGTTCCCAGTTCTCGTTGATCAATGACTCGAAACGAATTTTACTTGAGAGTTTATTCATCGTCAGGCTATGGCCATACTCTTCGCGATGCGCTTCAATATCTGATTTCAGGCTATTGAGGAGTTCATTCTTTTGTGCAATCTGCAACGCCTGAGCAGTAAGCTCTCTGTTTTTAAACTCAATTTTCTGGCTCAGGCTTTCATTTTCAAGTGACTGAAGCTGGAGCAAAGCATCCTGTTGCTGAGCCCGCATTCGTTGGCGCAGTAGTATTGCATACCCAGCCACACCTAGCAAAAACAAGGCGGCGATCAGCGCCCCATTCCGCATATTGAGCGCCCGGTTTTTTTCAGTGAGCAGTTGATTCTCTTCCTCCTGGCGTTGAATTTCGAGTTCGCGTTTTTCCGCTTCAAAAGTCTGCTCCAGCAGTGTAATCTCGCTCAGGCGATCTGCACCTTTCAGGCTATCATTCCAGTGAATAAACTGCTCGTAGTTTTCGTAGCTCAACTGATGGAGCCCTGTCTGGTGGGCTGTTTCCGCTAATAAGTCTATAGCCTGTAATCGCAGGTAGGTGACACCCAATGGTTCTGCCTTCTCAAGTGCAAGAGCTGCTTGCTGATGAGCCGCTTGGAATTGCCCCATTTTCTGATAGGTACGCCCCAAAAAGATGAGATCGTTAATCTCCAGATCAAGGTGGCCAATGCCTTCATTAACCTCAAGAGATTGTCGAAAGTAATCCTCTGCTTTAGCGAAGTCACCCTTCTTCAAGTTAAGATGACCATAGTGCTGGTAAACATACGCCAATGCCAGGGGGTGCTGGTCTTTCACGATCTCCTCCGCTATTGGCAAGTATAATTCAACACTATCAAGCACGCCTGTGCCGAGGTAATCATTACACAAGTCAATAATGGCAACCGCGTAGCGTAGTTCCTCGCCTTCTTCCTTATAAATGTTAGCAGCTTCCCAGCTCAATTGTCGCGAACGATCCCGGTCGTTCAACTCCATATAAGCGATCGCCATATCTAGCTTTACCATAGCCAACCCCTTGCGGTCCTCGGTAGTGAGGTACAATCTTTCTGATTCAATCAGGCTTTCCAGGGCTTGCTGGTATTTAGACTTTTCTATCAAGGCTGCTCCAATAAAAGAATAGGCATGAGCAATTCGTTCAGTAGTTCCACACTCCTGAGCCATCTCCAGACCTTTTCTCGCCCGGGCCAAGGTCTCATCAGGATCACTCTGAAACAGCGCAAAGCGGGTCAACCACAACTGACTCATCGCTGCACCACAAGCATTTCCTGCTCCTTCATGGAGTGAGATGGACAAACGGATAAGATCTTCTGTAGTCTTGTTCCAAACCCCAACCACTTCTCGAGTCTGTACAATACCTAAGGCATAGCGGGCAGCAGTGGTATCCACTGGGTGTTCCCGTAAGTACGTCTCTATCTGAGCCTCAATCTCCTGACAATCATCTGGATTTTGGCGCAGGCATTCTTCTAATTCATCACTAAGTAACTGTAACTCTGGCGAGAGATCACTGGCGGGCTGTGCGAACGTCATGAACGACCAGCCTAAAGCGAGTATCAGAAGGTAAAATCGATTAGACAAAAGGGGGGATGCTTTTGGGATAATGTATTGTTAGTTTACTAATTCCAACTCATTCGAGTTATCGGGAACCGTTCTAAAGTTAAGGAATTTCGCTTAGCTCCCTTTAATCTTCTCCCAAGTGGCATAGAGGTTTTCCTGTGCTGGTCGGTCAGCCGGCATTTCACGCAAGGGTTCACAAGCTTTCAGATGCTCGTGTAGTTCTCCGGGAAGCTGCTGGTACAGTTGGGTGCCTTTAGTTTTCCAAGCCAACATTTCATCGCTTACCTCCTTGATGACTTTGGCCGGATTCCCAACGGCAAGGCTACGCGCTGGAATGATGGCACGGGCCTTCACAAAGCTGAGTGCACCGATAATACTACCCTCCCCTATCTCAGCCTCGTCCATGATCACACTATTCATACCGATCATACAGTTCTTCCCAAGTTGGGCTCCATGAATGATAGCACCATGCCCTACATGCGCACCTTCCTGCAAACGCACCGTCACTCCTGGAAACATATGCACTGTGCAATTCTCCTGGACATTACAACCGTCTTCAATTACAATGCCGCCCCAATCTCCGCGCAAGGCCGCTCCTGGACCAATGTACACATGCGCTCCAATAACAACATTACCAGTCACAGTAGCCTGTGGGTGAACATAAGCAGTGGGATGAACAACAGGGGTAAAGCCTTTGAAAGAGTAGAACATGGTTGGTTAGATTGGTTAGATTGGTTAGTTGGTTAGTTGGTTAGTTGGGAGGATAATCTTATATGGCCTTACATGGTTCAAAAAAACTTAGGTGCACTTAGGTGCCTTAGGTGGTTCAAAATTAACACATCTTACCCTCGCCGCCTAGATCACTTGATACAAGAAACATCATTGAGTGTCCTCATCCGTACCAGTCCATTCATCTGTGAAGTGCTCTCGGTGTTTGTCTTTAGCGAACTTGGCCGCATTATAAGTAGCAGACCCTCCTCTTGGAATAGATAAACTCTGCCAATCTGCACCTTTGATCATACGACCAATGTAGGTTATCTGTCCAATGTGGTACGCATAATGAGCCATTTGTCGGTTTACAGCTTCCGTTACCGTATGCCCCATATTACGGATGTAGATGACCGTATCGAAATTCTCTTCATTAAGCTCATCCAGCGCACCAAAGAGGCAATCCCAGCCGGCATTCCACTTCTCCATGAGTTCCTCACGTGTCTTGATATCAGCGTCGAACTCGGCTTCTCGCTGGCGCCATTCCTTTTCGCCATCACTCGTGAGAAAGTCCGTCCAACGGGAAAGCATGTTTCCCCATAAATGCTTCACGATAATAGCGATTGAGTTGCTTTCAGGATTGTATTGCCAAAACAAATCATCATCAGTTAACTGATCCATGGTGCGCTCACCTAGCAGTTTGTAGTATTGAAATTGTTTCTTGGCGCTTTCGAGGTAGTTGGTGATCATATCGAGGTGTCGTTACGTAATGTGGCAGTTGATCTAGCTCTATAAGGAAGATGGACAGTTTTTACTTACCGTCCATAAACATAACGCATACCAACTCAGGTCGACCCAATTTAGTCGGCATTTTATTTTCTGCTTACTCGGCTTTGGATGTCATCGCACCGTTGGCTGGTAGAAGAACTTCATACACTCAGGCGGCCCAAATGTGATCGCCAGACTCACGGAAAAGAAAAAGGCCAGAAGACCACAGCAATACACTTAACTTGTATCACTGGGTCTTCTGACCTTGAGGGGGGAAAATCACATTAATTTCAGAGAAAGCAATATGTTCAAATGCCATTTAATAATTGGCTAAAGGTTCCACAGTTGATGCCTTGTGTACCCAAAACTTCCTCTTACGGTATCAGATGGTAATCATGTGATAAGATCCTCCGCCAGCAGCCACAGAAAATGGCTGGCCTTTTGGAGCGAGTTCAAAATGTTGCACGGTAGGATCATTTAAACACGGTATCGAATAGGCTACTTAGCCAAACAATACTCTACTTGTTTACTATGAATTCAAATATGATGGAAAAATGAGAAACGATATCCGTTCAAATACCATAAAGCCCTATTTGAACGGATATCAGTGCACATACTCTGGAGCGATAAATTAGGCTCGAGCACTCGAGAAGATGAATAATTACTTCAACAGGAAATACAAGTTGTTATTCGATGGAGAGTTGGACAACCTTAATCATAAGAGCGACCTTCATATTGTGCTTGCTTTCACTTCGTATCTCAAATAATTGATACAAATTACGCAATGCTCCGCTCAACTCTTCCGTCGTGATATCAAGTTCATCCGCAAGCTGCTGATTGCTCAGTGAAGGAGCATGATAAATGGCCAGCAGGATTTTCCAAAACGCATCATTGATGGGTTGATCTAATAATTGCTCCAATTTCTTCCGGTCAAGCCCCGATTCAAATTCGTTTTCCGTAGCGGTCTGGGAGGGACTAATTAGGCGGCCTTTCAGCGTATTCAATTGATGTAATAGATCTTGTTGTGCCAGACTATTGCGTACTTGCTGGTAGCGGAGCACACTAATCAAAGCAAGTACGAGTAAGACTACCCCACCTAATAGGAGATAATAACGACTTTGAGTATTAAGTTGCTGCTGTGTTATTTCTTGTTCGTGCTCTATTTCTTCTTTCAGTTTTTGCTTCTCGTACTCAAACTCGGCTTCCGCTAAATAAAGAGCTCTTTGATTTTCTTCTCTCGTAAAACTGTCACTCAATATTTTCCACTGTTCTTGCTTGGCCAGGGCTAGCTGATATTGCCCTCGGTCCTCATATAGCAATGTAAGTAGTTTGTTGGCATCAGCCTGGTTAGTAATATCATTAAGCATCTGCGCTTTAAGCAAGGCTTCCTCAGCTAACTGTAGCGCCAAGGTAGAATTTGAGGTTCGATTCAGACGCGCCAAGTTCAACGTTACCTCAATGATTAGGAGCTCTTGCTTCGTTTCCTTTGCTAACTCAAGGGCTTGTGCTAAGGTTATTCGAGCTGCTGAGTATTCGTTGGATTTTAACTCCAACTCTCCGATACGACTAAGCGTCAACGCAAGTAAGAAGGCATAATCGTATTTCTCCGCAAGTTCTCTCGCATCCCTTAACAGAGGCCGTGCTGTGTCCAACTCGCCCTGTAGAAGATAAACTTTACCAATACTACTTAACCTGCGGCAGATATTCATTGTGTCTCCAAGCTGCCGAGCAGTGGCTAAATTCTGCTCATAGTAGGTTAAAGCTTTATCATACTCTTTCTGGTATTGGTACTGAACTCCAATATTGCCCTCCGTGATGTAAACGATCCTTTCGTTTCCGATTTGTTCAGCTAAAACTATGGCCTCATAGTACTTTTTCAAAGAGAGTGCGGGATTGTCAACCGAACCGTAAGTATTTCCTTGCCACCCAAGCGCCCGTATTAAACGCATTGTATCCTGTATTTCAATAGCCAGTTTTTCTGCTTCTTGCAGGTGTGGTAAGGATTCCGTAAAGCGATCAGTGCGGAAGTACATCTGTCCTATTTGCAGGTGATGTTCTATTATTTCCTTAGGAGATCCCTTGGCCAAAATCACCTCACTAAAATCCTGATGATAGTACAGCAAACTATCATAACGATAGCTACTGTTACCGAGTGCCAAAAGTGCTTGTATCCTCACGGAATCTGGCAACTGTTCATCCAAATAACTAGCTAGTAGAGAATCCTGAGCACTAGACTGACCAAAGCCCAAGTGCCCACCAAATACGCCAACAACAAGTAATAGGAACCTTAGCGTAAACTTTAATGCCATGATTTATGTGATATGAAATTTGAGTTAAGCATCTCAAGGATCTAAGGATATCTTGACAATCTTCGTCAACAGGGCTACTTTCATGTTTTGTTTGTTCTCACTTTGCACATCAAAGGCTTTGTACATCCGTCGTAAAGAGGAACTGACTCCTTCCACACTGAGAAACACTTGCTCTGCAATTTCCCGATTACTAATGGAAGGGTTTTCAAAAATCACGCTCAGAATCGTCCAAGAGGATTCACCAATTGCCCGACCGAGGTGTTTTTCCACCTTATCCTTATCTAAAGTTGGGCCCTCTCCGCCAGAACGGGCGGTGATCGTTTGGGTGGCTACTCGCTCTTTCAACAATTCTAGCTGGTGTAGTAATTTTTGTCACTCGAGTTTGGCACGTTCACCCCGATAACGCATAATGCTAATAAATGCGAAGATCGTTAGTATAGCAGCAGCTAAAAGGAAATAGAACCGACGCTGCGCACTGAGCTCTTGCTGCGTCAGCTCTTGTTCGTAAGTTACCTGGTCTGCTAGCTTTTGCTTTTCGTATTCGAAACGCGCTTCGGCTTGGTAGAGTGCACGCTTATTATCTTGTCTAGCTATACTATCACTTAAGGTTTTCCATTGGCTCTGAAAATCTAGCGCGAGCTGGTATTGCCCCCGTTCCTTATGTAACTCATAGAGCAACCTATTGGAAATCGCCTGATTGTCAAGAAAGCCTAACTTTTCCGACATTTCCAGGCTTTTATTGGCATAGTACAAGTAAGAATCAGGATTTGTTGCTTGATAAATTTGTGCTAGACACAAATGCGTTCCAGCAAGATCGCTAAGCATGGTCCTTTCGTCTAGTAGATTAAGGGCACGGAATAAATACACCTTAGCTTCATCTAGATTTCCAAAACTGTAATACGCTTTACCCAAGCGCACCGTGGCGTTGGCCAACATCCCCCAAACAGCAGGCGCTTTTTCCGCGACAGCATATCCATCCTGAAAATACTCAAGCGCTTTTTCATGATTGCCTTCATCACCATAAGCTCCTCCTATATTCATGAGACACCGATACTCCGATTTGGTATCTTCGGATTCCTGTGCGATGATTAAGCACTCCTGAAAGTAGGATCTGCCTTTTTCATAATCCTCAAGAATAACATGAAGATTTCCCAGATTGCCCTTAATCCGGTAAAGCCCTGATTGATCATCAATCTGTTCTGCTAGTAATAGTGCTTCATTGTACGTTTCAACCGCTTGGATATAGTCATTAGTTACTGCATAACAATTACCCTTATTAATCAATGCACTGACCACCATGGCAGTGTCTCCGATCTCTGTGGCCATAGTCGCGGCTTGCTCATAAACGACCATCGCTTCTGAGAATTCGCTTAGCCACCAGTGTATTCTACCCAATTGAAATGTATAGCGCACTAAATCTGCAGCCTCTCCACTACGGTCGAATAACTCCCGAGCTGCTTGGTGATAAATTAGAAGACTATCAGACCGATAGTTGGTATCGCCTGAATCCAAGAACGCATTTATGCGAGTGCTATCAGGTAAGGTCTCGTCTAGATGTAACCTCAGGAGAGAATCCTGTGTTGGAGTCTGTGCCACACCTGTAAGTGTAAGTACCAACAGCAGGAACGGCAGTACGCACCGTAGTATTCGAGTGAAGTACTCGGACATAATTCAAATCGTTAGAAAGAGCCACTCCTTTGACCAACCAATTTCAATAACTACCCTACAGTGTCAATGAAGTTGAATCTCATTTTTCGTGTGTTTATTTTTGCCCTTGGTCTAGCTAATTATCCTAACAAAAATGCAAGTTAACAATTCTGACAACTTAATATCCTCCCTTAAGAACGCGCAAAATTTCGATCCTAATACCAGCTTGTAATTTTTGACAGAACCACTTCCAATTCCATCTACTGCACCCCAGACCTAATCCACCTAAGATTTCTTACCTTTACCGGCCTTCTGGAAACATCCCAGTAACCACTGCCGTTATATCGGAACATCAGGCGTGGGCTAGCTAAACAAAGAGGCCCCAAAGTGATTGATATGCAGTTTATATACCCGACATTTTTGTGGGCATTATTGGCACTAGCCATTCCCATCATCATACACTTATTCTACTTCCGTCGCTTCAAGCGCGTGCTCTTCACTAATGTCAAGTTTCTGAAGGAAGTCAAGGAGGAGACCAGCATGCGCTCGCGTCTGCGCAACCTGCTTGTACTAGCGCTAAGGTTATTAGCTATAGCGTTTCTCGTACTAGCATTTGCCCAACCGTTTATACCGCAAAATCAGGAAGTAAAAACCGGCAATAAGTCCGTGAGCATCTTCGTGGACAATTCCTTTAGCATGAGTGCGCTCAGTGAAGACGTACCACTACTCGAAAAAGCCAAGCAAAGAGCCCGGGAGGTAGTAAGAGCGTTCGGTGTAGAGGATCGTTTTCAAATCCTCACCAACAACTTCGCTGGCCGCAATCAACGATTATTGGGCCAAGAAGAAGCTTTAGCTCTGATCGATGAAATCGCTATCGGCCCAGCGGTCCGCCCCTTGACTACGGTAACGGCTCGCCAGCAACAAGCCCTGAATACTGGACAAGCGGACAACCACGCCATCTACCTCATTTCCGACTTTCAGCGCAATATTACCGATCTAGAAAGCTGGCAGGATACACTAACGGATCTCACACTCGTCCCACTACAGTCTATCCGCGAACGCAATGTAGGCTTAGACTCTGCCTGGTTCGAAGCGCCGGTACCTCTACTCAATCAAAACAACCGATTGTTGGTGCGCATCCGCAACTACAGCGATGAAGATTTGGACAATGTACGTCTGAGTGTGCGCTACAACGGACAGGAAAAGCCAGAGGGTGTACTCAGCGTACCCGCCCGCACCACTGTCATTGACTCTGTAAACATCAACGTTAATCAGCCAGGCTGGCAGGACGTGACACTAGGCATCACAGATTACCCTATCCAGTTTGATGATCAATACCATCTGAGTTTCCGCGTAGCGGAGAAAATCAATGTCTTGGTCATTGCGCCAGGAAGCAACAACCGTTTCCTTCGCGCAGCATTACAAGGCTTAGGCATTTTTGCTGCCGACTTCCGTTCCAGTCAAGGAATCGACTATAGTAGCCTTACCAACTATCAGATGATTATTCTGGAAGGGCTCCCTACTGTATCCAGTGGTTTAGCGGCCGAATTACAATCATACACGCGTCAGGGCGGTAACCTTTTGGTCTTCCCGGCTCGCAATGCTGATCTTGGTAGTAGGTACGATCAATACCGAGGAGTTTATCTTCAACGATGTCTTTGAAAACCGTACCGCAAGCTTACGTTTGCCGGCTACGCAAGGTAACTTCCCACTCACGCGCTACGGAGGACGCCGGGAGGAAGCTCTAATGACCTATCGCGACGGTAGCACTTACTTAGGTAAATATCGCTCAGGTCAGGGCCATTTGTATCTGTTGGCTGCTCCAGTAGATGAACAGACAAACGATCTAGTCCAGAATGCAGAGGTCTTTGTGCCTATGCTATATAAGATGGCCATCTCTGCTGGTACTGCACGCCCACTAGCCTATACCATTGGCCAGGATGAGGTTGTAGAGACTACGCACCAACTCAGTTCAGGTGAGTTGGTATACAAATTACAAGGTGGCGGAGAGGAGTTCATACCAGAGCAACGTATCGTTGGCACCCGGGTATTCTTGGGTATCGATGAGCAATTGTCAGAAGCGGGCTTCTACGAACTCTTCCTCAATCCAGAAAATACACTCGACCATTTCGCTTTCAACTATAGCCGCCGGGAGTCTGACCTGGATTACTTCAACCCCGACGACTTGAGAGAGCGATTCGGAGAACGGGTAAACCTCATCGACACTAATGATGACAATGGCATCACCACCGCCATTGAGGAACAAAGCCAGGGTATAGTACTATGGCGCTGGTGCCTGATCTTAGCACTGATCTGGTTGGCGCTGGAGGTGCTCGTATTGCGCTTTTGGAAAGTTTAAGAGACGGAGAAAAATAAAGGTGCTTTCTGGCCAAGGAGAAGGCAGATTTATTTCCGTCAAATCACCAAGTACTTCGCATGAAACGCTTGCCTTATCTATCCTTGTTGGTCGTATTTATGCTTCTGCTACTGTGGGGGCGTTTCCCCGGCTACTTCTCGCTGGGCCAACAGCAATTTATTGAGCCCTGGGGGAATGGATACAAGGCGTATCATGCTATCTTTTATCACGTTCAGCACGACAGTACTTACTCGCACTTTGAAGGAATGAACTACCCCTACGGCGAACACGTCGTTCCAGGAGCTTGTCAGCCACTGCTTTCCAACTCCCTCAAGCTGCTTAAGGACGCGGGAGTAGACTTCCAGGTCTATCAACCGGACATTCTTCATTTGTTTTTGATGCTGGGAATGCTCCTAGGTGCAATCTTCCTCTACTTAACCTTCGTGCGTCTGGGCTTACCAGGTTGGTACAGCCTCATTGTGGCCGTGGGTCTAATGTTTCTTTCGCCGCAAATAGATCGATTCCGGTCTCATTATGGACTTGCGCATCCGGAGCTTCTGCCCATGATATTCTACCTCCTGCTTCGTTGGCACGAAGAACAACATTGGAAATGGAGCTTGGGGCTAGGCCTAGTAGTTTGGGCCTACTCACTCATCCACTTCTACTACTTTGCTATTCTAGGCTTTGCTATTGTCGGTTGGGTAGGTGTCAGGTGGCTGTGGCGGCGCGACTGGGCGGCTACTTTGGCGTATTTCGGACATGGAGTCTTAATGCTGGGCCTTCCGCTGCTGTTCTTTTTCTTTTGGATGCTCTACCCCGATCCCATTACGGATCGCAACCCGGTGCCTTGGGGTTTCTTTAATTATCGAAGTCGGTTATCGGGCATCTTTACGGATATGAATCAGCCGCACTGGCAGTGGGTCGATCAGCACCTCGTTCCAGTGCATCGACCTGATATGGAAGCACAGGCCTACATTGGCATTCTGGCAACGCTCTTCATCGTGTTCGTTTTGGTGCAACTTATCCGCCAACTATTCCGCTCTTGGCCGCTACCGCAAAACGACGAAAAAGAAAAGTTTCTCACGTATTCCCTCATCAGCGGAGTACTGATTCTACTATTTGCCCTTGGTCTTCCTTTTATCTTGCCCTACGGCGAAAAACTGCTCAACTACGCTGGGCCTATTCAGCAATTCCGATCTATTGGGCGATTTGCTTGGGTCTTCTTCTATGCGGTTAACATATCTGCCTTTTACTATTTATATCGATGGGTAGAAAAACAGCAACAGCCTGGTCGAAAATGGGCTTTACTGGCCCTGCCCTTGCTACTACTTTTCTTTGAAGCTTATCAATATAATACGTCTAAGAACCTGGCACTAGATGAGGTGGAAAACTGGGAAGAAGGAGAATACTTCACAGATCGGCCTGTTGATTACAGTCGCTATCAAGCGTGTGTGCCGATCCCCTATTTCAATATTGGTTCCGATAATTTTTGGTGGCAGGCCAAAGGCTGGATCAGTCAGAAGCCACATACGCTTTCTCTACAAACGGGTGTGCCGCTCACATCAGCGATGTTAACGCGGACCTCCTTACAACAGACGTTAAACCAGCTCCAATTGGTGACGGAGCCTTATCGTCTGCCCAAAGTCTTCGAAGACTACCCCAATGACAAGCCATTGCTCCTGTTTTGGGACAACGCTCGGGTACACGAGCACGGAAACAAATTCCTACATCTCAACCAGCGAGCAGAACTGCTCTATTCCAGCGACTGGCTGCACCTTTACGAACTACCCCTCTCCAGCTTCTCCTGCCGAATTGCTGATAAGATCGCCACCGTTGAAAGCTTGACGGATAGCATGTACCTCCAACCTAGTGGTTGGCTAAGTACAGATAGCGCTACCCAATGGTGGCACGAATCTTATGATGAGCAGAAGGTAGACCAGGCCTACTTTGGCGAGGGTGAACTCCTCGGACAGATGAGCTATTGGAACCGTCTAGTAGATACCGTCTGGAGAAGCAATTATACGGGCGAGCTTACCGTATCCTTCTGGCACCACTTGAATAGTGATCGCGCTGCTAGGACAACCATCTCCTGGATTGAGTACGATGCCGAAAGTGGAGCTGAGCTCTTCCGACAAGAACGCAACACCCGCGACAATGTCGCCGTCTTCGATGATCAAGGCTGGGGCCTCATCGAATTCTCTCTCCCACGACAACGTCCGGATAGCCGAATAGAACTCATCGTCAGAAACGACGATATGAAAGAAGGCCCGCTGCGAATTGACGAACTCTTAATTCGCCCCGCCGACAGCGATGTTGCTTACCGCAGACGTAATGGTATCTGGTGGAACAACCGCTGGTACCCAAATGAGCTGCGGGAAATCAAGTGCGATAATTAATAGCGGAAGCTTTTTTCATACCCTCCATGAAGGATTTTCATAGCTAACAGCTGAAACCGCTGTTGACCAGCGCCTATCTTCACGTATCTCCAAAATCTTGAGGAAGATATGATTGAAGTAAAGCACTTGCAACTCATTACCGCCATTGAACAAACAGGCTCCCTAAGCGCCGCAGCTAAAGAACTTCACCTAAGCCAGTCTGCTCTGAGTCACCAACTTCGACAATTAGAAGATGAAGTAGGTATGCCACTATTTCGGCGCATCAACAATCAACTTCATTTCACCGCTGCTGGTAAAACTTTCCGGAAAAAAGCAGCTGCGATTTTGAGTGAGTTCGGTGTATTGGAGCAACAACTGGAAGACCTCCGGGTAGCTCAGCTAAACACTTACATTCATGGCTACAGCAATGCCGAAGCACAACGCCTTCAAGATCAAGCCCAGACCGTAGCTGACTTTATCCATCGGGATTCCCATTGGCCTGCGAATGAAAGTGTATTAGAGGCAGGTTGTGGTGTGGGAGCACAAACCAAAATCATTGCTGCACTAAATCCGGAATCTCGCTTTACAGCCATAGATATTTCCCCGCAATCCCTTCAACAAGCCGAGCAAGCAATCGAAGAACTTGGTTTAACAAACGTATCATTCGCCGCCGAAGACGTCGAACAGCTCTCCTATCGCGACAATAGTTTTGATCATGTCTTTGTCTGTTTCTTATTGGAGCATCTACCTGATCCAGCCAAAGCATTGAAGGAACTACGGAGAGTCTTAAAACCTGGAGGAACCATTACGGTAGTGGAAGGAGATCATGGATCTACGTTTTTTCATCCGGACCACCCTGCCGCAAGAAAGGCGGTACAAGCACAAGTACAGCTGCAACATAAAAATGGTGGCAATGCGAATATTGGGCGCCAACTATATCCACTCCTTGAACGTAGCAGTTTTCAGGAGATTCAAGTCAGCCCGCGCCAAATCTATGTGGACGATAGCAAACCAACACTCGTGGAAGGGTTCATTCGCAACACCTTCACTGCCATGATACAGGGGGTAAGCGAGGATGCCATTGCAGCTCAGTTAGTTACACCTTCTGAGATGCAAGCTGGAGTCGATGCACTTCTACGTACCGCTTCCGGAGGCGGCAGCTTCAGCTACACCTTTTTTAAGGCTACCGCTCGCAAATAGGTCTCTTCACAAGTTGAAAAACACCATTTTTTGCTTTCAGCCTTTTCTGAAAGTACAATATAGTATTGCTTTAACACTGTTAAACAAAATTTTTTTTGGCCTTCTGTAAACATTTCCAATAAACTGCTGTTAGCACGCTACACCTTTCGAAAAGGATGTTGCTACATAGGTCCAAAAACTGCCCGACCAAATACCCAACCACCCCCGCCTGTCTAACTGCAGTTAGTGCCTTTCCGCAACAAATGACAGCCCATTAGCAATTGATCCCCAATGAGCCAATAGGTAACGCATTCCGACTCTATTAACTAGCAATCGAGATTAAAAAAGTACAAGCGTTATATGGCACAAACAAACTGCCGGGAAGGATCCTGTAGCGATCATCAGAACCAATCGGGCCACAAGCAACTACTGCGGTGGCTTCCTGCCGTTTTGGTAGCTATACTACCGAAATGCCCCTTCTGCCTAATGGCGTATTCTGGAGCAGTATCCCTTTGTAGTGGCACCATGCTCTTCCCTAATTCTGGCACAACCGCTTCCTATATCACCACGGGTTTGGCGATCATCATTGTTTGCAGCCTGCTTTTTAATCGTAAAGGCCGCAAAACCTGGTTTGCATTGGGCATTGCCTTGCTAGGTATTGCATTCCTGATACTAGGACAATTCTATTTCATATCAGAGCTCAACTACTACTTCGGTGTGTTACTGCTCTTTTTTGGCATTTGGCTAAACGGCAGTTTCCTGCACTACTATAAGAAGTTCACCAGTTTACTGCTACCTGAGACAAAAGAAATTTAACCACACTTATATCGTACGAATATTATGATTGCAGAAAGTTTCGATTATGCTGCTCCGAGTACGCTGGAAGAAGCCTTCCAACTACTGCATGAGCTGGGCGACGAGGCAAAAATATTGGCCGGCGGCCATAGCCTTATCCCCATGATGAAATTGCGTTTCGCGGCGCCGACGCATTTGATCGACATCAACAACATTCCGGGTTTAGCTCACATCAAAGAGGAGAATGGCCACCTTTGCATTGGTGCCCTTACCCGCGAGTCTGATCTAGAAGAATCAGACATCATCACTTCTAGGTATCAGATTTTCACTGATGCTTCAAAATTAATTGCTGACCCTCAAGTTCGCAACTTCGGTACCATTGGTGGAAACATCGCACACGGCGATGCTGCTAATGATCATCCAGCCGTAATGATTGCGATGAACGCTGAGGTAGAAATCACCAACCAGGAAGGCAAGCGCACCGTAGGCATTGATGATTTCTTCTACGGTTTCTACATGACCGCTGTTCAGCACGGTGAGATTCTGACCGAGATTCGCATTCCTATCCCGAAAGGCAAGTTTGGCACAGCTTATTATAAGTCTGAGCGCAAAGTAGGTGACTACGCCGCTGCCGGTGTTGCGGTAATGGTTGAACTGGATGCTGATGGTACTTGCGTAAACGCAGGTATTGGTCTAACCAATGTGAACCCATTGCCAATGCGTGCAGCGCGTTCACAAGAAGCTTTGATTGGCACCAAGCTTAACGATGAGGATATCGCGAAAGCAGCCAAGTTTGCTTCTGAGGACTGCAACCCAACCACTGACCTGCGTGGCGACGAAGACTATAAGCGTCACCTGGTGAAAGTGATCACTAAGCGCATGCTGAAGCAGGCGATCTCTAGAGCACAATAAACAACGACTAATGAAAAAGACCATCAACATAACTATCAACGGGACGGCACATACATTAGAAGTAGAGCCACGTACCCTGCTTGTTCACCTGATTCGTGAGCAATTGTCTATGACGGGCACACACATTGGTTGTGATACCTCCAGCTGTGGCGCTTGTACTATTTTGATTGACGGCCGTTCGGCAAAATCATGCACTCTTCTCGCCGTACAAGCAGACGGTAAAGAGATAGCTACAGTAGAAGGCTTAGCTACGCAAGAGGGCTTACATCCGATCCAGGAAGGTTTCCACTTGAATCACGCCTTGCACTGCGGTTTCTGCACCCCAGGCATGATGATGCGTGCCGTGGAGCTGCTGGAGAAGAACCCTAATCCAACCGAGGACGAAATCCGTTGGGGTATTGCTGGCAACCTATGCCGCTGTACTGGTTACAATAATATCGTGAAGGCTATTCAATGGACTTCAGCTAAGATGCAGGATAAAGAGCTGCCATCTACTGAACCTGAATTCGTATAAACCCTTTACAAGTGCATTTTGATCAAAAATTAAGGCCCTCTTTGGTCTTTCTTCTTTTCGCTTGAAAAACATCATTATCAATCAGTTATTCCTGCACTCAAAGAAGAAAATCGGGCATTAATTATTCGATCCTTACAAAGCAAAAAAATCATCAATGATACAGTGTAAAACATCCAAGGAAATCGGTGGAATGGGGCACTCCAAGAAAAGGAAGGAGGACGCTCGTTTCATCCAGGGTAAGGGTAACTACGTAGACGATGTGAAGCTGCCTGGCATGCTACACATGGATATTGTGCGGAGTCCTTATGCCTATGCAAAAATTAAGAATATTGATGCCTCTAAGGCGCTTGAGATCCCAGGCGTAATAGCCGTGGTCACAGGTAAAGATCTGGAGCAGTACAACCTGCACTGGATGCCAACCTTGATGTCTGATACGCAGATGGTACTCCCTACCGATACTGTTATGTACCAGGCGCAGGAGGTATGTGCCGTTATCGCTACCGATCGTTACGCAGCGCGTGATGGTAAGGAAGCCGTACGCGTTGATTACGAGCCGATGAAGCCCGTAATGGATCCGTTCAAGGCGCTTGACGAAGAAGCACCAGTTTTGCGTTCTGACAAGGAAGGCAAAGAAGACAACCACATCTGGCACTGGGAAGTAGGCGACAAAGAGAAGACTGATGATGTCTTCGAAAATGCTGACATCACTGTTAGCCAGCAAATGCACATCCCACGTATCCACGTAGCTTCTATCGAGACTTGTGGTTGTGTAGCTGCCTACAACAAGGTGGAGAACCACCTGACCATGTACATGACTACCCAGGCGCCGCACGCTATTCGTACGGTAATCGCACTGGTAGCTGGACACGTAGGTCTTACAGAAGAGAAGATCCGCGTGATCTCTCCGGATATTGGTGGTGGTTTTGGTGGTAAAGTGCCAGTATACCCTGGCTACGTTATCGCTATTGCAGTTTCCTTCTTGACTGGTGCACCAGTGAAGTGGGTAGAAGACCGCAGTGAAAATCTCCAGGCTGACTCTTTTGCGCGTGACTACCATATTACCGCAGAAATGGCTGGAACCAAGGATGGTAAGATCCAAGCAACTCGCTTTAAGGTTTTGGCAGACCATGGTTATACCGATGCTTCTGCTAACCCTTCGAAGTTTCCAACTGGCTTGTTCTCTATCGGTACCGGGTCTTATGACTATGGTGCTGCCTACATGGAAGCCGACGCCGTATACACCAACAAGCCTCCTGGCGGTGTAGCTTATCGTTGTTCTTTCCGTGTAACAGAAGCCGTACACGCAATCGAGCGCTTAACGGACGTGTTCGCACGTGAGGTCGGTAAAGATCCAGCACAATTGCGCATGGACAACTTCATTAAGAAAGAACAATTCCCTTGGCCTTCACCAACGGGCTGGTTGTACGATAGTGGTGACTACCACGCCGGACTGCAGAAAGCTATGGATGCCGTAGGTTACGACGAATTGCGTGAAGAGCAATTACGTCTGCGCGCAGAAGGTAAGTTTATGGGGATTGGTATTTCCACCTTTACTGAGGTGGTAGGTGCTGGGCCATCCAAAGACTTCGACATCCTGGGCGTGAAGATGTTTGATAGTGCCGAGATTCGGGTACACCCTACGGGCAAAGCCATTGCTCGCTTCGGTACCAAGTCTCAGGGACAAGGTCACGAGACCACTTACGCACAGATCGTTGCGGAAGAATTGGGTATTCCAATGGAGCACATCCAGATCGAAGAAGGGGATACCGATACCGCACCTTATGGTTTGGGTACTTACGCTAGTCGTAGTACGCCTACCGCTGGTGCTGCTGCCGCTATGGCCGCTCGTAAGCTACGCGACAAGGCTAAGAAGATTGCTGCCTACCTCCTAGAGGTGAGTGAGCAAGACTTGGAGTGGGAGCCTGGTAAGTTCTTCGTAAAAGGTGCTCCAGAGAAGTCTAAGACGATCCAGGAGATTGTATTTGCTTCTTACACCAACCACCCTCCTGGCATGGAGGCTGGCTTTGAAGCTACCCACTATTACGATCCACCAAACCTAACTTTCCCCTCTGGTGCATATATCTGCGTTGTAGATATCGATCCAGAAACTTGTGCCATCAAGATTCGTCGTTTCGTAGCGATCGATGATTGTGGTAACATCATCAACCCGATGATTGTACAAGGACAAGTACACGGTGGTTTGACGCAAGGATTGGCACCAGCTATGTTCGAAGAGTTGATCTACGACGAAGCCGGTAACATCCTTAACGGTACCTTCATGGACTACCTAGTACCTACTGCTGTGGAGTCTCCGAACTGGGAGACCGGCCATACCGTTACTCCAGCCCCTCACCACCCAATCGGTGCTAAGGGTGTAGGAGAATCACCAACGGTAGGTGCACCTCCAGCGATTGTAAATGCAATTGTTGATGCTGTATCTCACTTAGGTATCAAGCACCTCGAAATTCCAGTGACACCTTACAAGCTGTACAAAGAGCTTAAGGCCGTTGGATATTTCGATGAGGAATAGAAAATGACGAAAATGGTAGGGCAAGGCAGAACCGCTGCGCTCTACCGTTTCAATTCAATGACTGAATCATCCGAGCTGGATTGACCAGCATCAAGAGATCAAAAAAAATTCTAATGAATACTAAAATAAATAAGCAATTCGACATTGAGCAGCCGATTGCTACCGTATGGGCAAGCCTAGCTAACCCAGAGGAAATTGTAACCTGTGTACCAGGTGCTGCTATCACCGAAAAAGTGGATGACCGCAACTATAAAGGTGAAGTGGTGACCAAGTTTGGCCCAATTAAAGCTGCTTATGCCGGCGATATCGAAATTGTAGAGTTGGACGAATCCAACTACAAAATGACCCTCAAGGGCCGCGGCCTGGATAGTAAGGGTAAGGGTAGTGCCGATATGATCATGAACGGCGTACTTACTGAGCAGGATGGAAAAACGCACGTAGATTTTACAATGGACATTACCATTATTGGTATGCTCGCTCAGTTTGGTTCCCGTCTGATCAACGACGTATCTGATCAGCTTCTCAACCAATTCGTGGACAATTTCCGCAATAAATTAGCTGGCAACGAACCTACCGAAGGTGAGGCTGACAATTCACTCAATGCTGGCAAGCTTGCTGGCACGGTAGTGAAGAGCATGCTTGGTGGAATGTTTAAAGGAGGGAAGTAGGATGCATACTAACCCCAAAGATCTCATTCCAGCACTGGATGAGCTGGGATTCGTGGTAGAAGAAGAACTGGCTACAGTTCTTTTTCTACTACTCCAATTGGAGAAACCACTACTGCTAGAGGGGCCTCCTGGTGTTGGTAAAACGCAGGTGGCTTATCTGCTATCTCGCTACCTGGGTCACGACTTGATTCGCCTCCAGTGCTACGAGGGACTTGATGTCAACAATGCCATTTACGAATGGAATTATCAAAAACAATTGTTGGCCATCAAGATTCATGAGCAAAGCGATATCTCAGAAAAAGAGAAAGAGGCACTCATCTTCAGCGAAGAGTACCTACTGAAGCGGCCATTATTAGAAGCCATCAGCTCTCCTAAACGCAAGATTTTACTCATTGATGAGATCGATCGTGCAGATGAAGAGTTTGAAGCATTCTTATTGGAGCTCCTTTCTGATTTCCAGATCAGCATCCCAGAGTTAGGTACGATCAAAGCCGTCGAAAGACCAATTGTTATCTTAACTTCGAACCGTACACGAGAGTTAAGCGATGCTTTAAAGCGCCGTTGCCTCTACCATTGGGTTAATTACCCAGATCGGGATAAGGAGATTAAGATCATCCAGAAGCATATTCCAAACATTGAGGCAGAACTTGCTGAGCAATTAGCAGACTACGTACAGCAAATCCGGCAATTGAAGTTAGATAAGTCACCAGGAATTGCAGAGACTATCGACTGGGCGCGCGGTATTGCTACCCTCAATGGAACAGATAATGCCATTTACCATAGCTTAGCCTGCCTATTGAAGTCAGACCACGACATCAAGTTGGTGAGCCAGGAAGTATTTGGTTAATTGAACTCATAAAATTCGTCACAAATAAAAACCACTACGTATGTCACAATTGAAGGAATACGAAGATCAGAAGAAAGTACTTCAAAGCGAGAAGGAGCAAAGCAATGCCCATTACAACAGCTTAAACCTACCAGGTGATCGTACATTCGGAGTAGACGCTGACGCTGTACGCAAGCGCATTGCTGAAATGGCTAAGGAAAGAGCTAAGCCCAATCATGATGAAAAGTAGGAAAGAGGAGATGGGAAATTGGAAGTAGGAAATCTGAAGTGAGAAACATTCTCAATCTAATGCTAAGCTCCACCTCCGACCTCCCACCTCGTCCTTCCCCACTTGCTTATGGATCACTACAGCCACTATAATTCCTTTACCGAAGCGCTAGTTGGTTTCAGTCAATTCGCTCGAAAGGCCGGTTTCAGTGCCGGATTGCAGTGCAGCCAGGATGCGACCTTGGCTGCACTGCGTGGTCTGTGGTTGGACCGCGACCTATTTGAATACGCGCTTGCCGCTTTGTATTGCAATGCCGAAGAAGAGCGCGAGCCTTTCCGGCAGCTGTACGCCCGATTCTGGCGTAAAAAAGGCACTCGCATCCAGGATAAGCGCGACTACAAGAATCAAAAGAAGATAGTTAAGGCACCTCGTAGCGTGGCGGTAATGGTAGGCCAGGGAAAATCCGACTCCAACGAACAGAGCGAAGAGAGCAAAAACACCAGCGGTGCCAATGCAAAGGAGACGGTCAAAAAAACAGACTTCACCCAGCTTTCTAATAGCCAGACTGCATTATTGGATGAGATATCCGAAAAGCTCATTCGGGAAATGAGTTTGCGTCTGAAGCGCAAGAAAAAGAAAAGCAAAAAAGGAAGCATCGATATTGGCCAATCCATTCGGCAAAACCTTCAGAATGGGGGTACCATTATTGACTTGAAACGCATTAAGGCAAAACGAGAAAAATATCGTCTCTTGGTCCTACTGGATGTCAGCGGCTCCATGGACAAATATTCCTTTTATCTCCTGAAATTCCTTTGGTCTTTACGGCACCACTTTAAGCAAATTGAAGCCTTCGCATTTAGTACTAAGCTGATGCGGATCACCGACTATATCTCTGACCGCGACCTAGCGGTGAGTTTAATGATGGTGTCGCAGTACGTAACACACTGGTCTAGTGGCACCAAGATTGGTGATTGTCTCAAAGAATTTAATGATGACTACGCTAAGCGTCATCTAAATGGCAATACTATAACGTTAATATTAAGTGATGGCCTGGATACCGGTGAACCCGAAGTACTAGACAGCGCCATTCAGAAAATTAAGCTGAGATCGAAAAAGCTGGTCTGGCTGAACCCACTAAAAGGGATGCGTGGCTACGAGCCTATCCAAGAGGGGATGAAAACCGCCCTTCCGACACTCGACCATTTTGGTGCCGCCCATAATTTTGCCAGCTTACTCGAACTTGAAAACATACTACAGGATGCATAATACATTCTTGCAAACCGCAAACACACTCAATCAGGGTAACCAGGCTTACGCTACTGCGATTATCGTTCGCCGCAAGATTCCTTCTTCAGGCAAGCCTGGAGACAAAGCCATCATTACAGAAGATGGCCAGATTCATGGTTGGATTGGTGGCGGTTGCACCCGAGGCATTGTACTGAAGGAGGCTTTGTTATCGCTTCAGGATCGTAAACCTCGGATGGTACATATCAGCCCGGATGCTATTCAGGCCTATGGCCCCAGCACTAAGTTGTACACTATGACCTGCCAAAGCGGCGGGGAGGTAGAAGTATACATTGAGCCGGTGCTACCCAAACCGCAGATCTTAATCTTCGGCACCTCTCATATTGCCATGGCCCTAGCCAAAATTTCAAAGGCCATGGAGTATCAGGTAGAGGTAGTAATGAGTAGCACTGATGTGAATGTATTCCCGGAAGCGGATAAGCTTGTAGCTCTTGATGAATTTGAGGTCTCAGAAACGCCCCGCGCCAATCAATACGTAGTTGTTTGCACCCAGGGTGAGCGAGACGCAGAAGCGCTATACAAAGCCCTAGGAATGGGCAGCAGCTATCTGGCTTTCGTGGCCTCTCGAAAGAAGGCGAATTCAATTTACGCAGAGATGCGACAAATGGGTGCCACCTTTGATCAGCTGAAGACGATAAAAACACCCGCGGGTTTAGACATTGGTGCTAAAACACCTCATGAAGTAGCTATTAGTATCTTGGCAGAAATCATTCAAGACTTCCGCTCGGAAAGTGCTGATACCGAAGAAACTACTGCCGAACAGAAAGTAGCGAAAACCATGCAAGATGGTGATTACTATATTAATCCCGTCTGTCAGGTACCTGTACTGAAAAGCGCTGCCAAACACGTCCTTGAACATCAAGGCGAAAAGGTTTACTTCTGCTGCGATGGTTGTAAAGTTAGCTTCGAACAACAGCCAGATAAATACCTAGCTGTAGCGGAATAAACACCTAACCGCGGATTAGACCAATACGATTTCAGAATGGCCTGTTGCAGTATCAAATAGCAACAGGCTTTCTTGTTGGTCATCAGTACAATTAATACAGCGGCCACTCTTATCCCAAACGGCAGATTGCCCAACACAGAGCCCCCCATCCGCTTCGCCAATGGCATTGACCATAAGTGTGGTCATTTGATACTGTTTTGCAATCGCTGCGAGCCGTTGGTGAGTTGGAGTGATTCCATTCTCGAATTTTGCTACACTAGCCAGGTAGATACTGGCTTCGCATTGATGAGCCCGTTCGGCATGAGCGGGGACTGACAATTCATAGCAGATAGCAAAGGCTACACCTACCTCCTGCCAACAGCCATCCCATCCTTTTCCAGAAGCAAAGTAAGGTTCCTCATCTGCATGGAGGTATTGCTTGGAGTAAATTTGATGTTTCTGATCGGGCTGAAACAGAACGAGGCCGATCTCAATTCCTTTCGGTTGGCGAATAGGCATTCCTAAAGCAAAAGAGACTTGCTCGTTCTGGCAGAATTCCTGCCAATTTTCCCACATCTGATCATCAGGTGCCACAGCTAGCTTATCCGCTAATTCTGGCTCATAGGCGGTAAGGGAGAGTTCGGGAAAAACCACAAGCTTGGCTCCCGCAGCTTTAGCACGCCGAATCCATTGTTGATGCCTTGCGGAATTGTCAGCCAAATTTCCAGTTGTCGAGCGAAATTGAACGAGAGCAAGTTTCATGCGCTCAAGATAAGACAAGCTATTGTTCCTTGGTCTGGGCCTCAGCGATTCTCTTGACATTTTGCATTACCTCCGGCAATAGTACCCGAAAATTAGCCCCAAAGGCTTTGGCAAAAATACCTTTAGTAAGGCCAGCAAACCAAACCTCATGGGTAAAGGTCAGGCCTAACTCATCATCTGTCATGTAACGTTTTACGTATAGACTGCCTAGCGGCAAACGCGTCTTAATCGTGTAGCTAATGCCAGGGTCGATAGCCACCACTTCAAACTTGGAGGTACGGCCTTCCAATGACAGGATTGTTCCCTTAGCTCCCAACGTGAATGCGCCATTGATAGTGGCATCTTGAAGTCCTGTATCCCAGGTTTTCCAATTGGGTACATCCGTCCAGGTTTGCCAAACAGCATTTCGATCGGCGGTGGTTGGAAGACTGTGCCAAAAATGTTTGTTAGAAGGCTCTTTCTGTTGGCCAAGTAAAGTGTTACTCATGATTAGGAGTGTTGCAATAAGTGATAATTTCATATGCTTTGAATTTGCAACACAAAGCTCGTCGGCTTATCATGGCATCTACTGCACCTATGTTAAGTTCCGACCTTGTTCGTAAAATCGTTTACGAATACGGCTCAAAGACTGTGGAGCTATTCCCAGGTAGCTGGCCAAATGTTTTAAGGGTACTTTGCCGAGCAGGCTATCTCGCTCCTGCATCATGCGTATGTAACGCTCCTCCGCCGTATAATTTTGAAGATCATCAAGGATTAATTCGGTATAATGCTGTACCTCTTGAATCAACTGCCGCACGAAGGTATTCCAGCTAGGAGACACTTCGAGCAATCGAAAGGCATCCTCCCTACTCATTTCCCAAACGTAGCTATCCTCTAAGGCTACAATACTCTCTTGCGCAGGCAACATTTGGCTAAAGCTTCTCTGAGAAGTAAAGCAATAAGGAGGCTCCGTGAAATACTTCGTCACATCCTTCCCGTCTCGATTCACGCAATACCGTAGAAGACCTTGTTCTAGGAAATAAAGCTTCCGGCAAATCTTGCCTTCCAATAGCAGTGTAGTTCCTTTCGGGTAGCTACACGATTCCAGACAATCGGCAATAAGCTTCCAATCTTGATCCGCCAGACTCGTGTATTCAGAAATATAAGCTCGAAAAGGATGCATAAAGGGGATTTTAAGAGAAGACTCTATGGCCTTTGTAATCTAACTGTACGATAGGCTTATGGTTTAGAAACTGTACGTTCGGTAGTCAAAACTAGAAACTGCTATTGGATAAACATGCTGTTCAAATTACCCGCAGAGGAAATACAGAACGCATAGATAATAGCCCAGAAATAAAGTGACCATTAATTTCTTGAGGCAAAAGCAATCAAAATCGCCTTAAACTTGTTATTAGATTAGTCTAAATTATTAAATTTGCCTTGTCTAATAACTGTCCTTACGCACCCTAACAATGAAAATTAGCTACTATAAAATAATACTCTGTAATCTGCTCTTGGTGTTTAGCATCTCAGTCGCTGCCCAGCACGCTGCACTAACAGGTAAGGTGAATAGTCTATCTGGAGAGCCAATGGGAGCTGCTACTGTTGCCCTTGAAGGCACTACCCTTGGAGAAATTACTGATACCTATGGCAATTTCACCATTGAGGAAATTCCCGCTGGCACCTATACTGTCAAGGCTACATTCTTGGGCTTTCTCACCACCTCAGAAGAGATTACGCTAAAGGACGGACAGTCTTTGAATAAGAATTTTGCTTTGCAGGAAGACGTTCTGAATCTCGAAAGCGTGGTCGTATCAGGCACTCGCTATGAACTAGACAGAGCTAACAACCCCGTAGTAGTGGGAGTAATCGATGACAAATTATTCAACGCCACCCAATCTATTGCTATTTCCGATGGGCTAAATTACCAGCCCGGTGTTCGGGTGGAAACCAACTGCCAAAACTGTGGCTTTACCCAGGTTCGTCTCAACGGATTAGAAGGAGCGTATTCACAAATCTTGATTAACAGCCGACCGGTTTTCAGTGCCCTAAACAGCGTATATGGCCTGGATCAAATTCCTACCAATATTGTCGAGCAGGTAGAAGTGGTGCGCAGCGGTGGATCAGCGCTTTACGGATCGAATGCTATTGCCGGTACGATCAATATCATTACCAAGGACCCTGTAGAAAACTCCTGGGAAATCGGCTCTAATACTGCACTTATTGATGAAGACGCTCTAGACCAAACCTTCAACTTCAATGGTTCGGTGGTCAATGAATCACTAACCAGTGGAGTTACCTTCTATGGGATGAGCCGCAACCGCGATAGCTACGATGCTAATGGAGATGGCTTTACCGAATTGGTATTACTCGAGAATACCGTCCTGGGTGCAAAAGCCTTCTTTAAGCCAGGAGAACGCAGTAAGATCACCCTGGATTTTAGTGCTCTAGAAGAATACCGAAGAGGTGGTAACCGTCTAGACCTCGCTCCTCACTTTACGGATATTACCGAGGAGCTGGACCACAACACCTTTTTTGGAGGGATCAATTACGACCAATGGAGCAAGAACGATCGGAATAAGATCTCGATCTACGCTTCCGCTCAAAGCACCCAACGCGATAGTTATTATGGCGGCTTGGGCGGTGGCCGAACAGCAGCAGACAGTATTCTTGCTATTAATGCCTACGGTTTGACGGAAGACCTGGCGATAGTAGGAGGGCTGCAGTACAATCACTACTTCGGCAACAATGATGTAATTACAGTCGGCGTCGAAAACCAGGCCTATGACACCCAAGATGAGATAAAGGGTTATGATCGACTGATTGACCAGCGCGTAAATACCACCGGTTTATTTGCCCAGTATGAGTGGAAGCCAAGCAAGCGGTTTACAGCACTGCTTGGAGGCAGGTACGACGTATCAAATGTAGATGGAACCTACAGTATTGGAGGCATAGACAGGCAGGTAGATGTGAAGGTGGGGGTCTTTAGCCCACGAGCTACATTACTATACAAGGTCAATGAAAATCTGAGGTTTAGAGGAGGATATGCACGAGGGTTCCGTGCACCACAGGCCTTCAATGAAGACCTTCACATTTCTTCTGTAGGGGGTGAACCACTCTTTGTAATTATCTCAGAAGACTTGGACAAGGAAACTTCGAATTCCTATACCGGTTCTTTGAATTATACCAACAACATGGGTTTGGGACAAGTCAATCTACTAGTTGAAGGCTTCTATACTCAATTGCAAAATCCCTTTACCCAGGTAAGTACAGGTGCTGCACTACCCAATGGCTCGATCTTGGAAGAAGTCAGGAATGGCCAGGGCGCCACTGTGTCAGGAGTGAATTTTGAGGCAGGTTTTTCGCCTTCCGGCAAATTTGCTTTCCAGCTTGGAGGTACTGCGCAACAAACAAGTTATGAGGAGTCTCAAGTATTGTTTGAACCGGAAGACGGAGGTGAGAACATAGTGGCGATAGATGAGTTTGTGAGAACTCCGAATCTCTACGGCTACTTTACCTCTTACTACAGCTTTAGCGATGCTTTCAAAATTGACGTCACAGGAACGTACACCGGCTCTATGGTTGTACCACGGGTTGTGGGTGATGATGGCTTTTTGGATTTAATCGATTCGGATGCATTCTTAGATGTAAATCTTAAGGCGAGCTACCACATCGATGTTTCCGAGGATTTCCATTTGGAGTTCAGTGGAGGGGTACGCAATCTTTTCAACAGCTATCAGCCGGAATTTGATTCTGGACCAGAACGTGATTCAGACTTTGTTTACGGACCAGCAGCACCGCGCTCAGTATTCTTCTCAGTGAAAATCGGCAACCTGCATTAATGGTAAGATTTATAGCTTCAATGACTATCCTTTCGTTTTTCCTGTGTACTTGTGTGAGTGCACAGGAAGCGGAATCAGTGCATTGGCTCAGCTTTGAACAGCTTGAAGATTCTCTGGCAGTACAGCCAAAAAAAGTATTCATCGATTTCTACACGGACTGGTGTGTCTATTGCCGCAAAATGGACAGAGTGGTATTTACTAAAGCTGAAGTGATCGAATTACTAAATGAAGAATACTATGCCGTGCGCTTCAATGCAGAAAGTGATGCTGTGGTCTCCTTCAGCGGTCGACAGCTAATCAATGATCAGATAGGACAATCCCGCACTCCTCTTCATCAAGTCGCCCAATTGCTCGCCCTACGCGATGGGCAATTCACCGCCCCTAGCTTGGTAATTTTAGATGAAACGTTTAGTATCAGATCTCGCCACTTCGAATACCTAGATAGCAAGCGGTTACTAAAGGCGCTTCGGTAATAAGTTCATTTAGCACCTCCAATCCGTATGATCGAATTCTGATACCAGCGACCTACCCGTTTACAACGTTCCCCCTTCATTTTTACTATTGGCTACCAGCAGTTCTCCACCGACAAAAGTGGTGGTAGATAGCCTTGTGTTTCTCGAAAGCTAGGTACATCTACTTTCTATACATCAACCACCTTCTGATTCAGGAAATTGCTAAGTACCTAATGACAAGACCATTAGATTACCACACTAGCATACAGCTATAGAGGTTAAAAAAGGATAAAAAACTTTAAATTCAAAAATCCAAACAACCAACTGTAAATCAGATATTTACATCAAAATCATTCGTTTACAAACGAAAACAAACGTTTACAAACGCCATTAAACGTTTATTATACGACTCTTAGTTGTCAAGTCCTGCACCTTTGTGATGTCGTCAGTTGAAAGCAGGTTCAGCTATCGGCAAAATGCCAAACGCGTTCTCCTTCAGGCCTGAAAAACATTAGCGTTGTGCAAAACCGTATTCGAAGTAAAACAACTAAAATCAGCGTAAATGAACTCTCTTAGCAATCATGTGCAACTCATTGGAAACCTTGGACGAGATGTAGATTATAAGGCCCTAGACAATGGCAATTCAGTTGCCCGTGTCCCTATTGCAACTAAAGAAATATTCCGCGATATGAGCGGCAGCAAACGAATAGAAACAACCTGGCACCAACTGGTAGGTTGGGGTAAGGTGGCCGAGATGATGCAAGTCTTTTTGAAAAAGGGAGCCTCCGTTGTTGTCCAAGGCAAGATTCGGCATAAGACCTCCGGGGCCGGCCAGGAACGACGTACCCGAACCGAGATTATCGTCAACGAATTCCGGCTCATGTAACAGTAGACATTGTAAGCCTTCCATAATCTTAGCACAGTCAACAACAACTTGATTGTGCGAACTAAAAGTCAATAAACATTTTTCTTAACAGCTCGGGCGCCGCGCTCTCCAATCGGCAGCGACTCGCTTGGAACCCCCATCCCTCCACAATGCTAGGACGGATTAACACGAACCCCGAGCACAATACCAATTCTTATGAATACCGTACAAAATTCTGTAACTCTTATCGGCAACCTTGGTAAAGATCCCGTAACCAACACTACGAACAAGAAGAGTACCATGACCAGCTTCAGCTTAGCCACGAATACCTCTTATAACAACAAGAAAGGTGATCGGATTACCGCAACAGAATGGCATCGTTGTGTGGCCTTTGGCAACAAAGCTGAAGTACTAGGACAGTATGCCCGGAAAGGGAGTAAGCTCGCTGTACAGGGCCAACTTCGCTACAACCGCTATACCGATAAAGACGGTGTAGAGCGTCTCTCAGTGGATATTATCGTCCACGACTTCATCTTCCTCGACAAGCGTAGCGAACAGGCTGCTTAGATAGCGTTTTTTTCAGCAGGATTGCGGCCTGGCCAGTACACTACTGGTTCAGGCCCTTGCTGTTGGATAAGAAATAACAATAGTCAGGAAGAAGGATCAGTGCCCGATCCTCGAGTAGCGATCATTGCTGAACCGGTACAGACCTCCACGTTGGGTACCCACCCAGATGAAGCCACCTTCAGGATCCTCCATCAAGGTAGAAACACCTTGTCCACGCAGGCCTTGCTGCACACCGATAACCCGCAATTGATCTTCTCCAATACTGTAGTTGAGAAGCTGGCGTGCCGCGATCCAAACCTCACCGTTAAGGTCTACTAGTATTTCCTTAACCTCTGCTAGCGCCTCTTCATCATGCTTGGATAAATCATAGCTATGCAGCTCAGAAAGTTCCTCCGGATGTGAGGGGATTTTATACAGTTTATCATTGCTGGCAAACAGGATACTGTCACCCCACTCCGTGATGGCCTTAACAGGACCATTGTACAATGGTGGCGGGCCCTCTACTCCCCAAAAGCGTTGCCACCAATTGGGTTCAAATGCTGGTCCCACTCCCAGGTTGTAAACAGTATCACGGCTAATCGTTGCCAATCCACGATCTGTACCGACCCAGATAGTACCACTACGGTCTTCAAAAATCGTATGAATTACATTTGATGGTAGCATCTTGCCGGCAGTGGAGAACCGCTCTGGCACATTATCATAGTTTCCTGCCTGGTCTTGCTCGAAAACAAAAACACCATCTAATGCGGTACCTACTACGATTTTACCATTATCACTAAAGTGTATAGAGGTAGGTTGGACGGTATTAGCAAAATAGCGAGAGGCAAAACGAGCAGGCTCATTTTCTTCAGAAGATAATGGCCGTAGTGCATGGTAATTTACTACCAGATGCACGTCTTTTCCTTTTTTGAAAAGATGGTTGAATTGCTCCCGACGATCGTTGGGTTGAGCTAGCAGAATGTGCTGCTGGGTAGGCTTGGCAGAAAGTAGGTAACACCCTTCTCTTTCCGTAAGCACGTAGATGCCCTCCGGCCGTTGAACCAGCTTGGTAATGGTTGATCTTTGTCTGATACCACCTGTCTGCCCGTCAGGTAGGGTGAGAGAAAAAGCTACACGCTCTAATAATTGTGCACTAGCCGGCATAAATGCCAACAACAATATTGCACCTAGAAATAGCTTTATTCTCCCTTTAAGGATAAGGAAGAACATGTTTTTGGAATTATTTTTTCACGTACACGGTTAAAACAAAGGGGTAATAGCTTCCTTAAAAGTTGGATTTGCTTATCTGGGTCAGATACTCACTTAGTATAAACACGGTGCTCGCCTTTTGTTTAAACTAAAACTTAAGGACGAGTCACTTAAAAAGTTATTACTGTAAAGATAATACGTTTTTCTAATATCAACGTTCGATCTTATAATCGACACCTAGACGGCTAAGCTCTTGAACAAAATCGTTATCAGCTTTCACTTTCCGCGACCTAGCTGCCAGTGGCAGTTTAATTCGATTTTGTCGATCAAGAATCACCATCCGCAGCTGATGCGGTCCTTTATGTTTCTCACATAGTTGGTCTAAGTTCTCCACGACTTCTGTGGTCAAACGCTCCAATGGCAATGTCAGGCGTATACCTTTCGTCATGGTATCTCCTACACTTTCAAGGAGAGATACATCCTTGATCCGGAGCTCCAGACTTTCATCTCTCCATGACTTTTGGAAACCTGCCTTGATGAAGATCGCCTTGCCTGGCTCTAGCAAATGCTTAAACTTTTGGTAGTCCTCTCCGAAGAGGCGGAATTCTAGTTCACCATCAAAATCAGAGATGGTGAAGATTCCCCAACCGTTACCGTTTTTCGAGACCATATGGCGAACGGCAGTCACAGAACCAGCAAGCAGAATTTGCGATCGCTGCTGATGCTGATCGATAGCATTTAGCGAACAAGTCACGAAGTTTTCTACCTCCATTCGGTAATCATCCAACGGATGCCCTGAAATGAAGATGCCCGTCACCTGTTTTTCTTTATCGAGCTTCTCAATCAGACTCCACTCCCGGCATTCTGGCGGTGATGGTTCTTCGATCATAACCTCCTCCTGGATCGCTCCAAACAAGGAAGTGGCCGCACTAATCTTTTGCTTGAGATAGGCTGAGCCATACTTAACCAAGTGCTCAATGTAAGTGTCGTACTTATCAGAAGGAGCAAAGAATTGCGCCCGGTGAATCTCCTCAAAGCAATCAAAAGCACCACCCAGCGCAAGGCTTTCCAGCACACGCTTGTTGATAGCTCCCTGATCAAGTCGAGTCAGCAAGTTGAAGACACTGTTGAAACGGCCACTTTCGTCACGTTCTTCAAGGATCGCAGAAACAGGCCCCTCTCCTACTCCTTTCAGAGCAGAAAGACCAAAACGAATTTGCCCCTTGACGTTTACCGAGAAGTCGGATACGGATTCATTGATGTCTGGTCCTAATACATCTAGTCCCATCCGTTTACATTCTTGCAAGAAGAAGGTAATCTTGGAAATATCACTCTTGTTGTTAGTCAATACCGAAGCCATGAATTCGGCTGGGTAATGTGCCTTCAGATAGGCTGTCTGGAAGGCTACGAAAGCATAACAAGTAGAGTGCGACTTGTTGAAGGCATAGGATGCAAAAGCTTCCCAGTCTTTCCAGATTTTTTCCAGGTTTTCTTTTGGATGCCCACGCTCTTCACCACCCTCAATGAACTTGGGTAGCATTTTATCTAGCAGGGCCTTTTTCTTTTTACCCATCGCTTTACGCAGCATGTCGGCCTCACCCTTGGTGAAACCCGCCAACTTCTGCGAAAGCAACATGATCTGCTCCTGGTAGACATTGATACCGTAGGTTTCTTCCAGGTATTCCTCCATTGCCGGCAAATCGTAAGTAACGGGCTCTCGGCCATGCTTACGTGCAATGAAGTTTGGAATGTATTCTAGTGGACCAGGACGGTACAGGGCGTTCATCGCAATAAGGTCCTCAAATGCACTCGGCACGAGCTCCTTCATGTACTTCTGCATACC